>NZ_JBALSN010000504.1:0-7410 GCF_036966985.1 Neobacillus drentensis | reverse complement strand
GTCGGTGTATTCTTTCTTGCCATAGGTATCAGCTCCTTTCTAGTTACGCTTTTTCTGATTTTCAACGTATCGTTTTATCGTTTCACTCGATACATCTCCAGCAGTCGAAACAAAATAAGAACGTGTCCACAAACTCGGCAAGTGTTGTAGATGCGGAAATTCTTCACGCAATTGTTTAGATGTCACTCCTTTAATTCTTGCCATTATGTTTGCAGGGCTTAATGTTGGCGGTGCGTTTAGAAACATATGTGCATGATCTTTGTCGCATTCTAAAGCCACAACTTTTATTTTTAGAGATTCACATATTTTATACACCATTTCTTTAAACCTTTGTTCTACCTTAGAATCAAGGAAAATCTTCCTTCTGTATCGTGGACAAAATACAAAATGATAGTTGATTAATGATACGGTAGTGTTAGTTCTTCTATATTCTTCCATATTTGTATTATATCAGTTTAGTATAATTACTGCAACGGGTGAACAAAAATAAAGAACCAGTGACAATTTCAAATGCTTGAAGCACCACAAACCTTTCGGTTTAAGTGGCACTCCGCATTTGACCTCACTATCATCCCATGTCTAAAGACGGGCTAACGTCCTGCATGGGCTTTCTCGTTCGGAAAATCTGTAATTCTATAAAATTTACTTAAAATCAATTTATCTTCTAAACAGAACAGATGTTTTGCTGTAATATAGATATGTCCGTTTTGTTTTACTACATAAATAATTAATAGAGGTGGAATTTAATTGAATGGTACATCACACGCGGTAATTGGGGCAACAACTGGATTTATAGTTGCTAATACATTTCATACTTCTCCTTCTGCGACACTCTTGTTTGTAGGATTAGGAGGTATCTCAGGATTAATGCCTGATCTTGATATTGATGGGAAGCTTCGTGGAAAAATTACTCTGTCGCATAAGGTGATTCGACTTTCTGCGATGATTATTGGAATGATAATGATTCTATATAGTTTCTTTGAAAAAACAATGTTAGATAGATGGCTGGGGATTGGAATTGGATGTTTGATAGTATTGGTTGCATCCTTCATTAAGCAAAGACATATGTTAACCATTACAGGAATCGCTGTCCTGGCGGGCGGATTCTCTTTAGGGGAACAATGGTTAATTCTGCTTGGAATTTACATAATTATTGCTTCCTTTACTTCTCATCGGAGTTATACCCATTCGATTTTAGGCATTGCTTTCTTTGGGGTTATTGCTTCCAACTTACAAGTTTCGCTAGGGATTGATGGTGTTTTCTATTCGTGTTTTGCAGGTTACATTAGTCATCTAATAGCCGATTTGAAAATACTTCCATTTAATAAACGGGGAATTAAGCTGTTCTTACCACTGTCTTCCAAGGAACTATGAAAAAAGTATCTGTGAAAGATTAACAACACAATTTGGATTGTTTGGAGGAAATGGAACTTCACAAACTTACTCAACGAGAAAGGCGATGTCCATTAAACATCGCCTAAATACTTCTAGAATATATTAATCTTCTGTTCCTAAAACATCTGTATTTGGGGGCTCATAACCCATCTGACGGAGCATGGCTACTATTTGTCCCTTATGATGAAACTCGTGAGTTATGGTGTGCATTAGCAATTTACGGGGAGTAATAGATAATAGTTCAGATGCATCTCTCCAAGGGATTTCTCTTTCAATTAGCACGTTTAATTTATGTCCATGTTGTTCAAATAATTCATTTACTATTGAATCTACTTGTTCAAATCGTGCTAT
The DNA here is from genome assembly GCF_036966985.1 of Neobacillus drentensis. Taxonomy (GTDB): domain Bacteria; phylum Bacillota; class Bacilli; order Bacillales; family Cytobacillaceae; genus Neobacillus; species Neobacillus drentensis_E. The sequence continues at coordinate 5,664 of NZ_JBALSN010000504.1, read as the reverse complement.
TATTTCCTCTAAACTGAGATTATGTAATTCTTCCCTTGGAGTAAGTGGTTTATTTGTCTTCAGCAAAACAAATGAGCCAAGCCATGCAACATAGCAATCTGCTATATGAACCAATGTGTCTCTTACACTTTGCCAACCGAAACCATTTGTATGAGTAAAATGATTAGAATCTAATTTCCCACAAAAATCTAACAGAGTTTCTCTAGTCTGTCGAACCCATCCATATTCGTGTTGAAGCATCCAAACACCCACCTTTAACAGATATAACTACATATTCTATACAGCCCATATGTGTTCCTGGGCAGAACTTGTAACAGAACAGAATGAAAGTGCAGGTAAGAGGAAATCGGGCAAGATCAAAAAATTAAGTTCTGCATTAATGGAAACAGCTCATTCAATTCGTTAGGACCAATCAACGCCACTCCAAGAGGATTGCAACTTTCGCAACAGAACAATTTGGCCGAGATGATACGTATCGTGCATCATGATATTGCTGAGTAAACGCTCTATAGAGTAACTGTTAGCTGCATACGGAGCTGCTAACTTTTCATCTTCAAGGTCCGCAATGACCGTTTTTAATTTATTCATGACTTCATAAAGGCGCTGCACTGTCTGGGCCCACCCAATTTCGTCTTCTGGATCCCCCGGATTTCCAAAGGTTTCATCATTGCCTTCTGCTTTATGCGGATTCTCTGTGCCCTTAATTCGATGGATCACGTCTTCATTCCAAAATATCAAGTGGTTGACAATCTGCCAAATCGAATTGCTGATTCCCGAACTTGTCCATGCTGCCTCAGCTGCGATGACTCCTTGAAGCGCCTGATCCATGGATGCAAACCACTCATTCTCATAGCAATGCATGTCGAGTTGTTCTAAAAACATTTTGGCTACAACTTGCATAAAATCAATCTCCTCACTTTTTAGTTTTTAAACTTCGATTATCAATCATAACATCCACCAAAAAATCAGCACTTTTATTATGTATTCAAGATTATAAAAAATTATCCTTCTTGTTTTAACCTCCTCTCTTAGCTCAACAAGCAAAAAGATGTTACCGCAGCAACACCTTGTTTAATTCTAGCACCCGTTTGTTTAAGTACGATACTTCACAAAATTTATTTGTATGCAGAACCTTACCCAAAGCTGGAACTGGAAGATTATTGATTTATAGGAACCTAAAAAGTTGATCTTTAGGGTTTCTGCAGAGGTGCATCCAATTGTCAAAGATTCATCTAAAATAAAGTACCACTTTTTTGAATTTTATAAGGAATTGAACCTACAAATTTTTTTATAGCTATCTATTTTTATTTATTTTTAAATGCCAATCGGATGGTTTGGTGTTTTTTGGACAACCTACCTTATATTGGGTGGATTGACCGGGAGAATATAAAAAGTTCCTTTTTCCTGTACAGGTTGTAAATCCTGGATATGTGTCAACTGGACAAACCGGTAGTGGTCAGGGATTGGCGGCTGCCAGTAACTAAAATCACTATTTGGGATCATTTAACAAAAAAACCCTTAGCAAAGGGGAAATGTAGTAAATGGATAAAATTAAGATAAGCGCAGCCCAGCTTTTCGTACTAATATTTTTATTTGAAATGGGTAGCTCTATCCTCTTTGGTCTAGGTGCAAATGCAAAACAGGATGCATGGATTGCCATTTTATTAGGGTTAGCGGGTGGTTTGATCGTCTTCCTTATACACTACCGTCTGTTTCTATTTTATCCAGAACTAATTCTGACCAACTATATACAAAAAATAGCTGGAAAATGGCCGGGTCGGATTATCGCCTTTTTCTATATCATCTATTTTATTTATACTGCTTCAGTAGTATTACGAGATTTTGGGGAACTCCTGTTAACAACGGTTTATACAAATACGCCGTTATTTGTCCTTAATACATTGATGATTCTGACTATTATCTATGGCATTCATAAAGGTTTAGAGGTAATCGCAAGAGTGGGGCAGATTTATTTTGGCATTATTTATTTTATGGCTATATCAGGATTTCTGTTAATTATTTTTTCCGGGTTAATCCATTTTGATTTTCTAAAGCCTATTCTTGAAAATGGATGGAAACCAATATTTAAAGAGTCTTTCCCTGGCATACTTACATTCCCTTTTGGAGAAATACTTATTTTCACGATGATATACCCGTTTGTGAATGAACGAAAGAAAATAAAATTTGTTTGTATTGGCGGGATGATTTTAAGCGGGATTAATATTACCATTACCGTAATTATTACCATTTCAACCATTGGTCCAGAACTTTATATCCGCTCAAACTTCCCATTGTTAACAACCGTTTCAAGAATTCAACTAGCAGATTTTATTGAACGGCTTGATATTCTTTTTGCGCTCTACCTAGTGATTAGCGGTTTTTTTAAAATAACACTGTATTTTTATGCAGCTGTTGAGGGTACAGCAGATCTATTTCAGTTAAAAAAAAAGGAAAAATTGTCGTTTCCAATTGGAATGATTGTTTTATTTTCATCCATAACCACGGCATCGACGTATGCTGAATTTATTAAGGAAGGATTTGAATTTTATCCATTATATTTAGGTTTACCTTTTCAAATTATCATTCCAAGCATCTTACTGCTTATCGCATTCATTCGAAATAGGAAGAAGGAACCTCATACAAATTTAAATTGAAAAACAGCCATTTATTTTACTAATGGCTGTTTGCTAAGGAAATTATGGTTTTGTGATTAACAGTGAATTACCATTCAACTCGTACCCCAATCCGGTGTCTATAATATTCTTATACTATTTCAAGTTGGATTAACCCGTTTGTTCAAAAGGTAAATGGGATGCAGGAATAATCAATAAAACAGCGACAGGCTAGAACTTTATTTTATCATCCTAGGCTACCACTGTTTTTATTGTTGGGGCTTTTCAAAATAAACATTGTCGTTTTCTATCCATCAACCGTTTAGGTCAAAAACTGGAGGGATTGGGGAGCGTGCATCCGCCAAAAGGAAACAACCTGTTCCGTATCTGCCACCATACCAAAATAGGTATCCACGGTTTTTAAGGTCATATCGTGTTCTTCCTGCGAAAAAGCCGCGCAGGCATCTTTCAAGAGCACGATTCGATAATCTAGCATAAACCCGTCTCTGGCGGTTGATTCCACGCAAAGATTCGTGCTGACTCCTGTTAAAATCAAGGTTTCAATTTTAAGAGTTCGCAATATGGACTCCAGATTAGTATGAACGAACCCGCTGTAACGATGCTTCTTCACAATAATGTCATTCGACTTTGGCGCAACTTCGTAAAATTCCGCTCCCCAGCTCCCCGTCTGGCAAATCGGGTTGACACCATCCGGAAATCGTGAAAGCCAAACCTCGGAATCAGTTGACTTATCATGATTTGTCTGCAAAAAGATGATTGGAACGGAGTGCTCTCTTGCCGCATTCAACAAGCTTTGCAAGCTCGACATTATTTTTTTGACCGCGCTGACATCGCTTCCGCTTTTGGCAATTGCTCCAGCGGGATGGCAATAATCGTTTTGCACATCCACGACGATGACGGTCGTGTTTTTCTGTTCCAAGTTTTTCATTAATTTTTCCAACCCTTTCACCCCCTTTACCATGATTATTATTCCAATTCGGAGCTATTAATATTACCAGAAGCACATTTGGTCTATTCACCCCAGTTAAGGTTCGATTACCATTTGCTCCCCAAAAATCTAATCTGCCAATGACCAGGTAAACCAGAAAACATTTGATCGATAAAAAAACTTTGTAAAGAAATGAATTTAAATTATTCTGCTCCGTTACTTTAATAGCAATAGGTAAGACTTTGATGTTATCTCCATCTTTTCCCCTGATCCACATCCACACCCAACGTGCGATTTTCACCGCATTAGGCGTTCCATCTTATTCTTTTAGACTAAAGCAATTAAATTACAAACTTTTCGAAATTGGTTTAGCTTCTTCAATTGTTTTCCATCTAATTGAAGAATGTTCCTATATCGTTCAATCGTCGTTTCATTAGTTGCATGGATTAATCTATGTACATCTTCATGCACGATTACAAGATTGCTAAATTCATCTGTACCCCCCATATGTCGGGGCAACCTATGGTGACAGTGCAGCTTATCGGAGGTCAAAAATTCTCCTGTTATTGCACATTTGCCAAGTTGCATAGAGTACCTTGATATTCTGTTATCTGCAAATTCTAAGTTGTCTTTACCGTAAGGTATTTGTAACATCTTGTTTATTTCTATGGCAATGTCAGCCCTAAAAGACATTAATAACGTTTTATCCCGTGCAGATCAATATGGGAAATCCAGGGTCGGCGGTGATGGTTACCACCCAAATAGGCAAGTTTATGTTTTTATGACGATTTCTCCAGAGGGGAAAAGGTGGCAGGCTATTTTTGACGTGGAATTAGAAAGAAAAATTGCCGACGCACGCGTTCATCAATGAGTGGAAAAAGCAACTCTATAAATAGAGTTGCTTTTTAAAAGGAGGTACTTATTACCCTATTAAGTAGCTTAAGACGGCTTAAACGTCAAATATGGAAGCCGTTTTTTTGTAGAAACAGAAAAAAAGCAGGATATTTGATCATTATCCTATTTTTGAGGAGTTCCACACTAGACCGATATAGTCGGTCTTTTTATATGACTATTCCAACTAACGCACCCGTTAGTGCAACAATTCGCATGTTTGCATTTCTATAATAGGTCGCTAATAAATCCTAAAACTAGTGAACCTCCAAGAAATATAAGAATTAAGCCAAGAAGCATTTTAAAATATTTTGCAATCTTTAAGGGGAAATATGGGGCTAAAATACGAAAAAACTCATCTAAAATAGAACCGTTTCCATTGACATAGTTGCCAGTTCTTTGGTCTTCTTCTTGCAAGTGTTTATTATATTTGTATCCCCTCATAAACTGCGAAACGCCATAAACGATTAAACCAACAGCTATAATAAGTACATAAATCTCTTTGGACATCTTTAGTTACCTCAAATTCAAAAAAATTTTTATAAGGAAATCTTACTTATTTATATACACCTTTCAATTGTAAATTATGTGAAAACTAGCTATCCTGCTCCTTTAGCTCAATAAGGAAAGGATCCTCCGCAGCAACCCCCTGTCAAACTCTTGCACCTGTTAGTATAAGATGGAATATTCGACTAAACCTCCACCTTAGTGAAATCCACTTTTATCCCCCCATAAAAAAAATAGTGCCAACTTAGAAATTGGCACTTCGTTTATTCCCTATACTTTATCGTGTCGCTTTTGGCGGTTGGCACACGTCACATTTACGTTGGTTATTATTTTTAAATTTCGTTAATGTTTTTTCAAAGTTGCTACCACATGCACATTTAAATAGTAACTTTTGAGAAAAACCGTTATATTCCGTCGTTAGCAACTTACTTTCCGAATTGTTCTCAACAAATTCTTTAATTTTACCTATCGTCCATCGTTTATTCATTCTCTTACACCTCCATATTTTATCGCTATGCGGAGGCTTTTCTTGGCATCCGTTCAATTATAAGTAAAGTAGTAATTATCCTAAGTTACTCATTATAACATAAGATGGCACTCAATTAAACAGACGGAATGTATCTTATTAAACCAAACTGCCCCTTTACTGTTTATATTTCTGTGGAATAAAATCCAATTATAAATAACTTCACTACGTCTACATTA
>NZ_JBALSN010000503.1:0-2922 GCF_036966985.1 Neobacillus drentensis | reverse complement strand
ATTCGGGTCATAGTTCATCTGACCGAATGGGAGGTTTTTTTATAGTAGGCGTCTCCTTATAACGGCTGTTTTTTATATTTATTTATATTTGTATACTGAATATGGTAAATTATGTAGGAAGTGGTATGTTTTATCTATACAGAAAAAGTCAAAACAGTGAGGTGTAACATGTCGATACAATCGGAATGGCAATCTTTAAAAGGAACAAATGGGAAGATACGCGCCTATATTTCTTCAATTGAGCCTGTAAATGAACCCCGACCAACCGTACTCGTAATCCAAGAAATATGGGGAGTAGATGCTCACATTCAAAATGTTGCCGAGCGGTTTGCAACTGCTGGATACGTTGCCATCGCACCAGATTTATTTGCTGATCAAGGCGTACGACCAAAGGAACTAAGTGAGGAAAGGATCGCTGAAGCGAAAAGCTTTTTACATTCCATTCCACATACATCGTGGTTTAATCCTTCTGAACGTGAGAATGCCATCTTACAACATCCATCAGAAAAACAAGAGACACTGCGCATGACGTTAAATACTCTGTTTGGGAAGTTAGATCCAAGTAAATCTGAGACATTCATCCGCATCTTAAAAGATTCAGCTGACTATGCGCGGAATTCATTGCAAAAGACAAAAGGAATGCCTGTTACTTCTGTTGGCTTCTGCTTAGGGGGCGCTCTTTCCGCTGCTCTAGCAACACAGGATCCTAACCATGCGGGATCGATAGTATTTTACGGACGTCCACCACATCAGAATATTGCCAATATCGAATGTCCAGTGCTCGGATTCTATGGTGGGGAAGACAAGAATATTACTAACTTAATTCCTGATTTCGAAGAAGAAATGAGGAAACATGAGAAATCATTTGAAGCCATAGTATATCCTAATGCGCATCACGCTTTTTACAATGATACAAATCCTACTTATCATCCTAAGTATGCAAGGGTTGCATTTGCAAGGACGTTGACTTTTTTAAATAGAGTAACAAATACTTAGATTGTTTCGGACCAAATAAATTAAACGCAATTTCTAACTATTTATAAAACGTAAAATGCACTGTCCCTACTCTGGATGGTGCATTTATTTTAGATAGGACCACTTGAACCAAAAAAAAAGGCACCTAGCCTTTGTTAGTTAGTTTCTTAACTACAAAGGTGTCAGGCACCAGGCTTAACTGCGTTATATGAAAAATTGCTGTCATCCCATTGGAAAAGCCCTTCTTGAAGTTTAATGGTTGCATCGAATGGGCAGTCAATCGGAGTATCACCATCTTGAACAGTTTCATCTATGCTGTTATACTTTTGATCCATTAATTGCTTCTTCAGACGAAGCATGTCAAGTTTTGAAGCAACACGAAGGATTTTATCAAGAGTTAACTTCTTTTCACTAATCCCATGGCTGTTACAAATGCTTGTCTGAAAGCTCTTATTGTATTGAAGCATCATATGCAAATCATTAATACACGCCACGCCAAAAACCTCTTTAATAACGTCCTCATAGCGCAGCTGGGTGCCAGTTGCGAATTTAATAATATTCTTTTCAGGATTTTCTAAGAAATAAACTGTTTCGATAAAGTCTTCCATGAAAACACCCTCTCTGTTTTTCCTATACGGTCATCTGAAATTACAGTATGTTAATTTATTATATCATATTTTCGTCGGATTTGCTGACTTAACTCGATGCATGTAGAAATTTGTCGTAAAATATATCGCAGGAAATATGTAATGGGCATTTTTTCCTTGTAAAATTATAGATTATTATGTAAATTTTGATATAATAATATAGTCCTATTTAACCAGAATATAATTTATGAGGAGGAGAAATGAGATTTTTTGTCAAAATTTTTATTCATATTATGGTATTAGCACTAATTTTTCCATTGATTATTCCAAGTGAAGCCCTCGCTGCAACATGTAAAGGCATAACCGCCATTACAGATCCTGTTGCACTTAGAATGGATCAAGGTGAAATGGTGATTTGGGAGAATGTTCATCCCAATCTACTTTCAGCAAAAATAAAATATGAAAAATTGCTGAAAGCGAAGGGCTGGAAGATCAAATATAATTCCGCCTATCGTCCCTATCAATATCAAAAGCACTTTTATGAAATTGTTACAGGTGTTTCGTCAAAGTGTAAACGCTCTGAAAGAAGCAAGCATGAATTGGGACCATTGGTTGCGAAGCCTAGTAAAAAAGCCCCTCATACAAGAGGGATCGCATTTGATGCCATTATCACAGATAAAAAAGGAAAGCCGTTAAATGGATTACACTACGTAAGTGCTTCTCTCTTAAAAGTAGCAAAGCAAGCTGGTCTAAAATTTATTAGTACAAGCAGGGATGGCGTACATCATGAACTAGTCACTACCACCGTTCCAAAAGTTACTGCTAAGGTTCCTTCGCCTGTACAAACTACATATCTAGTAAAAGGAAAGATAACTTACAAAACTGGGCTTGATGTAAAAAACTTCCCATATAATGCGGCACCTAAAATAGGAAAAGTACTATTAAAGGAGAATGTTGAAATCGCCGCAAAATCGGGTGATTGGTATAAAATAAAATATGGAAAAGGATATGGATGGATAAAGAGAGGAACTAAAAACCTCACTCTGCTTCCTTATATGCCGATCATATCAAGTCTAAAGATTAACTATGATGTTAATTTGTATGACCAGCCAACCATTTCAATGAAGCAAACAAGATCAATCGTTCCGCAAACAGTAAAGGTAATAAAAAAAAGTGAAAATGGATGGTACCTCATTAATACGACATTAGGGGCGAAATGGGTTTATATTAATCCCAGACCATTGAAATATCTCCAAGTACATAAGGTGGTAAAACTATATAGCAAGCCGTCTGCTGCCGCCAAGACGAGTGGAAAGATCACTCCTCGAAAAGTGAAGGTCTTCGTTGACCGAGGCGATGG
>NZ_JBALSN010000502.1:0-12304 GCF_036966985.1 Neobacillus drentensis | reverse complement strand
ATCGAGACCCACATTTTAAACATAGCTGGCGACAAACTTAACTCCCCCTTTTTCGAAGATTAATTATATCACAAGCGATAACTTTTCTAGAAAAATTTTGAACGAAAGAAAAAAAAAACTGAAGTAAAGAGGGGCGAATTCTTTACTTCAGCTTTAACGACTAAATAACCCATACCTGCGTATAACTACTAGGTTGCTTCGTTGCATTGTATGCAATCTAGACACAAAGCGTTTCACCGAACGCCCATTTATTAAGAAAAACTTTTTAAAACATGGCTCTGTTAAACTTGCCTGTTGATTTCCGCTCCAATCAACAGGGTGCCATAATAAACAATAAGCTTTAACACAGCCTAAAACATATGGTCCCTATTTCTCCATTATGCTACATTTTTTAATCTTCAATATTTCGTTCCTCTAAGACATTAACCAAATCTTCCATTTCATGCGTCTTGCCGCGGGCCATTAAAACATCTACAGCGTCCGCTGCCCTCTTCCCATTAAATAGGACATCATACAGGGCATAGGTAATCGGCATGTTCACATCATACTTTTGGGCTAACTGATAAGCAGCCTTGGTGGTTCGAACACCTTCCACTACCATCCCCATGTTGTCCAAAACCTCATTAAGGGTTTTCCCTTTACCCAATAGGTTTCCTGCTCTCCAGTTCCTTGAGTGGACGCTTGTACATGTAACAATTAAGTCCCCAATGCCTGCAAGTCCAGAAAACGTTAATGGGTTAGCACCCATTTTCGTACCAAGTCGAGCTATTTCTGCTAACCCTCGAGTCATTAATGCCGCTTTAGCATTATCACCATAGCCCAACCCATCAGTAATGCCCGCAGCAAGTGCAATAATATTTTTTAAGGCACCACCAATTTCAACACCAATAACATCTGAATTAGTATAAACACGAAAATTATTGTTGATAAATAAATCCTGTATTTTTTCCGCTGCTTCCATATTCTCAGAAGTTACGGTTACCGTTGTTGGGTGGCGAAGGCTAACTTCTTCTGCATGACTTGGACCGGATAAAACAACAACATCATTTAATAAATCTTTTGGCATTTCCTCTTTAATAATTTCAGAGATGCGAAGTAATGAATCAGGTTCAATCCCTTTACTAACATGCGCAATTGTCAATGGTTCTGCATGTACGGTACGGATTTTACCGATTACTTCACGTATTGCCTTTGTCGGGACGGCTAATATAAGTGTATCCACGCCTGCTAAAGCATCACTTAATGATGAGTATCCAACAATCAATTCTGAAAGGTCAATCTCTGGAAGGTATTTCTTGTTGGTGTGCTTTTCATTAATTTCTTTGATTTGCTCTTCATTATGGCTCCAAAGACGAACTTCATGACGATTGTCTGCTAGCACTATTGCCAAAGCGGTTCCCCAGCTTCCAGCTCCAATAACGGCTATTGCTGTTTTCGTATCCTTCACTTTACATCACACCCACCTTATCTTTATTTTCTTTCTCTCGCATAAATTTTAATAGGGGTTCCTTCAAATCCAAATGCCTCTCTGATTCTGTTCTCTAAGAAGCGTTCATATGAAAAGTGCAATAATTCAGGTTCATTAACAAATACAACGAAGGTCGGCGGTTTAACTGCCACTTGTGTAGTGTAATATATTTTTAAGCGTCTGCCATTGTCTGTTGGTGTCGGATTCATCGCAACAGCATCCATGATCACATCATTGAGCACGCTGGTTTCAACTCTCATTGAATGGTTTTCACTAGCGGTATTGATCATTGGGAGCAACGTGTGAACCCGTTTTTTTGTTTTTGCAGATAAAAACACAATTGGAGCATAACTAAGAAATAAGAAATGTTCCCTTATCTTCTGTTCAAGTTCTTTCATCGTTTTTTCGTCTTTTTCAATCGCATCCCACTTATTGACCACGATAACGACAGCCCTGCCTGCTTCATGTGCATACCCAGCAATCTTTTTGTCCTGCTCAATGATTCCTTCTTCGGCATTAATTACAACAAGAACAACGTCAGAACGTTCAATTGCCCTTAAAGCACGAAGTACACTATATTTTTCTGTACTTTCATAGACTTTTCCTTTTTTCCTAATTCCCGCTGTATCAATGATGACATATTTTCCCCCATTATATGTATATGGAGAATCGACAGCATCACGAGTGGTACCGGCAATATTACTAACGATTACACGTTCCTCTCCTAATATAGCATTGACTAATGATGATTTCCCTACATTGGGGCGTCCAATTAAGGAAAACTTCACTACATCTTCTCCATATTCAACCGTTTTGTCTTTGGGGAAATGTTTTGCAGCCTCATCTAAAAGGTCCCCTAAACCAAGCCCATGTGAGCCTGAAATCGGAATCGGTTCACCAAATCCCAATGAATAAAAATCATAGATTTGATCGCGCATTTCAGGGTTATCTATTTTATTAACAGCTAATACAACGGGCTTTTTAGACCTGTATAAAATTTTAGCTACTTCCTCATCAGCTGCTGTAACCCCTTCACGTCCGTTTGTTAAGAAGATGATTACATCTGCTTCATCAATGGCTATTTCAGCCTGCTGTCGAATTTGTTCCAAAAACGGTTCGTCACCTATATCAATTCCACCTGTATCGATAAGGTTGAAGTCATGTGTTAACCACTCACCAGAACTATAGATACGATCTCTTGTAACTCCAGGAATGTCCTCCACAATAGATATTCTTTCGCCGACAATCCGATTAAAAATTGTTGATTTTCCTACGTTGGGCCGTCCTACAATGGCAATAACAGGTTTAACCAATTACAATCGCCATCCTTTCTTTCTTATAATTAAATACTATTAGTATGTTAGCATAGAGTGAAATTACATCAGTGGGGGGCTTCCTTCCCGATAATGCGGGGTTATTCCCTTAGTCCTTATGAAGTAAAGAAACCCTTCTGTGATCGAGAAGGGCCTAACTATGTTATTTTAACAATGTTAATCCTTTCCCGCAATGGAAAAAACCGAAAAGTCGATTACTGAAAACCTGTCATTAATTATATTGGATCTCTTTCAAGATGATTTTTGCTTCCCTTTTTCTAAAAAATGAAAATGATTTTGGAGAATAGGTCCTATGTTTTCCAACGCGGTCCAACCTGTAAGCAGGAGTGCTGTTAATGAGCAAACATCTAGGTATGCAAAGGTCCCAATTACATACGGAAATTCGAATTTATTTAATATAAATGCATATAAAATGTCCCCTTGCATGGTACCAGCAAAAATGATGAGTAATCTCCCTTTTAAAGTTTTCTGCAATAATAGGGCTAAATACCACAACGTTATTCCCATCATCCATTCCTTTTTAAAAATAATCCAAATCGGATCAAATATCTCAAATAAATGAAAGGTCACGTATGCAATAGAAACGGTAAATGAACAAATGAAAAAATATATGAGTGCTCCTCGTTTTTCTTGGCTTAAAGAAAAATAACATATGCCTAACATAAATAACCCGCTTGCCTGTATTTCAAACTCTCCTGCATCAAACCGGACATTAGATAACATTAGGACTATTAATACGATTGCAGCCAGTTTTAATCGATATGGGTTTTGCTTTTCCAGAATAAAGGTCAAGTATATCCAAAAACCCCAAAAGACCCAATAAAAGATTGCCCCTTCCAACTCATACACCTCCTATTATTTTCATTATTGGTAATCTTTATGTACTTTCATACTTCCCTGAATAATATTTCCTGTGTGAATCATCTTATTAAGAGGAGGTGTGTTTGAATGGGAAAAGACCGACAAGAAAAAAAGTTACGGGCGAGTGGAAGAGTAGAATCAGATCGTGATCAGGCGTTGCACTATCCAGGTGCAACTAAGTTATCAAGCCCTGAAGAAGCAAGAGGATTAAACGACGGAAAAAGATAAAAATAAAAGCTCTCGCGAGTGCGGGAGCTTTTATTTTATGGAACGCTGGGCAAATGGTTTGGTATCGACGCCACGTTGATGTAACCAATGATAGGTTTCTCCTGAGATAATTAAAGGTGCCTTCCTTAAATCTGAAATCGTTTTAGCTCCCAAAGCAGTCATAATCATCGTCAATTCATAATGAAGGGCTTCAATTTCTTGTTGCAAAACCTCTACCCCTTCCTTAATCAAGATTGGTAAGAAATAGCCTGCCATGCCGACTGCATTCGCCCCAAGTGCTAATCCTTTTGCAATATCATGTCCTGACTTAAATCCTCCAGAGCCAATAACTGAAAGCTATTCCGATACAGATGATGCTTCAAGAATAGAAACACCAGTGGGGATCCCCCATTGATTAAAAAAAGACAATGCTTTATCTCTGCGTTTATTTTCAATTTCAGCAAAATTTGTCCCGCCAGAGCCGCCAACATCAACCACTTTTACACCTACGGATGATAGCTTTTTGACCGTCTCCAACCCCATTCCGAAACCAACTTCCTTTACAATTACAGGGACATTTGCCTCTTTTACAATTGTTTCAATCCTTTTAAGTGCACCAGAAAAATCGCGATCTCCTTCGGGCATGGTTAGTTCTTGAATAACATTTAAATGTATTTGCAGAGCGTCTGCTTCTATCATATCGATCGCGGCTTTTGCATCTTCTACAGATGCTTCGCTTCCTAAATTTGCAATGATAACACCAGAGGGATTCTCTTTACGGACAACTTCATATGTGTATCTTTGAGAGTTATCCTTTAATGCAGCCATTTGTGACCCAACGGCCATCGTTAAACCAGTATTTTTAGCGACGATGGCCAGTTCTTTATTGATACGATATGTTTTATCACCGCCACCACCAGTCATGGCATTGATAAAAATAGGCGAACTTAAATAAAGTCCGCCAATTTCATGGTCTAATCCAACATCGAATACACCGATATTGGGCAGGCCCTGGTGAATAAATTTTATATCATCGAAAGCTGAAGAATGATTTTGCCGATTTTCAAGGGCAAAACGAATATGGTCCCATTTTCGTTCAGATCTAGACACTTATATCACCATTATTTTCCTAAATTCTTTAATTTATCACCAATAACTTCTCCTAGCTGAAAGCCTTTTGACTCTTCAGGAAGTTCGTAGTCTTGGTTTTCCTCATACTCTTTTTCAAGCAGTTCTTTAATGCTTAATGATAGACGTTGATCAGACTCATTTGCATCAAGGACTTTGACGTCTACTTCTTGTCCTTCTTTTAATACTTCATGTGGAGTACCAATATGCTTATGTGCAATTTGAGAGATATGGACAAGGCCTTCCACACCAGGGAATACCTCGACAAATGCACCATAAGAAACTAATCTTTTTACTTTACCTTTTAATATACTGCCTTTAGGCGCTTTTTCGGAAAGATTTGACCATGGTCCAGGGAGTGTTTCTTTAATCGATAGGGAAATTCTCTCACTATCACGGTCAACACTTAAAACCTTAACTTGAACTTGTTGACCTTCATGAACCACATCTGTTGGTTTATCAACATGATCATAGGATAATTGAGAAATATGAACTAAACCATCGATGCCGCCGATATCAACAAAAGCGCCAAAATCAGTGATTCTTTGAACTGTTCCATCAATAATTTGACCTACTTGTACCGCACTAAGTCGACTTTGTTTTTGCTTACCTTTTTCTTGTTCTACCACTGCTCGATGAGAAAGGATTAAACGATTCTTTTCTTTTTCAAGTTCAACAATTTTAAAAGTAAGACTTCGACCTTTATAATCACTAAAATCTTCAACAAAATGAGCTTCAACTAAAGATGCAGGTACAAATCCACGAACTCCTAAATCAACTACCAGACCGCCTTTTACGACGTCTTTTACTTCAGTTTCAATAATTTCGCCGCTTTGGAATTGATTTTCCAAGTGATCCCAAGCCTTTTCTGCATCAACTTTTCTTTTGGAAAGGATGATTGCTTCTTCCTCAACCTTCAACACTTCTAATTCTAATTCATCACCTTCAGCAACTGCATCAGAAGCCTTTTCAATATGCAGACTTGAAAGTTCACTGATTGGGATGATTCCATCTAATTTGCTGCCTTGGATATCAACTAGCACCTGCTTTTCTTCTACTTTGGTAACTTGTCCAGTTACTTTATCCCCGATTTCAAAGCTTCTCACTTCTACTTGATTTAATTCTTCCGACATATGTATTCCTCCTTAATCCATTTACTTCAAAATTCTATATATGATCTGGTGGATGCCACGCAGCATACAACACATATAAAAATAAAAAAAGCAGTGAATTTTCAAAAAAAACTCTTTCCATTAACTTCTTACAAATAGACTATTTTGTCAAGCAGAAGCTATTGATGTTCTTTTCTAAGTTTATCAATTTTGGACATAATTAATTCAGTAACTAGTTCTGCTGACGCCTTCTCTTTTCTCATTTCCTCCAAATCAATAGGTTCTCCATAGACAACCTTTAATTTTCGGAAACTTCGGTAAGGACCGATGATGGCGCATGGGACAACTGATGCTGAGGACCTTAACGCAAAAAAACCTGCTCCAGCAAGTCCCTTACCTAATTCGCCGTTCTTACTTCTTGTGCCCTCTGGAAAGAGACCGAAAACATGACCATCCTTTAGGATTTTTAAACCTGTTCTAAGTGCTTCTCGATCACTGAATCCCCTTTTTACTGGAAAGGCATTACATTTTCTAACGATATTGCCCAAAACAGGTACTGAAAAAATCTCTTCTTTTGCCATATAATGAACAGGACGCGGGGCCATTATTCCGACTATAATGGGATCAAAATTATGAATGTGATTCGCACAAAGGAGGACACCACCTTCTTTTGGGAAATGTTCTAATCCGATTGCTTCAACTCTGTAAAGTGGTTTAAATATTCCAGTAACCACTGATTTGGCAAAGTCATAAAACGTCACGCCTATCCAATCCTTTCGTGCACCAACACCATTATTTTTTCTACAACATCTTGAATTGATAGAGAGGTTGTATCGATTTCTACAGCATCATCCGCTTTTTTCAATGGTGCTACTTCTCTCTCTGAATCGATTTTATCTCTTCGAGAAATTTCTTCTTTTAATTTTTCTAAGTCAGACGGGAAGCCTTTTTGGATATTTTCCGTATGGCGCCTTTCTGCTCTTTCCTCAACACTAGCAAGTAAAAATACCTTTACCTCGGCATTAGGCAAGACATGGGTACCGATGTCCCTCCCATCCATCACAACGCCGCCTTCAGTGGCAAAAGCTTGCTGTCTTCTGACCATTTCTTCGCGGACCTTTTGGTGTTTAGCGACATACGAAGTGGAATTGGTAACCTCAGCAAAACGAATTTCATTTGTAACATTTCGCTCATCTACGTATACTAACTGACCTTTATCAGATGGCTGTAATCTAATGTCTGTCGATAATAATGTTTCCAATAATGCATCTTCATCTTCTAAATTCAGTTGATTTACGATTGCCTTATATGTTAAAGCTCGGTACATTGCACCAGTATCGATATAAATATAGGAAAGTTTTTCTGCCACTATTTTTGCAACTGTACTTTTACCGGCTGCAGCTGGGCCGTCTATTGCAATTGATATTTTCTTGTCCATAAATCCTCCTATTTGTCATCATGAGTTTCTTAGATGTTGTCTATTATTTATTTTACCACAAGATATTGAATTGCCTCTTTTTTTACCATGATAAAATATGAAATTTTTAACTATTTTTTTAGTTAATATTGGTCAATCAAAAGAAAGCAGGCTGGCCTGCTTTCTCATTTCCCCTGAAAGGTTTCAAGAATTTCAGTATATGTATTTTCATTTACTCCTTCATATTTTGTCAATTGTTTTACCTGGGGAAGTATATTTAGCTGATGAAAAAAAAGTTGGGTTAGAAATAGAAAAATAAATTGGACGATTACAATTTTTATTAAGATTCTTTCTACCTTTTTCATGAAATCCACTCCACTAATTAATATACTTATTATTGGAGTTTTTCGAAAAAAATATAAGGAAAAGCAAATGCTTTTCCTTATAACACGTCTTCATAAACAGCCTCAGCATTTTTTAACTTTTCAACTTTTTCCTCAACACCACTTTTGGCATTAATAAAAATTCGATACGTATCATCATCGATTGTTCCTAAAAATTCATAGCAAAGAACTTCTTTGTTAAGGTCATTTATAATCATCGCCTGACGATCTTCCATGACCTTAAAGTTTGGATTTACCTTAGCTCGTGCTTGTTTCACAGAAATAGTTGGTTTTTCTATTTTCCTTGTCTGAAAAGACTTTAAATATTCCTCTGCTGATAGACCAATAATATCACCGTTATCCAGTGCGACCTTTACTTTAATTGATTCAGGATAAATTCTAACTCTGTTTATGGATGAAACGAAATTGAATACTCCAATATTGTCATATTGTGTGCTTTCAAAGATTTCTAAACCCTTAAAGCCCGTTTCTTTTAAGAAAGCTGCCGCCTTATTATCGGCATCATTTAAACTAAGAACCTGTTTTTTTACATCACGTTGATTAATAAACCAGATTGGATGGCCGGCTTTTTTCGTAATATCCATACTTCCTTCCTCACCGGTTTTCTTATCTTTAATAGAAACGCTATAAAAACCATAGTCGGAACCTTTCCCATTCTCTGTTACCTTTACCTCTGAATTTCCGTCAATCTTGATGTATTTCTTAGCGATTTGGATAGCCTCTTGCTTAGAAATAGTCTTTCCTTCTATTTTGTTAAAATTTTCATCCTTTTGTTGCATGTTTGCAAAAGTAGGACCCATATTTGATTCAGTGTAGCCGCTTGCTGTCTTTTCTACAGCTTTAAAGCCATCGATAATCGTATTATCTGTTGTTTCTTTTCCTGATGCCAAAGCAAGTTCAACATCCATCCACCGAAGATTATTTTTTAAAACCATATGCTGTACTTTTCTGAGATCATTCTGAATATCACCAGATTGCTTATATAATACCTTTAATGTGTTGTATTCATCCTTTGATAGTGGTTCCTTATCTAAATCTCTGACAGCAGTACGGTAACTGAAGTTCCCAATTTTAGATAAAAATTCCTCAGTCTTGTTAAACGGAAGCAAGGTTAACGGCAATTGTCCAACATCACTATGTGCTTCTGAGGTAAGCCTCCACACTTCAATTAAGGAGGGAGACAGTGATTGTCTTGAGTTCATTGCAAGGGTTGTACCAATTTTATCGTGTAATAAATCTACTTGATAGGTAAGGTCATGAAATGCCCGTTGATACGTGTTTTCCGCATTTAATAGAACGGCATTTTTCTCCTGATGTTCTTGATAGCCCCAGTATGCTGTTCCCGCAACACCGACAGCGAGAACTCCAATTAATATTCCTCTTATCAATTTAATTCACCTCTCTACTTGCAAAAAATATGTTTCCCGATTCGTTTGATTTGTGGTCGTCCCCAGATCCACCCGCTGGTTGCGGTATCCGGGTTAAAATAATAAAGTGCCTCTCCAGTTGGGTCCCAACCATTAATCGCATCCAAAACCGCCTTCTTTGCATTTTCATTTGGGGTAAGCCATATTTGTCCATCAGCTACAGCTGTGAATGCACCAGGCTCAAAAATCACTCCTGAAACTGTATTCGGGAATGTGGCACTATTTACCCGATTGAGAATAACAGCTGCCACCGCAACTTGGCCTGTATAAGGCTCTCCCCGGGATTCTCCATAAACGGCATTAGCCATTAACTGAATATCATTTTGTGAAAAACCATTTGGTGTGTTTGCTGCCGTCGGTTTTTTAGGTGCTGTTTTCTGGGGTGCCGTGTTTTTTTGTGGCACCGTTTGTTTTGGAGCTTGCTTTGCTGGTGCCTGTTTCGCTGGTGCTTGGTTAGCTGGTGCCTGTTTCGCAGGACTTGGTGCTACCTGTTTACCTTGATCAACCCCACCGTAATGTGTAAACTTTTTGCCTGTATTAATATGTTTTTTTACAAACTGTTCATTGTATTTACTTGCTTTGGCTAGTTTTAATTTTGTTGGCCACCCTGCAAGCCCATCAACCGGCAAGCCAAATTCATATTGAAAATTTCTTAACGCCCAATATGTGCTCCAGCCAAAAACCCCATCAATCTTACCGTTATAAAAACCCAAATACTGGAGTCTTGATTGAAGCTCAATGACATCATCTCCAACCGCCCCCTTTTGAATTACCTGATTAGAGAAAGCTCGCACCTCCTTGCTTTCAGAAATCGATGATGTCACGATCAGAAGGATTAGTATAAATAACTTAATTAGGATTTTCTTCTTTTTCATGGAATTTTAACCCCCATTGTAAATCTTTTTGCAGTAAACCTATTTTTTGTTTTAATGGGTTTTTTATTCCAATTAAATAAATAAAAAACCCTTCTTTATGACTGAAGGGTTTTTGGGACAGAATATTGTTTTTTCAAATGATTGGCACTTAAGATTTTTGCTTTCTTAACTTTTCTTAGACCAAACCACCAAAGAAAAATCATAAACGGAAAAATAATCATAAGCCAATTTTCTTGTGATATTAAGATAAAATCATAGGCTCCATGGAGAATAAATGGCAAAAACAAGGAGAGAATGACCCACTTCGCTTTACTTCCTTCTGTAAATTTAGCTTTTCCAATGTAAAAGCCCATAATTACACCAAATAGGGCATGACTAGAAACAGGTAACAATGCACGTGTCATGGCATGTTCGATTCCATTCGCTATTAAGTAAAAGATATTTTCGATTGTAGCAAAACCAAGTGAAACAGCTACTCCGTAAACAATACCATCAAAGGGTTCATCAAACTCTACATGCTGATAAATAACGTAAAAGAGGATAAACCATTTAAAGAACTCTTCAAACAAGCCTGAGCTAAAGAATGCATTGAATATTTCAGATTTTACTATATGTTCTGTTTCAAGGACATGCTGGATAAACATAATTGGAAACACCAGCAATGCACCGTACATAAACGTCCTTAAAACGAAAGAAATTGGCTCTGGTTCATATTCATCTTTTAAATAAAAGTAACTTAGTAATGCCAGTCCGGGGGCAAGCCCGGCTGATAATATTCCCAGCATGATGAACCTCTTTTCAAATCCATTTTCTTAATCGTAACATGGTTTCTCTATAAAGAAAATGAAAGATTCATTCCAATTACTAATAGGTTTTTATCTTTTGGTTAGTTAAAACTTAAAATCTAATCTCAGCCAAATTACTTGCAAGCGCAACTGCCAATTTAATTCTAGCTTTTTTAGAGTCATTATCACTTCCAAGAATTACGCCTTTATTAAATAGGTCAAAGGCACTTCCTTCATAATCATAGGTTGTATAAACTGAACCTTCTTCTGCGCTTGTGGTTATAACTAGTTTCATTCCTTGAGCAATTGCTTTTTCGATTTCTGTCATCATTTTAGGGGCAACTTGACCACGTCCCACTCCCTCTAAAATAATGCCAGCAATCCCCGCCTCCCGCGCTGCCTTGATAAATTTTCCATCCGCTCCAATATAGCATTTAATGATTTCAACTTGAGGGATGGAAGTTTTAATCTCAAAATACTCTCTTTTAATTGGTTTTTGGAAAACATGAACTTGATCATTATCTATAATACCTAGATATCCAAACCCAAATGAGTTAAAGCCTTGGATATTAGATGCATGTTCTTTTTTCACATAACGTGCAGCAAATATTCGTTCATTAAAAACTACCACTGTTCCGGCATTCCTTAAATCTTCAGAACAAGCACAATAAATGGCATGACGTAAATTAATATATACATTCGCTTCCCACATCCTCTGGTGAGCGTTGTGAACCTGTCACGACCACAGTCCTGGAGTCATTAATTGTTAAATCGAGAAAATAGGAAGTTTCCTCCATCGTATCTGTTCCATGTGTGACTACAACACCTGAAACCTCGTCATCCTTAAAATAGCTTTCTATTTTATCCTTCAATAATAATAGATCATCGAAGGTAATATGAATACTGGCTTTCTGAAAAACAGATTCAACAACTACTTCGATGTCCTTTGGCAAATTACACATACTTGCCAATTCTTCACCAGTTATCGCCCCTGAGGCTAATTTTCCTGAATCTTTATTAGTCTTGCTTGCAATAGTCCCACCTGTCGTTAATAAAACTACCTTTTTCATTATTTAACCACCCTTCTTGCATCTTTTTCTATAATTGAGTGAGAGATTGCCTCTCCATGAAATCTGCCATTTTCAATAAATATTTCATTTGCATTATTTCCAGCTGCAATAACACCTGCAATATATATTCCCTCTATATTGGTCTCCATCGAATCCGGACTAAAGAAGGGCCTTCCTGATTCTTCATCTATTTTTACACCCATATTTTTTAAAAAT
>NZ_JBALSN010000501.1:0-8063 GCF_036966985.1 Neobacillus drentensis | reverse complement strand
ATATGGATTAACCAGAAGCCTATAATACTAACATTACGCTGCATAAGAATGGCCGGATCGAACTTTGTGGCTTGACCACCCGCACGGCCATAAACGACAAGTCTTCCATTTATAGCCATACATTTCAAACTTTTCTTAAAGATGTCCCCTCCCACCATCTCAAGAATGATATCTACCCCTTTTCCTTCTGTGGCAGCTAAAACCTGTTCATGCCAATTTTCTTCTGTGTAATTAATCCCTACATCAGCACCAAGTGAATGGACCAGTTCTAATTTTTTAGAACTGCTTGCTGTTGCAATGACTTTGCCCGCCCCCATGATTTTAGCTAACTGGACAGCTAAAGTTCCTACTCCTCCTGCAGCCGCATGAACTAAAACAGTATCACCTTTTTTTATTTGCCCCGATGTTTTTAAGATATGATAGGCGGAAACTCCTTGCCCCAGGATGGCCGCTGCTTGGTTGAAATCCACATTTTCCGGTATTTTTACTAACTGGGATACATGTAGGGCGATAAATTCTGCATAACCGCCATCGTCTGTTAAGGCAACAACACATTCTCCTTTTTTATACTCCGTAACTTCCGGTGATATCTCTGTAATAACTCCAGCAACTTCTGCACCTGGAATATATGGAAGAGGAGTTTTTGCTAAATATTGGGCGTAGCGACGTGCAGTGTCAGCGAAATTTACACCAGCAGCCTTTACTTTCACCAGTACGTATCCTGGTCTTATTGATGGTATCGGTACATCTACCATTTGTAACACTTCTGGATTTCCATACTCCTTAAATTGAATGGCTTTCATCGTATACAGTCTCCTTATTCTTCTTTTAAATTTTAGTCTACATACCTACCGGTTAGTATAATGATATCATAGAAATTAAATTCAGACTATTTGAATTTGAACTTCTTGTTTCCTAATTTTTAGGTACCTGTGATTAATAAGCAAAAAAAGCAGTCTAAAATCACAAGTGAATTTAGAACTGCTTTTTCATAATAATGAGCGTGATTATACCGTAACTGCCATAAAAAATTCCTCATAAAGTGCCTGAACCGCTCTTTTTTCATCTACTACCTTAACCCCAAACATCATGCTTACCTCTGAAGAACCTTGGTTAATCATTTCAATATTAATATGAGCTTTCGCCAACGCTTTGGAGGCTTTAGCCATGGTCCCTACATTGTGGCGCATGCCCTCGCCAACCACCATTATAAGTGCAAGACTGTGCTCGATCTTCACTTGATCAGCATGCAGCTCTGATTCAATTCGTTCAACAATCGCCTTCTCCATTTCGGCATCCATTTGATTTTCACGGAGGATCACGGAAACATCATCAATTCCTGAAGGCGTATGTTCATAAGATAATCCGAAGTCTTCTAAGATACTTAACAGCTTCCGTCCAAAGCCTACCTCTCTATTCATTAAATATTTGCTAACGTAAATACTACAAAATCCTTGGTCACTCGCAATACCAATTACTGGTCCATTTGTGTTGTCTCGTTCATAGACAATCTTTGTCCCAGGTGCACTTGGATTATTTGTATTTTTAATTTGAACAGGAATTCCTGCTCTGAACGCCGGAACAAGTGCTTCATCATGTAACACGGTGAATCCTGCATACGAAAGTTCACGCATTTCCCGGTAAGTCAGTTCTTTTATTTCCTTCGGATTTTTTACGATGAAGGGATTGACGGAATACACTGCATCCACATCGGTAAAATTCTCATAAAGGTCAGCTTTAAGGGCATTGGCTAAGATGGATCCAGTAATGTCGGAGCCGCTTCTTGAAAAGGTAAACACCTCACCTTCCCTGCTATAACCAAAGAATCCTGGAAATATTAGAATCCCTTTTCGATCGTGCAACGAATATAACTGACTATAAGCTTCAGGCAGTGCTTGAGCATTACCTGGCTCATCACTGACAAGCAGCCCCGCTTCTTTCGGATCTATGTAAGAAGCTTCTACACCCTGCTTACGGAAATAGGCAGCAACCAATTTGGCGTTGTTATCTTCACCACTTGCTTTTAACAAATCCAGAAAACGATCAGGTTTTGTTTTATCAGCGCTCAACCGATTTGCTAAATCTTCTTGAATTTCGATTATAATATCATTTGACAGTGATAATTCCTCGGCGATCGAGGAGTATCTTTCTAGGACGGCCTCAACTTGTTCCCTTGGGTCCTTATTTTGTAGACAAAGTTCTCCACATTCAATCAATAAATCGGTTACCTTATCATCTTCTGCAAACCTTTTCCCGGGGGCAGAAACGACAACGACTTTTCTCTTGGGGTCTGAAACAACAATCTTAAATACCTTTTCAATTTGTTTTCCTGATGCTAGCGAGGACCCGCCAAACTTTACGACCTTCATCCCTACATCTCCCTAATTAAAAAATATAATCTTAATTTTAATCATATTCAGAAAATAATCAAGCTTTTTCTTTTATACGTGGACATTTGTTCTCCTCTAGTGGACAAACAAAAAAAAACAGAGGATTTCTGCTAGGAAATCCTCCCTTTTTTTAAAACTAGAACTACCGTAGTAATTCAATAAAATGGGCAAGAATCTTGGCAGTAAGTCCCCATATCACTTTTCCATCATAACGATAGAAATACTCCTCGATTCCTCGTGTACGCCAATTATAATTTTCACCGCCCACAATAAGGTCAAAGGGAAAATTAACCTCGGGTTCTGCCTTAAATTCAATTTTATAAATCTCTGGTTCATTTTTTATTAAAAATGATAGCGGTACAGTAAAAATCTCACCGACTTCTGAAGGGTTAGGCACAATCGTATTTGGTGTTTTAATGTAGCCAACAAAAGGATAGATCATCATTCCAAAAGGTGAAATCATAAAATCCAATGGGTGTACGTTTGAGATATACTCATGACTGACACCTAATTCTTCCACGGTTTCACGGATAGCGGCTGCTTTTTCGTCGGTATCCTGGGCATCAATCCTCCCCCCTGGAAAACAAATTTCTCCGGGCTGCCTTCTAAGTTCAAGGGAACGAACTTCTAACAAAACGTGGATCCCGTCCTCTTTTTCAATGAGTGGGACCATAACAGCATATTTTGAAAATTTTTCACTGCCAAGGATCTTTGGTGTATGGTTTTTTAATTTAGATAGTATTGGTTCCAACTCCATGACTTCACCTCATTTCTTTTTCAAATAACTTATTATTACAATACCACTTTTACGGGCAGATAAAAAAACAATCCAATTCTTTTGTTGGATTGTTCGCTTAATACATTTTATTCCTATTTCTCATACCATGAATACATATAATTAACATCCTCAATTTTTTGTGCGGTTTTTACAATTTTTAATGGGTGGAAGGTGTCAATCATAACAGCTAGTTCCAGCGTTTCCTTTTTTCCAATACTTGCTTCTGTTTTCCCCGGATGTGGGCCATGGGGGATACCGCCTGGATGAAGTGTAATCGAACCTTCTTGAACCCCTTTTCGACTCATGAAATTACCTTCCACATAATAGAGAAGCTCGTCGCTGTTCACGTTGCTATGATAATATGGCGCTGGTATGGATTCTGGATGATAGTCATATAGTCTCGGAACAAACGAACAAACAACGAAATTATTCCCTTCAAAAGTTTGATGGACTGGCGGCGGTTGATGGACTCTCCCTGTGATTGGTTCAAAATCTTCAATGTTAAAAGCCCACGGATATAAATATCCATCCCAGCCCACTACATCAAGGGGATGATGTCCTAAAATATGCGAAGTTATCTTCCCTCTTGATTTTGTTAAAACCTCAAATTCACCCTTTTCGTCGAATGTCTTCAGTTCTTCCGGGCCTCGAAAGTCCCTTTCACAAAATGGGCTATGTTCTAATAACTGACCATATTCATTTCGGTACCGTCTTGGTGTGGTGATTTGGCTGAAGGATTCAACAAACAGCATTTTTGTCTCTTCATTTTCGTTTGGTATAACACGGTATATGGTCCCAATCGGAATAATAAGATAGTCACCCTGCCGGTAAGATAGGGTGCCGAACATCGTTTCTATTTTTCGAGTTCCGTAGTGGACATAGAGCATTTCATCGCCATCGCCATTTCGATAATAGCTTGTCATCGGTGCAGTTACATGTGCGGTTCCAATTAATAAATCCTGATTTCCTAAGATATATTCCCTAGCCATCAGGGCATCGCCTTTGGTCGGCACTTTATTGGTGAAAAAATGGCGGTGTTTTAGAGGCTGCTGCTCCTCATATTCTGGCAAGTAACCACTTACTAATTCCGTTCTCACCACCTCTGTTGGCATATAGTGGTGATACAAAATCGATTGGGTTCCTGAAAATCCCCGTGTCCCCATTACTTGTTCTCTGAATAGGCTCCCATCGGCTTTTTTAAACATTGTATGCCGTTTATGCGGTATCTTCCCCATTTGACGGTAAAACATGAATTCACCTCTCTTCAGCGATTATCTCATTCTGTAGCACGCCAAGATGATCAATCTCTAATTTAACCCGATCACCTGGCTTTAACCAGCGATGTACCTGATCACCTAGTTCAAGAATACATCCAGAGCCGACAGTTCCTGAACCAATGATCTCTCCAGGGATTAAGGTAACACCCGCTGATGCCCTCTCAATCATCTCTCCAAAGGAATAAAATATATCTTTCATATTCCCTTCGGAAAGAAGGCGTCCATTTACAGTGGCTTTCATGGAGAGATTAAATCCTTTTCCTGCTCTAAATGGTTCTAACTCATCTTTTGTAACAATCCATGGTCCAATTGAAGTTGAGAAATCCTTCCCCTTGGCAGGACCAAGGCCAACTTTCATTTCTTTCNNCATTTAATATACAGTAGCCAAAAATATGTTCATCCGCCTGATTTGCAGAAATGTTTCTACCTTCTTTACCAATGACACAGGCAATTTCAAGCTCATAATCAAGCCAGTTACACGCTTCCGGCTTAACAATGGCTTCTCCCGGTCCTTTTATGGCAAGATGATTCGAGAAGTAAAAAACAGGAATTTCGTACCATTCTGGAATCATTCCAAGGCCCCTATTCTCCCTGGCTTGTTTCACATGCTGCTCAAATGCATAAAAATCACGAAAACTCCTAGGGAATGGCAGCGGCGCCTTTAAACGTAGCTCACTTAATGGATATACTCCTTTTTGTTCCTTTGTAAATGAGAAACTAACCACCTTTTCTAGATTAGACTCACTATTTTCTAGAAAATCCAGGAGATTACTTGGCAGTATTCCACTTGAGGCTTCATACATATCTACCGCATATTCTTGATCTAATAACCATCCTGCTCGGAATGTCCCATCCGGTTTTTCGAACGTTACGAATTTCACGACACTCACCTTTTCTAGGTTTTTCTCTTCATTTCAAACATTTTTGCTACGGGGTCTGTAAAAATATTTCCTGCCATTCTCCCGATCGGCTTCAGTTTCGCAGTATCAATCTTTCCCTTATCCAACAGTTCATCGTTTACATGGACATGAACTACTTTTCCAATTACTAGACTTCCCGCCCCAGGTTTATCACCAAAATGCAATACTTGTTCTAGTTCACATTCTAAGTGGACAAGCGATTCTTTGATACGCGGCACCTTGACCTTGATACTAAGTTCTTTCGTTAAACCCACTTCCACCATTTCGTCGACATCCGGACTATATTCGATCGCACAGTCATTCATTCGTTCTGCCAAACTGTTACTAACAATATTAATGACAAATTGACCTGTGCTTTCAATGTTTACGAGCGTATCTTTTTTAGCTCCATCTGTTCCCCTTCTCATTGGTGAAAAACAAATGAGCATTGGGTCCGCACAAATTGCCGTAAAAAAACTAAATGGGGCCGCATTAGCAATGCCCTTCTCATCCACTGTAGAAACAAAAGCAATTGGACGGGGGAGAATTGAGCCAACTAATAATTTATATGCCTCTCTCCATTCCAGTGTTTTCGGGGAGATTTCCATTGCATTTATCACCTCACTTCTTGAACTCTAAAAAAGGAAGAGATCTCTCTCCCTTTAGCCCTTATAAACTACTATTCTTTATAAATTTCCTCGTCTTTCCTGCTCCCGCTCAATGGACTCAAATAAAGCTTTAAAGTTTCCTTCTCCAAAACCGCGTGCCCCTTTTCGTTGAATAATTTCAACAAATAATGTTGGACGGTCAACAATTGGTTTGGTGAAAATTTGCAGTAAATACCCCTCATCATCTCGGTCTACTAAAATATTTAGTTCCCGCAGCTTTTCTATCTCTTCATCAATTTTCCCAATCCGTTCACCTAAGGATTCATAATAGGTATCAGGAGTTTTAAGGAATTCAACTCCATTTTGCTTTAAAATCGCAACCGTTGAGACAATATCCTCCGTTAATATGGCCAAATGCTGTACACCCGGACCATTATAGAATTCTAGATATTCTTGAATTTGTGATTTTCGTTTTCCAACCGCAGGTTCATTGATCGGAAACTTGATCCGCCCACCGTTATGCATAACTTTAGACATAAGTGCAGAGTATTCTGTCGTAATGTCCTTATCAGAGAAATGTTTCATTTCTTTAAAGCCCATTACCTTAGCATAATACTCTACCCATTCCTCCATTCGCTCTACGTTCCCAACTACATGGTCAATCCCAATTAAACCCGTATCTTTAACAGGTAATGGCACTGAATATGGTTCAAATCCTGGTAAGAACACTCCCTGATAATTTTTTCGTTCTATTAACGTATGGATCGTGTCTCCATATGTACCTAGAACGGCTTTTTTAACCACCCCTGATTTATCCTTCATTTCAAATGGGGCAGCAATGGCAATCGCTCCTCGATTCACAGCTTCTTCAAATGCTTTCTCGACATCATCAACTAAAAGCGCAATATCCTTCACACCGTCTCCATGTTTCTTAACAAATTGGGCTACTGACCCTTCCTCAGTATAAGAACCTGTTAGTACAAGGCGAATATTTCGCTGCTTCAAACAGTAGGAAGCGGTTTCACGATTACCTGTTTCAAGACCCGAATATGCTACTGGTTCAAAACCGAATGCTGTACAGAAAAAGTGACATGCCTGTTTGGCATTACCCGTGTAAATCTCAATATAATCCACGTCTCGAACCGGAAAGAAGTCATTAGCTAATTGGTCTGCTCTTACTCTATTTTCTTTCATTTAGAAACCCCCATTAACTAAATGTAATAATATTCAGAATTAATTCTAATTCAAAGAATCTTGTCCTATCAAGGATAGGGTGTAAAGCAATAACGCTTTTTGGTGCTAAAGAAACCAGGACTATTTTTGCGTTATTTCCCAAAAACACAAAAAGAAACTTACCCATTTCGGGAAGTTTCTAATTAAATCATATTGGAAATATTATTCAATAGAAAAATAGACATTCAAAAAATTTTTTTCGATTAGGAAAGAATCGCCCGGTCGCTCGCCATATGTTCACCGCGGATCCGTTTAAACTCCGTTAACAAACTTTCTATTGTCAGCTGCTTCTTATTTTCCTCACTAACCTCTAAAATAATCTGACCCTTATCCATCATAATTAAGCGATTTCCTAAATCAATTGCTTGTTGCATATTATGTGTAACCATTAATGTGGTCAGTTTGTATTTGTCGACAATTTCTCTCGTCAAATTTGTTATTAATTCCGCTCTTGACGGATCAAGTGCCGCTGTATGTTCATCCAGAAGGAGAATGGAAGGCTCTGTGAAAGTTGCCATTAATAAGGATAGTGCTTGGCGTTCTCCACCGGATAAAAGCCCTACCTTTGCACTTAGTCGGTTTTCCAGTCCTAAATGCAGTGATTCCAATACCTCACGAAAATAATCACGGCGCTTTTTGGTTACCCCTTGGCGAAGGGTTCTCATTTTGTTACGAGAGTAAGCCATCGCCAGATTTTCCTCAATTGTCATACTTGGAGCCGTTCCTGCCATTGGGTCCTGAAAGACACGTCCAATCATTTTTGAGCGTTTGTACTCTGACATATTGGTAACATTTTTTCCGTTAATATGAACCTCACCGACATCTGGGATTAACACACCGGAAATGATATTCATTAATGTAGATTTTCCTGCACCATT
>NZ_JBALSN010000500.1:5938-7457 GCF_036966985.1 Neobacillus drentensis | reverse complement strand
GTCTTATTCTAGAAACGAGTGCAAGAATTAAAAATCGCCACCAGTTGCTAGTAAGCCGTTCTCATCCCTGGGATTTTAAAATAAAAATGGCTGATTTGTCATTGGTATTAGATGGAGAGCTTAAGTTTGAGTAAATATAAATATAACTTTTTCCGTCACCTCTTGCTGCTACTAAAGTTCTTTCAAGAGTGGAAAGTATAAAGATGTTCCTTATTGGGTGCATGAATTCAAGATCATAATGAGTTGCGGCCGCAACTCATTTTCCTATTGTGCAAACAGGCTTTCTAGTTGAATAAGTATAAACGCTTAATGGGTATTTGACTTTAAAATGTACATTAATTATGGTTTGCTAAATTAAAGTAAATAGCTAGTAAGTAAATTAAATAAATATATGCGCCACTGCCCAAATTCTACTCAAAAACATTAAGCAACCTTTTTCACTTCTTAAGAAAATAAGTACACCAAGAGCCATTAATACAGTGATGATATATAAAGGGCTATAAGTTAGTTGCGCCAATAAAGTAGTCGTCGGTTGTCCTTCTAAGTCAGTCATTTTGCCTCCAAATTAATAATAATATCTATTTTATCAGAATTATCTTAATGAGTAACTACAAGAAATTTCCGGAAGAACTTTATTGCACAGTTCGAACATATTATGTACTTCTTGTTCCACGAGCGGGTGCGTTCGCGAATGATTAGATCGGGATAAGGCATACGGATGCATTACTAGAACAACGGTAAGTATTTTCTTCTTTCATTCAAAATTTTAGATGTATATTCATTGATCTTATTATAAGCGGAAGGTGAGAAAAATTCGCAACAAGTGGAGAAGTTTAACTGCCGAGAAAATTTTCCACGAAGTGAACGGGCACCAAGTAAGATCGGCTGGAACAGAGCAAAATGCCCGCATTAAAGTATCTAGCGGACATATCGGTTGGGCAGATTTAATTTTTGTTATGGAAAAGAAACACATCAGAAGACTTAGAGAAAAATTTGGACCAATGATAAATGGGTCCAAGAAAGTCATTTGTTTAGATATCCCTGATGAATATACATTTATGGATGAAGAACTTATAGAGATTTTGAGGTCAAGAGTTTCAAACTATATCGAAATACCTTAAGAGAGTTACTGCAACTGCTCTTTTTTATTAAATTAAAATTTGGTGAGGGTAAGGTCAATAACACCTTTAACAATAATAGAAGGCTTGGTATTCTTGGATTTCTAATGGTTAACTTAGTTAAGGTGTTAAAAAAATAAGGGATATTTAGGGGAAATGTTCAATGAAATCTATTACTTATCCGTTTAGTGCCTTGATTATTGGAATTTCAATAATCATAGGTGCAATAATATTAAAGGGGACTTTTTTTATAAACCAAAATGATTCTAGCATCAAAAATACTTCAACGTCGGTTTATTCTGTGAATACTCCAAATATCCTGACGAAAAAACAACTTTCAGAATATCTTCAAGTTAATGAAGAAACGATCGATGGAATTATGAAAGAAGATAGGAGACAAA
>NZ_JBALSN010000500.1:4167-5918 GCF_036966985.1 Neobacillus drentensis | reverse complement strand
GGTTAAAATATCAAAATGATAATCCTCTTAATTAAAAGCCTTAATAAGAAATTTGTTACAAAATCTCTTTAGCCGTTAACAACCTCCCCGTTCAAAAGGGGAGGTTGTCTTGGTGAATCTCAATTTAGTAAGTTAAAACATGCCGTTCTCATTAGGGGAGTCCTCGGGTATGGGTTGTCCGATATCCCACAATTCAACGATTTTGTTATCTTGGAAACGAAAGATATGGACCACAGCTCCACCGAGATCCTCTGGGTGCTGCTTCACATGCGAGTGAACGGCTACGGTATCCTTCTCTTGAATTGCAAGTTTGACCTCAAGGATTTTGTTCGGGTTTAAAGCTGCATTTTCTTCCATCGCGAGCATGAGCGAATCAGCATCGCCGCGGAAATAGGGGTTATGGTGACGAAAGTCTGGTCCTATGTAACGCTGGTATGCTTCACGAACCTTCCCTGAGGCGACGAGTTGTAAAAAAGACACAGCCTTTTCTTTAAATGAGAGGTTCGATGTTATCGATTGTTCCATAGTCAGTAATTCCTCCATTTTCCGCTTTTTTTCACCGATGCTGATCAAGAAGAATTTGATTTCCGTCTGGATCCTCAATGATCAAATGCGCGGGACCATTAGTGGCTTCATCTGCTTCCGTCAGTAATTTTATGCCTTCAGACTTAAGTTGTTTTTGAATGTCTCGAATGTCCGTAAACGTTTCAAGATTCTCAGCATTTTGATTCCATCCAGGATTAAAGGTCAGAATGTTCTTTTCAAACATCCCTTGGAACAACCCGATGACACAATTTTCATTCTTCATAATCAGCCAATTTTGCGTTATGTCACCACCAAAAGCTTGGAATCCTAATTTTTCGTAGAATGATTTGGATAAATGAATATCTTTGACATTTAAACTTACAGAAAATGCACCTAGTTTCATATGATCTCCTTTTTTTAAGTGATGTGGGTAAATCACTTTATTTAATTTAACTATAAATGACAATATTGAAATTCACAACATTTTCCATAAGGTGTAATGGACAATGAATTTCCGTTAAAGCTTTAGAGCATTCCTTTGAAGTGAGGAGTGGTTTTTATCTTTGTATAAGATCGAAAGAATGTTTATAAGCAATAAAAATATAATTATAATCATTAATTATTTATTGTAAAACGATAAAATGGATGGTAAGATCATATCAAAGGAAAAGAAAGATCTCTTTTACAAAAATTAGAATCAAATTCATAAAAGGGGAGTTACTCATGAATTTAACCATCCAAAGTGATTCTCAGAAAAAACCTTTGAAGGCACAAATTATTAGATCACTTAAACAACTTGTTCGTTTTGGTTGGGAGCAGGCCCTATCATGTTTGTTTCCTGTCGTTATTTTTGCCTCTTTGGCTATTACACAAATCATCCCACTTCCCATCCTGCCGCGGTATGACTGGCTGCTCATCATTTGCCTTCTGATGCAGTGGTGGATGGTGCGTTCCGGACTTGAAACACGGGATGAACTTAAGGTGATCACTATGTTCCACCTTATTGGACTTACTCTTGAACTTTTCAAGGTGCATATGGGCTCTTGGTCTTATCCGGAAGAAGGATATTTTAAAATTTTGGGAGTACCTTTGTATAGCGGATTCATGTACGCGAGTGTAGCGAGTTTTCTTTGCCAGGCGTGGAGGAGGCTTAAGGTTGATCTGGTTAATTGGCCGCCGTTTTTAGTGGTAGTACCTCTTGCCGCTGCGATTTATTTAAATTTTTT
>NZ_JBALSN010000500.1:0-4140 GCF_036966985.1 Neobacillus drentensis | reverse complement strand
GTGGTTATCTGGACTTGTGATAATTGTTTTTTGGCAATCTTGGGTCACGTACGAGGTTGGCGGAACTCGTTATCGCATGCCTCTCGCGCTTTCGTTTGTACTTATTGGATTTTTTATATGGGTTGCTGAGAATATCGCAACGTTCCTTGGAGCATGGGAATATCCAAACCAAACCGATGCTTGGAGTCTCGTTCATTTAGGAAAGGTGAGTTCCTGGCTGTTATTAGTGATCGTTAGCTTTCTGATTGTAGCAACGTTAAAGCAGGTTAAAGGGGAAAATTCCAACAAGATAGGGAAAAGCGTAATAAACAAAAGAGATTGAATCTAATTGAGATGGAATACACTTTCAGACGGATTTTTTTGCTATTAATCCCTTATGATCAAAAGCTTAAGGGATTTTTTCTAATTAGTTCAAATGGTTAATATCAAAATGTCTTAAACATACATATGATATTAAATCAAACACTTGCCCATTGACAAAGTGAACTGTAACGATTATATTTACAGTATGATAACTGTAATGATTTTTGTTACATTTAAATATGTTGGGCAGAATATTTAGTAAGGAGTGTGTAATGCAATGGTAACTTTGTATACGACACCAAGCTGTGGGTCTTGCCGAAAAGCAAAAGCTTGGCTTGAGGAACATCAAATAGACTATATAGAAAGAAACATCCTATCTCATCCTCTTACAATCGATGAAATTAAATCGATTCTTCGAATGACAGAAGAGGGGACGAGTGAAATTATTTCAACGAATTCAAAGTCCTACCAAGAGTTAAAGGTAGATATTGAAACACTTCCGCTTAATCAATTGTATAAATTAATCATTGAGCATCCCAAAATGGTGCGCCGGCCAATTATCATGGACGAAAAAAGATTACAAGTTGGCTATAACGAAGATGAAATTCGTAGTTTTCTGCCGCGGAGAATTCGAAACTATTTGTATAATGAATTGCAGAAAGAAGCAAATTAAGGGCAAAAAGCATGGTCTCTACAAGTGAAAATTTACAAAAGGAGGAACAACAGATGATTGAAGTATTCGTAAAAGTATTATATAAAGATCGAAATTACCATACCAATGTCATAGTGGAAAAAGAAATGACCTGGGAAAAAATTAAACAGATTGCTGAAGAACAAGTGAAAAAACAATGGGATATTTAAATGTATTAACCATTGTTTGCTATATGCTTGACTAGCTAATCTGTAATGTTTACTATTACAGTAAGTTATGAATTTTATTAAAGATGCAGACAATACCGTTATCGTAAAAATAGATGAGAAGTTTTTTGTCTTAGGAGGCAAGCTCATGAATAGTGATTTTACCCTTGCCATTCATAGTTTAACATATCTTGCGTTACAGACAGACCGCATGTCAACAAGTGATGCAATCTCTGAAAGTGCTAGCGTTCATCCGGTGCGGATTCGAAAAGTACTAAGTTTGTTAAAAAAACATGGATTTATTAAATCCAAAGAGGGTACCGGCGGCGGATTTCTTTTTGCGCTCGACCTAAGTGAAGTAAACCTTTGGGATATCTATAAGATCACATCTGAAGGTGCGCTGCAGCCCAAATGTCCTGAATCCAATGAAAAATGTATTGTAGGGGCAAATATGCAAAAAGTCCTATGCAGCATTTTTTTTGGTGCAGAAGACCATATGGGAGAATATTTAAGGGATTATACAATCAAAGAAGTCGTTGATCTTGTTAAAAAGCGCAAGTAACCGATAGTTGGTTGCATTCTTCTTTAATTAAAATGTAATAAAAAAGATTACAGATAAATTAAAGCTGCATATTATAGGATTAAACGAAAAAATTTAAGAAGGTGAAAAAACTATGTTCTCCAAAAATCATACGGTTTTAAATACAGGAGATTGGATTAAGGCAGAATCAAAGGAGGGTGAATTAATTATTGGTTATATCGAATCACTGTCTATTATAGAAGGAATAGTGAAAGTAACCGTTGTTACAAGTGATAATAATCAAACGATTGGTAAAACCATACCTATTTTAAGTAACCGAGTGAAAAAACTTCCTGCTTCAAATGTAACCAATAAGGCACAAATTGAATTTCTCCTAGATCTGGCTTTATCAACTGGGGATAAGGAATGGTTTTTGGCGCTTTCTTCAGAGTTAAACGCGATGAAGCAGCTTGCAAATGGTGTACATTAAGCCTTACAGCGAATTCAAGAGTTTTGTTCCTATATCGTTATAGAAATCAAAATCACCATTTAACCAGATAAAAAAACTCCATCACAATTTGTTAACGGGTTCCATTGCCTATCGCAAACGTTAAAAATGTAAATAAAAATGAGTGCCGAATTGTATAAGAATTTGGCACTCATTTTTATTGATAAAGCGATTTGTAGAGAATTACTCTAAAATTTGTATAGGTAAATGCACCACAATTTGTAAAGTTACAATGGCGGTTGTACCCCAACAATTTATCCACATTTTGATATACAATTCGTCAAACAAAACGGGATATTAAGTTTAAAAACAGTTGGATAAATATGTTAATATTAATGGAGTTTGTGAAAAAATGTACTAAAACTAACGGGGCAGAATAGTTGAAGAAGGTGTGGTAAAAACTAACAGACGATAAATATATTGAAAAAGGTGAATATTTGATGACATACCAAGAAGGATTGAACCAAATTGATAAAGCAAGTCAAAAAATAACTGAAGCAAATCAGTTAATTGTTGAAGCAATAATGAACGCTTTCTTATTTACTTGGCAATGGTGGGTTGCATTAGCTATGATGGTTATCCCTTGGGTTATTTGGGGGATATTCCGTAACCGTGAGAGTTCAGCTCGTATTTTTTCGGCAGGTTTATTGGTGATGGTTTTATCAGAGATTCTTGATACGGTTGGGGTCAGTTTTGGAAAGTGGGCTTACCCTGTGAAGTTAGTTCCCGTAGCAACAATAAACTTTTCATTCCGGCTTTCTGTTTTACCTGTGTTTGTAATGCTATTGTTGCAATATAAGCCTGGCTTTAATCCATATTTAAAAGCAGTTATTTTTGGTGGATTTTCTGCATATGTGGGAATACCAGTATTAGGTATGATTGATTTATACAAGAAAATTGATTGGGCTTATACATATTCATTCTTTATTTTAACTTCATTCTATTTAATTGCTCACTGGATTAGTCGAAGGAATTCCTTTGAAAAAATCAATAAAAATTATTCTAAAGATGTTAACCCTTAGAAAACTTGTTCAACTAAAAGGGGCTAGAGTTAACAGTGGATTTGCTGCGGCGGTCTTTTTCTTCTTCAACAAACAGGGCAGTTTAGTTGAAGAAAGAATTTGACTAGGAAAAAAAATTCAAAGTGTTTTTTATACAACAAAAAAATTAAAGCCATTTGTGATTCTTGAAAATTCACAAACGGCATTTTGATTAGAAAAGACCTGCTTCCCTCGCTGCTGCAATACTGTTTCTGGCAAACTTAAAAGGATCTCCAACATTTTCCCAGTGCATATACATTAATCGTGGTTCTTCAAAAAGCCAATGGTTATGCACAGCGGTAACTGTAATTCCTCTTCTTCGCAATGCTGATAAAAATGGATTAATTTCCCTTTGGAGGATGACTGTCTCACCCAAGTTAAGGGTTCTCCCATTAATATTGTTTTCAAAGGAAAGTGCAAATGGAAGGGCTAATGGAGATCGAGTGCGACGACCTAGAATCGTTGCGTTAATATTGCGAAGGCGTTGAACAACACATAAAGATAAACAACAAAGAGTTTTATTTGACCATTGGAGCTTTAAATTCAGGGGTAAATGTTCTTCTAGTCCTTGTCATATTGGCGTTCCTCCATAACCGAAGAAGATATAATAGACTTCCGAATTTAGTGGGTAACCACCGCAACTTGACAAGGGGACTCTAGGGGCATGCTTTGCCAGCCAGGAAACCAGATGGCAAAGAGATCTAGCTTGCTAGCTAGGCAAGCATACCCGCCTGTCCTAGTAATGTTGCTAGTATAGATCTCTTCTACTAATTAGCAGTATGCCCTGATTTAGTGATTAGTCTACTGGACCTTATTTTTTTGTCCAGTTAAGTGTAGCTCATTCATCGCATATATAATAAAATGGCATCAATTTGCTAGTACACCTTGATATTCTTCCTTACTTTCAAGAA
>NZ_JBALSN010000499.1:0-1077 GCF_036966985.1 Neobacillus drentensis | reverse complement strand
AACTTCAAAACTGCTTGAGACCTGCGTGCCAGGTCTGGTGGGTTCGATTCCCACGCAGTCCCGCCAACTCAATCATATCAAGGGTTCTAAGGAATTCTTATCGTACATAGACCAGGGGGCACTGGTCTTTTTTTATGACCAAGTGCCGAAAAAGTGCCATTTCATCTTTGTGCCATTGAAGTTTCTTTATTGAAGCAACTTATTCAAATGGTCCACAGCATAGCTTCAATCGAATCGGTGATGATACTGCCCAACAGATTAACCCGTTATAAAAAGTTTATAGAGGAAGAATTAACATGAAAAATGTATCTCTTTTTCAAGTTTCACAGCTTTTCTAAATGCTGAATAGACTAGTTTAACGGTAGCTTAATTAAAAAGGCATGGTGGAGGGAAAGAACTTGAAGTTATACAAAGTGAAAGGGTCGCCAGATAGTGTAGTGGAATTGTTGGAAATCACAGCGGATGGGCAAGTGAAGGTTAGGGATCTCATCAATGATGAGGTCATTGAAACAACAGTGCAAGCCTTTGAAATGGCATTTGAACCATCATCAGATTCCTTTATTGCGAAACAACAAGGAAAGGCACTGATGATAAATCATAGCGTACCAGCGGATATCAATGAAATGTTCGAAAAATCTCAGGTTAAGGTTGTTAAGGCTTTTGGAAGATGCACAATGGTTGCGGTCAAGCTGCCCAATGGGTTTATCATCACCGAATCAATATCAAGTGTAGATAAGGCATCCTATAACAAAGAAACAAACACTCAAATTTGTTTGGAACGGATTAAACATAAAATTAGTGAGCTTGAAGCTTACAAAACTCAAAGTGTAGAGACACAATCAGATAATAAGAATTAGGGAAAATAATATTGCTGAGCTGAAAAAGGAAAATAAAAAATTTCTAAAGTTGTTAGTTAATGAAGTAATAGAAAAAGTTGATTAAGATGAAGCGGTAAATAAAAATAGAAATGTAATATAAAAAAGCTACAATCAGAAATTGTTGAAAAGAAGGATATGTTAAGTAGAAGTGCAATGATGTATTAAAAGGAGATATCCCGGTCAAGGGATATCTCCTTTT
>NZ_JBALSN010000498.1:0-7899 GCF_036966985.1 Neobacillus drentensis | reverse complement strand
GTATTTACTATATAAACAACCAGGAGAAGGGAGCGTGTTAGTATGCCATTTATTCAGATTACTATTGTTAAAGGCAGACCGCCTGAAAAGAAAGAACGATTGATTAGAGAAGTTTCTGACTTAGTTTCTGATGTGTTAGAAGCTCCTATTCAAAATGTGCGTGTACTGATCAATGAGGTAGAACCTGAACATTGGGGAATCGCGGGGGAATCTGTTAAAAAAAGAAATGAGGTTTCAACATGACAAAAGTACAAATCGGAGTCAGAGAAGTTGGTTTATATATTAACGGTGAATATGTGCAAGCAGGCAATGGGGCAACTTTTGATGTGAAAAACCCTGCTACACAAGAAATCATCGCGAAAGTAAGTGAAGCAACGGTAGAGGATGTCGATAAAGCCTGTCGCATTGCTAGAGAGGCATTTGAAAATGGCCCATGGCGGACGATGACTGTTGCAGAGCGTTGTGCAAAACTTCGCCGTATGGCTGAAATTATCCTCGAGCGAAAAGAGGAAATTGCTCGACTAGACGCTACAGATGTCGGAAAACCATTTCACTCTGCTGTCCAACACGAAGTTCCACGAGCAGCACATAATATCAAGTTCTTCGCAGATTTCATGGAAAAACAGGGCGGGGAAACCTATCCGATGGAAGAAGAATATCTGAATTATACACGGTACGAACCAGTTGGGGTGGCCGCTCTCATTACACCATGGAACGTTCCATTCATGCTGACCACTTGGAAGCTTGGCCCATGTCTTGCTGCAGGGAATACAGCGGTGATTAAGCCAGCGGAAATGACTCCATTATCTGTATCCTTACTTGGTGAAATTGCCAAAGAAGCAGGGATCCCAGATGGTGTCGTAAACGTCGTACATGGTCTTGGAGGAGTAGTAGGAAATGCACTTACTACTCATCCTGAGGTGGATTTAATTTCGTTCACCGGCTCTACCTCTACAGGAAAAAGAATTATGAAGAGCGGAGCAGATTCCTTGAAAAAAGTATCCTTTGAACTTGGTGGGAAAGCGGCAAATATCGTGTTTGAAGATGCAAATCTTGATAAAGCCATCCCCGTTTCGATTCAAGCTGCTTTCATGAATTCAGGTCAAGTATGTCTTGCAGGTTCAAGAATTTTAGTTCAACGCTCCATTTTAGATGAGTTTATAGAAAGATTTAAGAAAGCGGCAATGGAACTGAAAGTGGGCGACCCACAGGATGTTGAGACAAAAATGGGTCCAGTCGTCAGTGAAGAGCATTATAAAAAGGTAACAAGCTATCTTGAAATTGCCAAGGAAGAAAATGCGACCTTGATCTGTGGAGGAAAGAGACCTGATCTGCCTGTATATTTACAAGAAGGGTATTATTTAGAACCTACTGTGTATGTTCAGGAAAATTCAAAAGCACGGATTTGCCAAGAAGAAATTTTCGGTCCAATCGTCACGATTATCCCATTTGATACCGAAGAAGAAGCACTACAAATAGCAAATGATACAGATTATGGCTTGAATGGTGTGGTCTGGACGGAAAACCTACAACGTGCTCACAGAATTTCTCATGCTGTTCGGGCAGGTACGATTTGGGTGAACTGCTGGTTTGTTCGCGATCTACGCGCTCCCTTTGGAGGTTTTAAGAAGAGTGGAATTGGTCGAGAAGGTGGACATCACAGCCTAGAATTTTTTACTGAAGCGAAAAATATTTGTATAGCATTGAAGTAGTTTTTGAAAATGAAATGTAAATAAAGTTAATTGAGCAATTATAAGGGTCTGCCTCCCAGTATGAATAAAGAAATGCCAGCCGTACCGTAAAACACTCACGAATGTTGAAAGAATCAACATTTGTGAGTGTTTTGTTTTGCTGGAACACATTTAAAGTGAGATGATTTCAGGGATTGGGGTCAGAACCACTGGCCCCAATTTTCCCGATTTTCCTGTTGTTCTTGAACGATGAATCAGGGGAAGGATTAGAATATTTTTCCTTAGAAAATGCATACTAAGAGCATAATTTTAAGCAAATGCAGAAAGGGACGGAGTTGATGTTTTATTTTCTGAAGTTTTTAAGTGGAAAGCGCTCTTCTCGGTTCCAGCAATCAAGCAAAAATTCTGATATTCAGAAAAGAAATATGGAAGATGATGTCCTGGACTCTGCTTTATCCCAAAATACAGAGAATCTCCAACTGCTATTTCCTCAGGCACCGGATTTAGTGATTCGTCGGTTTCCTATCGCTCCGAGTAAAACAGAGGCCGCTTTGGTGTACTTGTCCGGTTTGACGGATAAAGAAGCTATCCATAATTATGTTCTAAAGCCATTGATGCATAGCTCCTTCGATCCTAATAAGGAACTGCCAGTCACAATAGGAAAGATCGAAATGGTCTATACGTGGGGGCAGATTGAAAATGCGATTCTAGGAGGAGATAGCGTTTTATTGTTAAACGGGCAAATCACCGGGTATCAATTAGATACAAAAGGGTGGCCGCAAAGACAGCTTACTATTCCTCAAAATGAAATATCTTTAAAAGGTGCGAATCAAGGATTTGTGGAAACAGGGAGTCAAAATATTGCTCTAATACGCAGGTATATTCCCCATCAGGAATTAATCTTAAAAGAGATGACCGTCGGTATTCGAGGGAAAACTAAGCTTTCCCTCTTATATTTGGGAGATGTGGCTTCTAAAGACGTACTAAGAGAACTGGAAACGCGGATTCAAAATATTACAATAGACGCGGTCATTAATACCGGCGAACTTATCGAGTTCATTGAAGATAATCCCTATTCACCGTTTCCGCAAATGATGTTAACGGAAAGGCCAGATACAGCTGTATCCCATATTCTTCAGGGAAGATTTGTGATTATTATGGATCATTCTCCATACGCATTGATTGCTCCGGCAAACTTTATGTCCTTTTTTCAGGCTGTGGATGATTACGGATCCCGTTGGTTAGTTTCTTCCTTTATCCGAGTCATGCGTTTTCTAGCCTTTATGATTGCCTTATTTTTGCCTTCCATTTACGTTGCCTTTATTTCCTTTAATTTTGAAGTCATCCCGATGGAACTTTTGCTTACAATTGCAGAATCAAGGATACAAGTCCCTTTCCAACCCGTGATGGAAGCTGTGATTATGGAAATGATCCTGGAATTGATGAGGGAAGCGGCATTAAGGTTGCCGACTCCAATCGGTCAGACCATTGGCATTGTGGGCGGAATTATCATTGGTCAGGCGGCGGTGCAGGTGGGAATTGTCAGCAACATTATGATCATCGTTGTTGGCGTTACAGCCATTTCTTCTTATAACATCCCTAATTATGATATGAGTACGTCCATCAGACTGTTAAGATTCCCTATGATGTTATCCGCTGCCATGTTTGGAATTGTCGGGATTGTGATCGGATGGATGACCATTGTCGGCCACATGACGAGTCTTGAATCATTAGGGACACCTTATGGAACTCCTTTGGCTCCTTTCCGATTTGCCGATATGAAGGATGCGTTTCTGCGCTTTCCTTTATGGTCAATGAAAAGCCGCCCTAAAGGCACAGGAGCTATTCCAACTATTCGACAAGGGCGAAATCGAACGAAAAGGTGAAACGATGAAGAAATATGCCTATAATGAAATCACTCTCATGCAGTATATTTTTTTGATAAATGGAACACAGGTCGGGACAGGCGTCCTATCTCTCCCGCGCATACTTGCGGAAAAAGCTGGAACCGACGGGTGGATCGCGATCCTGATTGGCTGGTTTTTCTCTGCCGCTGCCAGCATTTTTTTGGTTAAAACGTGCGAAAAATATCCTGATGAAACCCTTATCGAAATTCTTATCCGATTATTCGGGAAAATTGTGGGAAAAGCAGTCGTCATTGTTTACATGGTGTACTTTGCTTTTTACGCATGGGCCATTTTTGTGAACGGCAGTTTATATATTAAGGCATGGTTCCTGCCTAAAACCCCTAATTATATTATTTTACTGTTATTCTCGATACCTACTTTTATTGTAGCCCGTAACGGGGTTCGCGTTTTAGGCAGATACTCCGAGCTGTCTTTTTACATGGTAATGTGGATTCCACTGTTTTTCTTGGTCCCGCTAGGGGATGGAAATTGGCTGCACCTTCTTCCGGTGCTTAAAGAAGGGTGGGGACCAGTATTATCCGCTGTGCCGACCACTATTTTTTCCTTTTTGGGATTTGAAGTCGCGTTCTTCTTGTACCCCTTTTTACAAAAAAAGCAGCATGCGGTTCTCGGAATCACGATTGCGAACACCTTAACGATGTTGTTTTATGTATTTGTAACAATTGTCTGCTTTGTCTATTTTAGCCCCGATGGGATTACCGAATATACTCAGCCCGTATTGAATTTACTTAAACTAATTGAGTTTCGTTTTTTGGAGCGTTTTGACATGGTTTTATTGGCTGTATATCTGATAGTTGTTTCCACGGCCTGGATGCCTTGCATATTCCTTGCGGCCTTTTGTTCTAGTCAATTGCTTGGAAAACAGGATCATAGCCAGCACGTCATGATTTTATTATTAATCATTATTGGATTGATCTTTTGGCGTGATCCTACTTGGATGGAATCGGAAAAGTGGCAGAAATGGGTTGCCAAAGGAGGGCTGCAATTGGCATTCGTAGCTCCTCCCTTTTTATGGATCTATAGCTGGATATATGAAAAGTTCCGTCGGAGGGTAAGCCAATGAAAAGGAAGCTACTACTTTGCCTATCACTTGTGGCTATGATGATGACCGGATGCGTGGACCAAATGAATGTTGAAGATGTCACTCTGACACTTATTCTTGGTTTAGATTTGGATGAGGAGGATCATTTAGTGGTGTACATGTCAAGTCCGGTGTTTAATAAAGAAGCAAAGGTAAAAGAGGAGAAGGTCGAGGTGAAAGCTGTTACGGTTCGTGATTCCAGGGAACTGTTTGATACGACGGTAATGGCTTTGACATCAGGAAGCAAAACGCAATTAATCTTAATCGGGAAAAAGCTGCTCAAACGAAAAAATTGGATTGATTATATCGATCCTTACTACCGGGACCCCAAAAATACGGTAACCACAAGAGTTGTCGCAGTAGATGGTCCTGTTTCGGACGTCATTTTTTATAGACCACAAGATAAGCCGCGTCTTCCTTTGTATTTGGCAAATTTAGTGGATACAGCCTCTAGAAGAAATGTAACTGTAAAAACGTCCCTTCAGGAATTCCATGAGGAAACGACGGAAAAAGGGATGACAGCAAGTATTACCGAGATGAAGAAAACGGACAAAATCATGTTGACAGGCACCGCTCTGCTGGATAATCAAAGCAGATATAAGTTAAGTATAACACCGAAAGAAAACAAATTATTACGTATCCTGCAGAATAAAACAAAAGGTGATTTCCCATTTACCATTTCAGTCCCTTTGAAATCGAATGGACGGGATAAACATTGGTTAAGCTTTGGTACCTCAAACATCAAGGTAAAAACAAAGGTAAAGTATGACAACCATTTTATTTTTGACACAAACGTAAAAATGAGAATTGCCATTACAGAACGGCTTTTTCCATTCAATGTAAGGAAAGACACTGCGAAACTGCAAAAGAGTATTGAAACGAAACTACAAAAAGATTTTGAGCGCTTAATAAAGAAAACGCAAACCGCGAGCATTGACCCTTTTGGATTTGGGATATATGCAAGAGCCTATTCATATCCAGAGTGGAAAAAAGTCCAAAATCAATGGGGAAAAGCCTTTTCGAAGGCTGATATAAACGTGAAGGTAAGTGTAACCATTGGTGGGATGGGAACGATTAAGTAACACGGGTCAATGATGTGATTTCATTTCGAGAATGAGGAAGAAATTTATGAGTTTTCCAGCTATAGCGAGCTATTTTATATGGGAGAGGTGACCTGATGAAAATTCTGATTACATTGTCGTGATCTATTAGAATTTACGAAAGATTAACAAAATATTAACCTCTTCCCTGTATTTGATTACGTAGGTATTTGTGATAATTGTGAATGGGAATTTTTTTCTACAATACTCTAGAATAAATCAAATATTGGGAGGTAAGGAAATGTTAAAGTCAAAAGCAATTCTTGGATTAGCAATTGCAGGGACAATGTTAACGGGTCCACTACAGTTAAGCGGATCACCAGTATTGGCAAAAACTGAAGCCAGCCAATCTAAAACTGGCAGTGTAAACGGCAAACTTAAGGAAATCGGTAACTATCAGACAGGAATGAGTAATAAAGACGGTGGTATTGCAGAAATTGTTAAATACAATAAAGACAATCAAAAAATGTATCTTGTGAATGGGGCATCTCAATCTGTCGATATCGTTAGTGTAGCAAATATCAAATCCAATCAAAAAACAGAGTTAAAAATCGATACTCGACTTAATATCACTGCGATGGGGCAAGCACACGGGTTTTCAGTTGGAGATATCACCAGTATTGATGTCAATACGATAGAGAAGATTATTGCGATTGCTGTCCAAGGTGCTACATATAAGGATCAAGGCAGTATTGTCTTTCTTAATTATGATGGGGACTATATCAAGCATTTTGAGGCAGGCGTGCAGCCTGATATGGTGACATTCAGTCCTGACTATAAATATATTCTTTCTGCAAACGAAGGAGAGCCAAGGGAAGGATATTCTGCTACTGGTGCAATCGATCCAAAGGGTTCTGTAACCATTATTGATATTAAAAAAGGAGTAAATAGGGCTGCTGTTCAAACAATTGGCTTCGAAAAGTTTGATACAGTTAAGGCAAGATCAGAACTTGTTAGAAACAACGTTCTGCTTAAGCCAAACACAGCACCGTCTGTCGATTTAGAACCGGAGTATATCACGGTATCGGATAATAATCACTATGCGTATGTAAGTCTTCAGGAGGCGAATGCTTTAGCCACAATTGACCTCAAAACCGAGGAGATCATTAACGTGAAAGGACTTGGTTTTAAAGATTATAGTCTTGAAAAAAA
This sequence comes from Neobacillus drentensis, assembly GCF_036966985.1. Lineage (GTDB taxonomy): Bacteria > Bacillota > Bacilli > Bacillales > Cytobacillaceae > Neobacillus > Neobacillus drentensis_E. Next base: position 947 of record NZ_JBALSN010000498.1, on the reverse strand, counting down.
TGCGCTGGATGCTTTAAAGGATGGCCAAGTGAAACTTGCTACACAGAACCTGTATGGTACATACATGCCTGATGGGGTTGCATCACAAAAAATTGGCGGCAAGAATTACATCTTTACTGCGAATGAAGGGGATGCAAGAGAATGGGGAGATTATGTAGACACCGGTTCTTATACCTTCCCAGGCACAAAATACAAAATTGATAGGATCTTAAATTCAGAGAGAAACGGGCTAGAAACAGGTAAGAACTATATATATGGCGGCCGCTCCTTCTCCATTTGGGACGCGGATACAATGGAACAAGTATATGATAGCGGAAGTGATTTTGAGAAAATAACAGGTAAGCTTTTTCCTGATGCGTTTAATTCATCAAACCACAAAACTGAACTAGATTCCCGAAGCGGAAAAAAAGGACCTGAGCCTGAAGATATTAAGGTTATGAAAGTAAATGGTAAAACATTTGCCTTCATCGGTTTAGAAAGAATAAGCGGCATTATGATGTATGATGTAACAGATATCGAAAATGTTAAGTTCTATGATTATATAAACCTAAGAAACTTTGCAGGAAACGATATTGCAACAAGCGGAGACCTGGCCCCTGAAGGACTTTCCTTAGTGGAAGCAAAGGATAGTCCAACTGGAAATCCATTGCTACTTGTAGCAAATGAAGTGTCCGGCAATGTGAGAGTTTTCGAGATTAGTGGAAAATAGGTGGTAGAAGGTTAGTGAGATGTTCACTAACCTTTTTTATTTTTTCGGTTTGGACCAACATTATTTTTGTTATTGTAATCTCTCTTTTCATACTAAAAAAAATAATTTAAAGTAATCCTTTATACAGTTCTTACAAGGGAGCTATAGGAACTATTGCCTAGAACCGCATTAATCGCCGTTTTAATAAAATGGCATCAATTTGCTAGTACATCTTGATACGCTTCCTTACTTTCAAGAA
>NZ_JBALSN010000497.1:0-11816 GCF_036966985.1 Neobacillus drentensis | reverse complement strand
GGGCGTGCCGGGGAGCCTCCTCGTCACTTCACTCCTGCGGGGTCTCCCCTGCCCCGCACTCCCGCAGGAGTCTTCGCACCTTTCGCTCCAATCAACAGGGTGCCAAAATCAATAATAGCCTTTAACACAGTCATTATTTAAATAAAATCCTTAACTGGTGCAAATGTTTTTCTGTGATAGGATGTGATCCCATGTTGTTTGATTGCCTCGATGTGTTCCTTTGTTCCATATCCCATGTTTTGCTGAAATCCATAGACTGGATAGGTTTGTGAAATTTCCTTCATCAGTGTATCTCTTGCTACTTTTGCTACAATCGAGGCAGCAGCGATTGAAATACTTTTTGCATCACCCTTAATAATAGATTCAGAGGGGAAGGGAATATCAAGTTTCATTGCATCAATAAGTAAAAAGTCTGGTTTTGGTTCTAAAGATGCAATGGCAGTTTTCATTGCCTTTTTTGTCGCTTGATAAATATTCATTTCATCAATTTCCTGAGCATGGATCATCGAAATGCTAAAAGCAATGGCTTCTTTTCTAATGATTGAATCGTATTCTAAACGCTTTTTTTCAGACAGCTTTTTAGAGTCGTCAATACCTGCAAGAAAAAAGTCATTTGGCAAAATGACTACTGCCGCAACTACTGGACCAGCAAGCGGTCCTCTTCCGACTTCGTCAACACCTGCAATCATTTCAAACCCTTTTAAGCGCCAATTATGTTCATAAACATTCATTTCCTCAAACTTTTCTTTTAGCTGTTGTTTCTCAGCATATTTCTTTTTCCATCTATGTACCAACTGTTGGACACCTTTCCGCTCATCTTGAAAAATGTCCAATAAGAACGGATCGGATTCGATCACGATATTTTCTAATCGTTGTTCAATTTCTGCGATTGTTAATTGTTTCATTCTATCACCCGCTATTTTGATACGTTATCATTTTCTATTAACAAACAAAATAACACCCAATTTTCTTTAGCATTGGGTGTTATTCACACTTATTAGGATAATACTAAGTCTTTTAATTTGAATGGTTTGTCCTTGCCAAAAATTTCTTGTTCCAATCTCTTTCCTGTAGGAGTCGCTGCAAGTCCGCCCTCAGCTGTTTCTCTTAAAGCAGATGGCATGGATTGTCCTATTAAAAACATAGCATGAATGACTTCATCACAAGGGATTCTACTAGTAATACCTGCCAACGCCATATCTGCTGCCGTAATCGCATTAGATGCGCCCATTGCATTCCGTTTTACACACGGAACCTCGACTAAACCTGCAACTGGATCACATACTAATCCAAGCATATTTTTCAAAGTGATTGCCATCGCCTCGGCTGCCTGCTTAGGCGTGCCTCCTGCTAATTCAACAATCGCTGCTGCAGCCATTCCACTCGCTGAGCCTACTTCAGCCTGACATCCACCTGCAGCGCCAGAAATAGAGGCATTATTAGCGACAACAAAACCGAAAGCGGCTGCCGTAAATAAAAATTCAATCATCTCTTGTCGAGTTGGATTTAATTTTTCTTTTACCGCAAATAATGTTCCTGGTACTACGCCTGCAGAACCAGCTGTTGGTGTAGCACAAATAACACCCATTGCTGCGTTCACTTCATTAGTTGCCACTGCCTTACTAACGGCATCTAACAAAATCGTTCCCCCAAGAGCTCGGCCACTCTTAATATAGTTTTGAAGCAGCACTGCGTCGCCGCCAGTTAGGCCTGTATGGGAGTGCACTCCCTTTAAACCTCTTTCCACTGCTTGCTCCATTACCACTAGGTTCCTATCCATTTTACCTAGAACTTCTTCTCTAGAAAGACCAGAAACCTCGATTTCTTGACGAATCATGATTTCTGCAATTTTAACCTGATTGCTTTCTGCAAGTTGAACAAGTTCGGCTACATTTCGAAACATTTCAGCACCTCCTGATGTCAAGTAAGTTTATCTAATCAGCCATGCGAATGATTTGTGATACATTTGAAAGATTCTGTAATTCCACTATGACCTTGTCATCAATCTTCTGGTCGACTTCAATAACCATTAAAGCCATTTCCCCTTTTTCTAATCGCGAAACTTCCATATGACCAATGTTAATTTCATATTTTGATAACACACTTGTTACTGCTGAAATGATACCAAATCGGTCTTGATGAATAACTAAAATTGCAGGGTGTTCACCCGTAAGTTTCAATGGGAATGAATTTATTTCAGTAATCTCAATCGTTCCACCGCCAATTGAAATCCCAACTAATTCAAGTTTGTTATTTTCATGATACAAATTTATTTTGACGGTATTTGGGTGATCTGTTACTGCCTCTTCAGTACGAAAGGTCACCTCTAAACCCATTTGTTTTGCAATTTCCAAAGATTTTGGCATTCGATCATCAAATGTATCCAAATCTAACAGTCCAGCCACAATGGCAAAGTCTGTACCGTGTCCTTTATAGGTTTTTGCAAACGAACCATACAATGAGATGACTGCTTTTTTTGGCAGCTGACCGAATAATGTTCTTGCTACGCGGCCAATTCGTGCTGCGCCAGCTGTATGTGAGCTTGATGGTCCAATCATAACAGGACCGATAATATCAAATGCAGAACGATATTTCATTTAGGACGCTCCTTTACTTTCTATACAATAATATTACAAGATAAAAGGCAAAATAGCCTTCGATAAATACTGGGAAAAAAACATAAAAAAGACTCTCCGTCCGGAGAGTAAAAACAAATTCTTTATTCAGAAATTATATCACCAGGTCGTTCAAATGTAATCCGGCCAAATTTCTCGGATCTAATTTCCTTGATGACCAATTCAGATACCTTATCATAATCAACAATGCCTCCAGCCGCAAGGCATCCGCGCAGTACACCTATTTTATCAAACATCTCTACCACATCCTCAGGTAGAATTTCAAGACTGTATCGCTCCTTTAAGCGCTCAGGATATTCCCGTTCTAAAAACCTAAGGACATAAACTGTGAGGTCTTGGAGGTTCAGTAAGGTATCTTTGATTGCGCCTGTAACGGCCAGTTTTTTGCCAACTTCTTGGTCCTCAAACTTTGGCCATAATATTCCTGGCGTGTCGAGAAGTTCCATTTCCTTCCCTACTTTAATCCATTGTTGGGCTTTCGTAACACCTGGAGTATTACCAGTTTTAGCGATATTTTTCTTCGCTAACCGATTAATCAAAGTCGATTTACCCGCATTGGGAATTCCGACTATCATTGCACGAATCGCCCGTGGATTTGTAACCCCTCTTGCTCTAAGACGGTCAAATTTTTCTTTTAATATTTCTTGTGAAGCTTGCGCAATTTCTCTCATACCTTCTCCAGCCTGAGAATTAATTGCTAGTGCTTTAATTCCTTTTTCGGCAAAGAAGTGAATCCATTCCTTTGTTGCTTCTCGATCAGCCATGTCTGCTTTATTTAACAAGACAAGCCTTGGCTTATGTTGAATGATTTCATCAATCATTGGATTTCTCGAAGAGTAGGGAATCCTCGCATCCACCAATTCAAATATAATATCAACTAACTTTAACTTTTCTGTGACCTCTCTGCGAGCCTTTGCCATATGGCCAGGAAACCATTGGATCGTCATCGTTGGCCACCTCCCTTTAAAACGAAAGCGCCTTGACCAGCCCCGACAAGCAAAAGCCAAGCTGGCAGGAAGGTTGCTTTTTAACCTTCATGACGGATTGGCTTTTGACCTCGAGGGGCTAGGCGCTTTCGCTGGATAGTAAACTTTATTTCACTGTTACGATATGTGCATCATTTAAAGGCCAGTAAACAAAACTTGTTTTACCGATAATTTTATCATAAGAAATGGTCCCAATATGGCGACTATCTTTACTGAAGCGACGATTGTCACCCATCACAAACAATTCACCTTCGGGAACTGTTTTTCGACCTATTTTTTCTTCCAAAGTGAATGCATCTGTTAATGGTCCATCTTGTACTTCTTTTTTATACTTATCCAAATATGGTTCTTTATACGCTTTTCCATTAACATATAATGTATCATCTTTATACTCAATGGTGTCGCCGGGCAGTCCAATTACGCGCTTTATGTAATCCTTTTGCTCTGGAGCATGAAAGACAATGATATCAAATCGCTTTGGCTCACCAATATTGTAACTAAATTTATTTACTATCATCCGATCCTGATCCTTCAATGTCGGCATCATCGATAACCCATCGACAACAATCGGAGCAAATAGAAAGTAACGAATGACCGCAGCTAAGATAACGGCAATCAAAAGGGCTTTTGTCCATTCCCACAGTTCATTTTTCTTTTTTGTCATAACAATCCCGCCAATCTCTGTAAAAAAAAGTTTTATAAAGCTTATTTTACATAACTTCAACAAATTTAACACGATGGGATCATATTTTTTAATCAAACTTTAATAATTTGTTAAAAAACAAGAAATAATGGGTAATTAATATACATAAAAAAGAGCCTGCTTCCGAGCAAGCTCTTCTTCTTTTTTATTATCGAATCTCTTTAATTCTTGCTTTTTTACCGCGAAGGTTACGCAAGTAGTAAAGCTTAGCACGGCGAACTTTACCGCGACGAAGTACTTCTAGCTTCGCAATTTTTGGTGTGTGTACTGGGAAAGTACGCTCAACGCCTACTCCGTAAGAAATTTTACGAACTGTAAAAGTTTCGCTAATTCCACCACCACGACGCTTAATCACAACACCTTCAAATAACTGAATACGCTCACGAGTACCCTCGACAACTTTAACGTGTACACGTACAGTGTCACCAGGACGGAAAGCAGGAAGATCAGTACGAAGTTGTTCTTTTGTGATTTCTTCAATCAATTTTTGCATCGTTTTCAACTCCTTCCAACAGACGCTCATGCACATCAAACTTCTAAATCCATTGCAGCGGAACATCGTTATAAGACTACAATCTGATAGGTATCAGCTCAAGTCACAAGTAGTATCATACCATAATTACTAGGCACGTGCAATACTACTTGTATTCTTTTTTTATTTCTTTAAGCCATTTTTCCTGCTCATCTGTTAATTCTATTTTCTCGAAAAGGTCTGGGCGTCTTACAAGTGTTCTACGTAATGCTTCTTTATTGCGCCATTCTTCTATTAACTTATGATTCCCTGATATTAGAACTTCAGGTACCTTCATGCCTCGGAAATCAGCCGGTCTTGTGTAGTGGGGATGTTCTAGCAGTCCCGTACTGAAGGAATCTTTCAAATGTGATTCCTGATTACCTAACACTTCTGGCAGAAGGCGGACTACACTATCAACTACCACCATTGCACCTAGTTCACCACCAGTCAGGACATAATCACCAATCGAGATTTCATCTGTTACCACATGTTCCCTTATTCGTTCATCGTATCCCTCATAATGTCCGCAAATAAAAATTAAATGCTCTTCTTTTGACAATTCCTCAGCTTTTCGCTGCTCGTAGCGTTCACCTTGGGGGCAAAGAAGAATTACCCTTGGATTCTTACTTTTAGCTTTATCCCTCAGTGCTGATACGGCATCAAAGATCGGCTGAGGTTTTAAAACCATTCCTGCACCGCCGCCATAGGGATAATCATCAACAGTAGAATGTTTGTTATCTGCATACTCACGAAAATTTATGACAGTATAGTTTACTGCAGATTTTTCAGCAGCTTTATTCAAAATTGATTGACCAAATACCCCAGAAAACATTTCCGGGAATAGGGTAAGGATATCAATCTGCATCATGAAAGCAGCCCTTCCATCGGTTCAATGAGGACGACTTTTTCTTTCACATCTACTTTCTTGACCACATCATGGATGTACGGAATCAGTAATTCTTTGCCACCTTTGCCTTTAACTACCCATACGTCATTGGCGCCTGGCGATAGAATTTCAGAAATTTTTCCAAGTTCTTCCCCTTTTGTTGTCGCAACAAGACACCCAATAATCTCATGGTAATAAAATTCATCTTTCTCAAGGGTGCCTAGTTGTGATTCAGGTACTTTCAAAATACCTTCTCTAAACTTTTCTACCTCATTGATATTGTTGAACCCTTCAAATGTAAGTAATTCAAAATTTTTATGGGTTCGGTGGCTTTTGACTGTTAATTCAATCGGCGAACTTGAACCCGGCATAAACAAATATAATACATTTCCAGCCTTATAGCGTTTTTCAGGGAAATCGGTTTTTGATATAACCCGGACTTCCCCCTTAATGCCCTGTGTGTTAACAATTTTCCCTACATTAAACCATTTTTCCATTTCTTTATTCACCTTCTCTGATTTCCTCAATTATACCGTCTTTAATGATGATCTCGGACTGTCCTCGACGTTCATTCCACGAATCGCCTACTTTTACCTCAATTAACGCCTGGACTTCCTTTTCTTTTAATTCACTGCCTAAAGGTAGCATATGTAATTGTTCGATTTGAAACTCAAGAAGCTTTTCTTTTTCCAAACGTTTATTGATTTCTTTTTCAAAATGATTCTTCAATGCACCAGGTGAAAAATTCTTTGTTTTTTCCATCCGCTTCAACTCAAATTGAAGCTGACTGTTTTCCCGTTGAAGCTGCAGTTTTTTAGCCTCATATTGATCGAATAATTTTTTCTTACTATCTTCCGTTAGAATTTGTTTAACCACAACAGTTTGAATGATTTGCAAAGAAAATGCCTCCCTAAAAGTTCTGCCCTTCTCTGTCTAGCTCCAGCGCCTAGGGGCTCGGGGTCATAAGCAAGGCGCTTCCGCTTTTCTTATAGCAAAAAAGGGAGGAATTAATTCCTCCCTTTCATCTAGGTGCAAAAAGCTATTCACCAATTTCTAGAAAAATTTTCTTTTGTTGTGATGATCCTGCTGCATAAACAACAGTTCTAATGGCCTTTGCAACACGCCCTTGTTTACCAATCACTTTTCCCATATCTGTTTTATTCACAGACAGCTGATAAGTAATCCGGGTGTCATCTTCCTTAACATCCACATGGACGTCTTCTGGAAAATCTACAAGGGGCTTAACAATCGTTTCGACTAATTGTTTCATCGTCGACCGTTTTACTTACTTAATTTTGCATTATGGAATTTTTCCATGATGCCTTGGTTAGAGAAAAGGTTACGAACTGTATCAGATGGTTTTGCACCGTCTTGTAACCATTTAAGAGCTAGTTCTTCGTTGATCTCAACTTTTGCTGGTTGTGCAACCGGATTGTAAGTTCCAACAATCTCGATGTAACGTCCATCACGTGGTGAACGAGAATCTGCTACTACGATACGATAGAAAGGGGATTTATTAGCTCCCATACGTTTTAAACGAATTTTAACTGCCATTTTAAAAAAGCACCTCCGAATAGTTTCACACAAGATAGTATATTATCAATTCTTTTATAGTTTGTAAAGTGTTTTTTCTTTACATACAGTATTACCAATTTTTTCAAAAATAAAACAGGTTAGAATGGATTAAATGGGAACTTAAATCCACCTTTTTTCTTGCCTTTTTGCTGCATTCCAGTCATTTGTTTCATCATTTTTTTCATGTCTTCAAACTGCTTCAACAAACGGTTTACTTCTGTTACAGAACGACCGCTGCCCTTAGCAATCCGGTTTTTCCGTTTCGCGTTCAAGATTTCAGGATTATTTTTTTCAGCCTTCGTCATCGAACGGATGATTGCTTCTACATGGGCAATTTGTTTTTCATCAATTTGAAGATTATTTAACCCTTTGATTTTGTTTGCACCAGGCATCATCTTTAATAATTCGTCAAGCGGTCCTAAATTACGGACTTGACCAAGTTGATCCAAAAAGTCTTCGAGCGTAAAAGACGCTGTCCGCATTTTTTGTTCCAACTCTTTCGCTTTTTCTTCATCAACATTAGCCTGTGCCTTTTCAATCAACGTAAGCACGTCACCCATACCTAGGATCCTTGATGCCATCCGTTCAGGGTGAAACGGTTCAAGAGCGTCTAACTTCTCACCTAAACCGACAAATTTAATCGGTGTTTGCGTAACAGCGCGTATGGATAGCGCAGCTCCACCCCTGGTATCACCGTCCAACTTGGTTAATACAACACCAGTTAGACCGAGTTGTTCATTAAAGCTTTGAGCAACATTGACTGCGTCTTGACCAGTCATGGCATCGACCACCAAGAAGATTTCATCAGGTTTTGTTAATTCTTTAATGTCTTTTAACTCACCCATTAATGCTTCATCCACATGAAGTCGACCAGCCGTATCAATGAGGACATAATCATTGTGCTCTTCTTTTGCTTTTGCAATAGCCTGCCTAGCAATCTCTACTGGGCTTACTTGATCACCGAGTGAGAAAACGGGCATGTCCAATTGTTTACCAAGGGTTTCAAGTTGTTTAATGGCAGCAGGTCTGTAAATATCGGCCGCAACAAGCAATGGCTTGCGGTTATACTTTTTGCGAAGTAAATTAGCAAGTTTGCCCGAAGTTGTCGTTTTACCAGCACCCTGTAATCCGACCATCATAATGACAGTAGGGGGACGATTAGATGCAGCGATTTTGCTTTGTTCTCCACCCATTAATTCCGTTAATTCTTCATTAACGATTTTAATAATTTGCTGTCCTGGTGTTAAGCTTTTCAGTACTTCCTGCCCAACGGCACGTTCACTGACTTTTTTCACAAAATCTTTAACTACCTTAAAGTTTACGTCTGCTTCTAGTAAAGCGAGACGCACTTCCCGCATCATTTCTTTAACATCCGCTTCTGAGACTTTCCCTTTTCCACGGATTTTCTGAATTGTATTCTGCAGTCGGTCGGCTAATCCTTCAAATGCCATTCATGCCGCCTCCTAATCTAAATTCTCCAACTCGGCAACAGCTTCTAGCATTGCCTGCTTTGAAGGGTCGTCCTCGTTAAGCAATTCTTTCACATTTCTTAAAAGTTTACTACGCTCTTGAAATTTATGAAATAACAGCAGCTTTTCTTCATACTCCTCGAGCATTGTCTCGGTCCGCTTAATATTATCATAAACGGCTTGTCGACTGACATCATACTCTTCGGCTATTTCTCCTAATGAGAAATCATCTAAATAATAGAGAGACATATAGCTTTGCTGCTTTGGCGTTAACAACGAATGATAAAAATCATAAAGATAATTCATTCGTGTTGTCTTTTCAAGCATGCCAATCCCCTCCAACACGTATGTTAAGTGAAAAGCCTTTACATAAGTAGTTTACAGGGTCAGACATTATCTGTCAAGATAATCCCTTTACATCACTTATTCGGTTTGGTCAATTTCATTGGCAAATAATCCATATACATATTTCTCTGCATCAAATTCCTGAAGGTCATCCATTTTTTCGCCCAAACCGACGAATTTAACCGGAATTTTTAATTCATTGCGAATCGCAAGGACGATTCCACCTTTGGCAGTCCCATCCAATTTTGAAAGAACAATTCCACTTACATTTGTCACTTCTTTAAATGTTTTTGCCTGGATTAACGCGTTTTGACCCGTTGTTGCATCTAAAACTAGGATTACTTCATGCGGCGCGCCAGGTACTTCTTTTTCGATAACACGCTTAACCTTCTCTAGTTCTTTCATTAGATTTACTTTGTTTTGCAAACGTCCAGCGGTGTCACATATCAAAATATCTGATTTCCGCGATTTTGCTGCCTGAATCGCATCATACATAACTGCGGCAGGATCTGACCCTTCTGCTTGCTTAATGACGTCAACACCCACTCTATCTCCCCAAACCTCCAGTTGTTCGATTGCACCCGCGCGGAAGGTATCACCTGCTGCTAATAGTACTTTCTTTCCTTCATTTTTAAATTTGTAACCAAGTTTACCGATTGTGGTGGTTTTTCCGACACCATTAACCCCTACAAATAGGATAACAGTCAAACCATCCTCTTGAATGTTTAATTTAGAGGATTGCTCTTCACCAGCATTATAGATATCAACCAATTTCTCGGAAATTACGCTTTGAACTTCCTGTGGGTCTTGGATGTTCCGGCGTTTGACCTCCATTTTCAACTCTTCAATTAGTTTCATTACCGTATCAAAACCAATATCTGCCTGGATCATTATTTCCTCTAATTCTTCGAAGAAGTCTTCATCAACTTTACGGTATCTTGCGACAAGATCATTTACTTTTCCTGAAAAATTATCTCTTGTCTTCGTAAGACCTTCCTTAAACTTCTCTGTAACTGCATCGGTTGATTTGGTGATTTTTTCTTTTAATTTTTTAAAAAAACTCATGTTATCACTTCCTAATATTAAGTTTCAACAAGCTCTTTGGTATCCTCTAGACGAACAGATACTAGCTTTGAGACGCCTGATTCTTGCATGGTTACCCCATATAATACATCCGCTTCCTCCATCGTACCTTTGCGGTGAGTAATCACAATAAATTGTGTCTCCTTACTATATCGTTTTAAGTATTGGCTAAAGCGCTGGACATTCGCTTCATCCAAGGCAGCTTCAACCTCATCAAGAATACAAAAAGGAACAGGGCGGACTTTTAAAATTGAAAAGAGGAGTGCAATAGCTGTTAATGCGCGTTCTCCACCTGATAATAATCCTAAGTTTTGCAGCTTTTTCCCCGGAGGCTGTGCAACAATTTCGACACCTGTATTTAATAAATCCCCTGGAATCGTAAGTACTAAGTCAGCTCTGCCACCGCCAAAGAGTGACCTGAATACTGGCTCAAAATGCTCTCGAATACCATTGAAGGTTTGTTCAAAGCGTTTTTTCATTTCCTCATCCATTTCCTCAATTACCATGTAAAGAGTTTCTTTGGCCTCTTGGAGATCTGTCTTTTGTTCATTGAGAAACTCATATCGTTCAGAGACACGATCATATTCATCAATCGCTCCGATGTTCACATTTCCAAGTTCCTCGATGGCCAGTTTGATGAGCTTGACCTTCTTCCTAGCCTCTTCTAGTGGTATGGTTAATGGGTATTGCTCCTTAGCACCTTCAAACGATAAAAGATATTCTTCCCTTAAACGGGCAAAACGGTTTTCAAGGTCCACATCCAAACGGTTAATTTTTACTTCCTCGTCTTTTAAAACAACAATCAGCCCACGTTGAAGTCGTTTTAATTCTTTTACTTCCAATTCTAAATCTTCTAATGTCGTCTTTAAGGTTAAGCGTTCTTCTCTTCGTGCAGAAATTAACTGCAACGCGGCATCTTTATCCTGTTGTTTTCTACTTGCAGCAGTTTCTAACTGTTCCTCACCGGATGAACTGTTTGTCATTTCCGAAGTTAACAGATTGAGGTCTTCGCTATACAGAGAAAGCCTTTGTTCACTCTCATCCAAATCCGCTTGTAATTGTGTTAAACGTTCTTGTGTACTCATATACTGTTCATTCTTGGAGGCAAAGGCAACTTTTAAATCATTTATTTCATTTGAAAGTGCTTCTTTTGAAGTCAAATCATTTGACTTTTGTTCCGAAAGTTTCGATATCTGAGCGTCTAATTCTGCTAAAGAAGTTTTGTAGTTATCCATTGCAGCAGATAATTCATTTTTTCTACTGGTTAGAGTTGTTTTCTCATTAGAAAATTGCCCTTTTTCAAGGTCATAAATAGCTAATCGTTCATTAATGTTTTTTTCTTCAAGCTCTGCTTGGCGAAGGTCACCCTTTAATGTCAGTTCCGTTAATCTCAAATCTTCGCCATTTTTACGCATTTCATCCAGCAGCGTTTCTAAATCTTGAACCTCTGTTTTTAATGACTTTACAAGATTCTCTAATTGGATTGTTTTTTCTTCCATCACAATTAACTTTTCTTTTAATTCCTCAAGTTCCCCTTTACGAGTTAATAAAGAAGAGTTTTTTTGCTTAACCGCCCCACCTGTCATTGAACCGCCAGGATTGACGATATCCCCATCAAG
>NZ_JBALSN010000496.1:4164-4334 GCF_036966985.1 Neobacillus drentensis | reverse complement strand
GGCGTATACAGAGCTATTATACCGATCATTTGAAAATCATTATGATTCTGGTCTGACGGCTTCTAGGGAACGTGTCCAGCGCGATACATCCATGGCGACTGGGGTGAGGGATTACCAGCCGGGTGACCGCTTTTCTTGGATCAACTGGAAAGCATCCGCCAAACGGAATA
>NZ_JBALSN010000496.1:0-4142 GCF_036966985.1 Neobacillus drentensis | reverse complement strand
GAACAGCGGCAATCACATGATGTCTTTGTGGTCATGGATTGTGTCCCGACAAAGCAGTTTGAGCCCGTTGTCTCCTTTACAGCATCATTATTGCGGGCTATTTTGAAAAAAGGAGCTCAGACGAGTCTATTAACGATTAGCAACGAACGTGCCTCTTTCCCCATTCGCGGTGGAGAACAGCATCTCCAGCAGCTTTTTTTTCATCTGGCAAAAATAGAGGCGAAATGTACCTCACCATTTGAAAAGGTGTTAGATACAGATGGACTTCTCATCCAGCAAACCGTTTCGTTTATGCTAGTCACCGCGCAAATTACCAAACCCTTGATTGAAAAAGCTAGCTTCCTTGGGCAGCGAAAAGGTGGAACGATTACGCTTTTTCTGATTAAAGGAGAGAAAGAAGCTCCGACAGATGATGAACGCTCGCTGATGGCAATCGCCAATGCCCGTGGGGTACGGGTTGTCTTGGTTCAAGAAGGCGAATTCACGGCGGCCTTTTCGGAGGTGAACTTCCGTTGATCAAAAGAGATTTTTCATCCTTTTTGTTATATGCCTTTAGTTTTTTATTATTAAGTGAATGGCTGCGTCCGATTGAACAATTAACAGAAACCAATCATATTGAGATGTTTTTTATCTTTATCGTTATTTCGTTTGCTTTATCTTACCTTCATTTGAAATGGATTTGGAACTATAGTGTCAAAACGCTCTTTATTTTATATGCCATTAACCAGCTTCACTATGAAGTAGGGCTCTTTGATTTAACATGGATTACAGCCTTCTTTAGAGATATTATGGATAACTTTCGGGTGCTTACAGCAAGGAATTGGAATGACTTATCCAACGAATTCAGGACATTGTTATTTTTTATCTTACTTTGGCTAATGGTGTACTTAATCAATTACTGGATCTTAAACCGAAAGCGGATTTTTATATTTTTCTTTATGACCTTAGTCTATATTACGGTTTTAGATACATTTACACCGTATATTGCTAAATTCGCCATTGTCAGAACGGTGGTGGCTGGCTTTGCAGTGATGGGAATGCTGACATTTTACCGAATCGTTCAAAAAGAAAATGTCAGCACCGAACCGACCTATCTGCGAAAGTGGATGGTGCCGCTGGCTGTTATGATTTCATTAAGTGTTGTAGTTGGCATAGCCGCACCGAAAGCCGCATCGATTTGGCCAGACCCAGTTCCGTATTTTACTGCTAATAACGACAAAGTTCCTGAAGATAAGGCCAGCAGTGTCAATCGTATCGGTTATGGAACCAATGATGCTGAATTAGGCGGTCCCTTTATAGGGGATAACAACCGAGTCTTTCAGTATGAAGGGAACGGAAAAAATTATTGGAAGATGGAAACGAAGGACGTGTATACAGGAAAAGGCTGGCTGGCCTCTGGTACCACACCTATAACCTTTCGTCAGGAAGATCTTGTCCCTGTCTTTTCGGTGCCTGACACCGTAGAGACCATTAAAGAGTCTTCGCGGGTGGTGACAAGTCCAGAATATAATTACAATTTTCTTATGTATCCTGCCGGAATTAGCAAAGTGTTAAAGATGCTCCCTGAGGGCAATCGATATGAAATCGATACGACTAATGAGCGAATCAGCCTTTTCTCTAATGACAATGTCCCTGCTGTGCCGCAGGTCTTTACCGTAGAATTTGAAAGACCAAAGTACAAGGCTTCAGACTTAGTCCGAACAACGAGCTATGACCCAACCATCATCAACGAGGAATTTTATCAAAGATATACACTCCTGCCGGAGAATCTTCCGCCACGAGTGAAAGAATTAGCAGAAGAGATTACGGCCACAAAAACCAATTGGTTTGATAAAGCAAAGGCGGTAGAAAGTTATTTTGGAAGATCCGCGTTCACTTATGACCAGAAAAATGTCGCGGTGCCTGACACCGAAGATGAATATGTGGATCAATTTTTGTTTGAGACAAAAAGGGGTTATTGTGACAATTTCTCCTCTTCGATGGCTGTGATGCTGCGAACACTCGGGATTCCAACGCGTTGGGTAAAAGGGTTCACAGGCGGAGATTTTTTGCAATATAGTGATGAGACTTCAGGGGCACAGATTTATGAGGTAACAAATAATAATGCCCACTCTTGGGTTGAGGTCTATTTTCCAAATCAAGGCTGGGTACCATTTGAGCCAACCAAGGGTTTTTCAAATGAAATTATCATCAATTACGGTGCGAATGGCCAATCATCATCCAATAATCAAGAAACCAGTCCAGCGCCAGTGAAGAAGCCTCAGAAGGAAGAGATTGAGGAACCCGATAAAACAAACGATTCGAAATCATTCTTTGATGTTAAAAGGATCTGGGAAGAGACCAAATTGTTTTTGAAAAACAATTGGAAGCGGATAGTTTTCATAATCGTAATAGCAGCTGCAGTGGTTGGTATTCTTTACCGTATTCGCGGTAAGTGGGTTCCGTACAGTCTGTTAGTAATTTACCGATTTAAGAAAAAGGACGAAAACATCAGTGCTGCCTATTTAGCTTTGTTGGAACAGTTCGAACGCTACGGATTAAAGCGGAAGGAAAACCAAACACTACGAAAATATGCCCGTTACATTGATTCCTTCTTTTCGACAAGAGAAATGTCACAACTAACGGCTATTTATGAAAATTATCTGTATCATCAGCAATTGCCAAAGGGCGCTTGGAAAGAGTCGCATGAATTATGGGAAAATTTAATTAAAAAGACAATCGCTTGACCAGAAAAACAACCTATTGTTACAATATGTACTAATTCATGTTTAGTATTAGCACTGTTATAAAAGGTGCTTGTGCTGTTCAAAATATAGTACGTTTCCTTCATATATCCTCGAAAATTTGGTTCGAGAGTCTCTACCGGGTCACCGTATAATGACCTGACTATGAAGGCAGGATTTTTCTGTGGTCTTTTTACGAGAAAACTAGAATTCTGCCTTCCTGATATTTTTATGGAGGGGAGAATTCTAGTTTTTTTTATATCCTTTGCTGTAAAGGTTCATAATAACTATAACTTGAGAAAATTGAGGTGGATGCTTTGCCAGGCAAGCATGAGATGATTATTGTATTAGATTTTGGAAGTCAATATAACCAGTTAATAACCCGCAGGATCCGTGAATTCGGGGTATACAGTGAATTACATCCGCATACGATTACAGCTGAAGAAATCCGCCAGTTAAACCCAAAAGGGATTATTTTCTCCGGCGGGCCAAATAGTGTGTACGATGAAAATTCTTTCCGCTGTGATGAAGCCATTTTTGAAATGGGTCTGCCAATCCTTGGTATTTGCTACGGGATGCAGTTAATGACCGTCCATTTTAATGGGAAGGTTGAAAAAGCGAAAGAACGTGAATACGGAAAAGCAACGATGACGGTACAACATCCATCAGCGCTATTTAACGGCCTGCCAAATGAGCAGACCGTGTGGATGAGTCATGGTGATCTTGTCGTGGAAGCTCCTGCAGGTTTTACCGTGGATGGCACAAATCCAACCTGTCCGATTTCAGCAATGAGTAATGAAGAGCAAAAGCTTTATGCTGTTCAGTTCCACCCGGAAGTACGTCATTCCGTTTATGGGAATGAATTGCTAAGGAACTTTGTATTTAATGTGTGTGAATGCAGCGGCGATTGGTCAATGGGTAACTTCATTGAAATGGAAATGGCAAAAATTCGTGAGCAGGTTGGCGATAAAAAAGTTCTTTGTGCTTTAAGCGGCGGGGTGGACTCATCCGTTGTTGCTGTGCTGATCCATAAGGCAATCGGTGATCAACTTACTTGTATTTTTGTTGATCATGGCTTGCTTCGGAAAAATGAGGCTGACAGCGTGATGAAGACTTTTTCAGAAGGCTTCCACATGAATGTCATCAAAATTGATGCCAAAGAACGTTTCTTATCGAAGTTGGAAGGTGTTTCTGACCCTGAGAAAAAACGAAAAATTATTGGTAATGAATTTATTTATGTATTTGACGATGAAGCGACAAAACTGGAAGGTATTGAGTTTTTAGCCCAAGGAACGCTTTATACCGATATTATTGAAAGCGGTACGGCAACTGCACAAACCATTAAATCCCATCACAATGTGGGCGGGCTGCCGGAAGATATGCAGTTTAAACTGATTGAACCATTGAACACTCTATTTA
>NZ_JBALSN010000495.1:0-5517 GCF_036966985.1 Neobacillus drentensis | reverse complement strand
TATCTTTCGGCACCATCTAGTTCTGTAGGACTTGGCACCATACTATTTCGTAATAGCGGTTGCCGGGCGTCATCGGGCCAGTCCCTCTGCCTCTCTTGATAATGAAATCTATATATCATTTTTTTTGATTTTGCGTTAATAACATAAACATCATGCAAACAATTAAATATTAAATAGTATTATATTTTAATATTCTTAAAATTGCAATACTATCCTAAGGACCATGCTAATAATTAATATATTAGCAAAGCATTTGTTTCATTTTCACTGTGATGAGTATCTGCTCTGGTTTTCCAATATCGCTAAACGAATAAGTTTCACTTTTATTTCTTTACTTAATGACAGCCATTCAGGTTTATGGATTTTCATTTTTCATTCCCCCATTAGAGTATTGTTCGAATTCAAGAAGTTTTTAAACAACTTTTTTGTAACAATATTCATCTGAGATGCATTTGACTTTTCTACTACTTTTATCATTCCCGTTCACTCGAGCTTTTTAACATTTTTCGTTTTCCATTTTATTTGAATTTTCTACATTATTTTCATATACAACATGGTTTGTAGATTTATAGTTTATTCTCTTTGTTGAACGGGTACTGCATTAATATCCCACATTTATTGGAGGTAATATCAAATGAACAATGAACAGTACCCAAGCAAATTACCCGCACAGGAACAAAACAAGCAACCAGGAATTGAAAAGGATATGAAACCACGTCCAGATACGGAAAATCCGCAATACAAAGGAAGTAACAAACTACAAGGAAAGAATGCGATTATCACCGGTGGTGACAGTGGAATTGGGCGTTCTGTATCTATAGCTTTCGCGAAAGAAGGTGCAAATGTTGCGATTATTTATTTAAACGAAAGTAATGATGCCGAAGAAACCAAACAGCTGGTTGAGGAGGAAGGTGGAAGATGCCTTTTAATTGCTGGAGACATCGGTGATGAATCATTCTGTAAAAAAGCCGTACAGCAAACAGTTGATGAGCTAGGAGGAATTGATATCCTTGTGAATAATGCGGCTGAACAGCATCCTCAAGAAAGCATTTTGGACATAGGATCAGAACAGTTGGAAAAGACATTCCGGACGAATATTTTTTCTATGTTTCATTTAACACGAGCCGCTTTGCCTCACCTTAAGGAAGGAAGTGCAATTATTAATTCGACGTCTATTACTGCCTATCAAGGACATCCAAAGCTGCTTGACTATTCTTCTACAAAAGGGGCGATTACAACCTTTACACGGTCTCTTGCCTCTCAACTGGCCGAAAAAGGAATCAGAGTAAATGGAGTCGCACCTGGACCAATTTGGACTCCACTTATCCCTTCTACTTTTACCGCAGAAGAAGTTAGTAAATTTGGACAGGACACACCGATGAAGCGCCCAGGACAGCCGGAAGAAGTTGCTCCTGCATATGTATACCTTGCATCAAATGCAGATTCATCCTATGTTTCTGGTCAAATTCTGCATGTAAATGGTGGAAAAGTCGTTAATGGGTAGGCAGATTTCTAATAGAGTTTTGGATTAGGTATACAGCCCAAGTGCCTAGCCATATATTTGTGCCTGTCCCCCAGCACACTAAAGTTAAGCACGGGGGACAGGCTCTAAATGAAAGGTTCTAAAAAATATGCCAGCATCAAATACTAAAAAAGTATCATTCAAATCTAAATTAGTTAACATAATAATATTATGTTAACTTATACAGTCAGATAATTTATTTTTGTGATAAAACTTTAGCTTCACGAAGAAGCAAAACTCTTTCCGTTTAGATAATAAGCTGACTCCAGGAATGTACTGAAAGCGACTTCTACCTCTGGGATTCCGAGTGCTTGAATATGGTTTGTTACAATGTTGGCAAATTGGTCTTGAATTTCCTGACCGCGTTCGAACCATTTTACTTCAATTAATGGGTAACCAGGCACTTCATTTCCATCAAATACATAAGTTGATTGGACGATTTCTAAGGTAAAATTGTCCGTTCCACATGCACATAAATCCGCCAATTCTTGTACTAATGAAGGACTAATCGTTTTTACCTGATCAACTGAAACTCCTCTAATAATTAAATGTGGCATACAAATCGCTCCCGTACCGTGTGATAAATTTTTAGAACATATAACAAAATCCATAATGACACTAATTTATCTAAATAGCCAATTCAAACCCGCTAATGGAATAATCAATTAGGGCTTTGTTAAAAAAACTACAATATAAAAAAGTGTCAGGCACCATCTGGATGTGATGATCCTGACACTTTTTATGTTCAAGTAACATTTACTTCATTTCAAAGATTTCCAGACAAAGAAATTAATAGATTCGCCTTTTCTTTTGTAAGTGACTTATCACTTTGAGCAGATAACTCATTTACATAAGCTTGAAGTTTACCTTCTGCGGCATTCTGATTACCTTTCGCAGCTGCTTCTTTTGCTCCATTAAGTTTGGTAGTCAGCGAATGAGCAACCCCCATATCCGTTACAAAAGAATCGGTTAATCGGCTTAAACTATCAAAGTCCACAGTTACCGTAAATTGAAAATCTATTTCTGTTGCATTACCTGCATGATCAATAGCTTGGGCTGTAAATTTATTTACTCCTAAACCATATTCATATGCCGGCCTTTCTATGGACGGGCATTCGACAGCAGCAATTCCAGACAAATCATCAGTTGCACTGCAAGTGATAGATATGTTTGAATCAACAGAATAACTTTCCTTATTCCCAGTTACTGTAATGACTGGAGATGTTGTATCTTCTTCCACAATCATAATCCAGCTGATTTGAGGATCAGGTGAACCAGCTACCCTGCGAACAGTAAGGTCAAGTTTCCCATCGGTTACGTTCACATTTTCATAGCCTTTGACATCGTAAGAACTCGTAAACACATAGCCCCTCGTTTTCGTTTCGCCGTTAATTAATATATCTGCTTTTCTGCTTCCCTTTGTTGAACTGTACCACGGATCGTAGAGTCCAGTATATACAGTGTATTTACCATTTTTTAAGTCAAACTTATAAGAGAGATCATCACCGGAATTACTTAAAAGGTATCGTAACGAAGAAAATAAATCTCCACTGTTACTGCCTGACGGTTTTGTCCGATCCCCGATATATCCCCATGTTTGTCCATTTGCCGGGTCATACTTTTGATCGATGACATCCTTATTAAGGAGTGTACCTTGCATATAAGACGACCATGTTTCATAATCATTTGTTTTCGCCCCGCCGCCATGAACAAAGTATCTTACATGGTCCGGCAAAACTAATATCTTTGTTCTAACCACTTTATCAGCTAACTCAGAAAGTGTCCCTTCAACCACTACAGTTCCAGGCTTTGAGAATGCTTCAACATTAATGTCCCATGTTACTGGCGTGTCCATTTTGATCCCTTCGGAGTTGGTCACATTAATCTTATTCGGTAAATTAGGTACTTGATCAACAGATACTTTGGCTGGCAGCTCCGTGTTAACGGTGACTTTCCCCATTCTGTTTAAAGTATCCAGATTCCATTTGTCATACCACTGCAGACTAATTTCATCACCTTGACCAAATTCGATTGGCAGCCAAATATATCGAGAATCCTTTAAATCACTTTCCTTCCATCTGTCACCCATAAATATAAATTTTCCTTTTTTAGCATCAATGGTAATGACATTGGTGCTTTGTGAATCAAATGTTGTGGAAGCTTTCTCACCGATTGCAGGATCGCGCATAGGCTTCCATTCTCCGAATATATCATCAGCAACCGTATATCTTGCTGAATTCGGCGCCCATCCTGTCGCACCAGAAGTTATTAAATAGTACTTTCCATTATATTTGAACATCGCAGGAGCCTCACGTTGTGCACCCGGAAATACTCTTATATAATCCTCACCATAGACAGATTTGTATGTGGTATCGCGTTCTACTTTGCCGTCCTTATGCCAGCCTACGATATCCGTATATGAGTCATTCAATTTCGAAATATAAATCGTCATGTTTTCTTCACTTGAATAGATTAAGTAGGCTGTCCCGTCGTCATCCTTGAACAAGTTCATATCACGTGCCATACCAGGCTGGTTTGGCTGCCCATTATATTCCGCACCTTCAGGAACTCGGTCCATACGGTTACTTTCTTGATAGACGAAAGGTCCGGTAGGAGAATCACTTAATGCATAGCCTGCTTCCGCCTTTGCATAGTTTGCACTTGACGTAGCAGAAGGACCATCGGTATGCATCCACATCACATATTTTTTTGTTTTATCATTATAGATTACTTTTGGTCTTTCAATAATCCGGTCAGTACCGATATCATTTTTTATATCGGCTTTATCTTCTCTGCCTTCATACAGTTTCGAGATAAGTGGATCTGTTTCAAATTGGTCCATCGATTCTATTGCTGTTAGAGCAAGACCTTCATCTTTCCAGTTATAAAGATCTGTTGATGAATAAACCCTAACACCTCTAGCTGGAAGGTATCCGTTGGTTTTATCTTCACCGTACCAATAATATTTCTTTGTTTCCTCGTCATACATAATACCGCCGCCATGTGCTTGGATTGGAGCACCATATGTATCTGTCCAAACCTGTCCAGGTCTAAAAGATTCGTTTGGAGTGAATACGATTAGTCCTGCTAAAGCCGTACCTAAGTTCTTCAAACTTGCACGAATTTGTACCTGAACAGTTTTCGAGTTAGAATCTAACCCATTTTCATTGATATTTTCCACCAAATGATCAGCCTGTTCAATAGCTTTATTTAGTTCCGCTAAACTGTATTTAGTGTAGGTTTCAGTTTTTTGCGCTTCTTCTTTTGCTGATGCTAATTTTGCTTCCAAATCAAAAAGAGGAACCGCCTTGTACTTCTTGACGATAATGTAATTTACGAGTGGATCATTATAGTTTGATAAGCTTCCTGTTGAAGGTCCCTGGATCTTAACTTCTAATTCCCCATCGTTAACTGTTATTTGTTGATATTCAACTTCTTTTACCGTGGAATAACTTCCAATATCATAATCTCCATTGGATAGATTTTGACCCTCACTGATAATATTGACACTTCGTCCACTCCAAGGATTTTTGAATCCTAGATTAAGGTCATAGTCACCATTCGGCAATTCGAATTTATATACTAATGCCTTATCACGGACTTGAGGACCATTATAATATCGAAGAGATCCTAATTTATCATTGCTATTTGAACCACTAGTTCCACTTGTAGTGGTTACCAAACCCCACTTTTTCCCTGTAACTTCATCTTCACCATAGTTTTGCTCCGTTTTACTTGAGTAAAGACCCATTTTGTCAGTTCCTTCAACTGTGTTAGGTGTACCATCACCAGCATTTACAAAATACAGAATGTCTGAATCCATATTCGCTGTCTCCGCAGAAACAGGTTTACTAGTTGACAACACGGGTAAAACAATGAGGATTAAAGCCATAAGCGCAGAAATTATTTTGTTTATCTTTAACAACAGTACCCCTCCTTACAAATCTCAATAAACCTTGATAGACCGATTGTTTCATAGATGTTTATTCTAAGAG
>NZ_JBALSN010000494.1:1610-1871 GCF_036966985.1 Neobacillus drentensis | reverse complement strand
AGTGTTGGATCGGAATTGGCTTTTTCAATTGCTTTTGTTAATAATTCCTGCGTCAGTGTGACATTTGCTTTTGCTTGGTTTAGTTGGTTTACATCCATTTGAGGCATGACCATCTCTCCTTTTGTTTTGAAATTACTTCTATATCATCACCTTGCTTGCCATTTTTATTAAAGGTAAAAATTCCCCACATTGCATAGCACTTTCTAGATTAAATTTACCATTTAAGATGTAAAATAATAACGTATAGGGATTTGAGCAGTT
>NZ_JBALSN010000494.1:0-1548 GCF_036966985.1 Neobacillus drentensis | reverse complement strand
CCTGAGGGCACTGAAAAAGTACATTTAAAAAAGGCAATTGAAAGTGATTTAATCAAACTAAACTGTACCCGATAGAGTAGACACCTAAAAAAAGGTCTGCTCTATCGGGTACTTTTATGTATAATGAATAAAAAATGTGAGAATCGGAGAATACGATATGTCAAAAAAGCTTTTCACTGATAAAGAAATAGAGAACCTTTCTAATAATCCTTATGTTAAATCAGTAAGTACGAAAGGAATTACATATACTGATGAATTTAAAAGGATTTTTATAGCTGAAAGTGAGAATGGAAAATTACCACGTCAGATATTTGAGGAGAATGGTTTTGATGTTGATATCATTGGTATTGTTAGGGTAAATAGAGCAGCTTATAGATGGCGTGTTGCTTATAAAGAATCAGGAGTATTAGGTCTTCGCGATACACGTAAAGATAATTCAGGGAGACCGATTGACAGAGAGCTTAGTTTAGAAGAGAAAAATGCAAAATTAGAAGCTCAAATTAAACTACTGCGGGCTGAAAATGAGTTATTAAAAAAGTTAGACATGATGGAAAGGGGGCTGGAGAGAAACGAGTAAAAGTATCAGCGGAACAGAAGTTCCTTTTAATTCGTAAAGTAATTGAAAAGTATGATCTTAAACATATGGTGAGTTTCTTATGCGAAATATCTGGAGTTTCTCGATCTGGTTATTATAATTATTTTTCTCCCAAATCTCAGGAAAATAGAGTACGCCGTGAACAAAAGGACATAATTTTAAAAGAGAATATTTTAAAGGCGTTTCATTTTAAACGACGTAATAAAGGTGCTCGCCAAATTAAAATGACGTTAAAAGGTCAGTTTGGTATTAAATATAATATTAAACGAATCCGAAGAATTATGAAGAAATATAAGATTGTATGTCCAATTAGAAGAGCTAATCCATATAAGAAGATGTTGAAAGCTACACAAGAACACTCCGTACTACCGAATTTACTAAACCGTGAATTCAAACAAGAAATCCCAGGTAAAGTATTACTCACTGATATTACCTATTTATATTATGGGAAGGGACAAAAAGCTTATTTGTCCACTATTAAGGATAGCTCCACGAATGAAATATTGGCCTATAACCTATCAGATCGACTTACATTAGATTTAGCAACAGATACATTGATAAAGTTAAAGAATAATAGAAAATTAAAGTTTGCGGAAGGAGCCTTTATTCACTCAGATCAAGGGGTACACTATACTAGTCCTACTTTTCAGAAGCATGTAAAAAAATTAGGTCTAGGACAATCTATGTCTAGAAGAGGAAACTGTTGGGATAACGCTCCACAAGAGTCTTTTTTTGGCCATTTTAAGGATGAAGCATATATAAAACCATGTAATTCCTTAGATGAACTTAAAAGAGAAATAAGGAGTTATATGACCTACTATAACCATTTTAGATATCAATGGAATTTAAAGAAGATGACCCCTGTTGAATACAGGAATCATCTTCTAAATGTGGCATAACCTTTTTTAAAATGTCCTTTACAACGGGTACAGTTTAAACTTTCAACTGCCTTT
>NZ_JBALSN010000493.1:0-8677 GCF_036966985.1 Neobacillus drentensis | reverse complement strand
ATCGGTCCAATATGATTGATAAAGTAGGAAAAATGCTGACACCGGCCTTATTAGTGATTTTACTATTCATCGTCTTTAAGGGAACATTCGATCCAATTGGCACACCAATCGATACCAATCTTCCAAACTCATTTTCTAACGCATTTACAGGTGCCTATCAGACAGGTGACCTTTTTACAGGTCTCCTTTGTGCATCCGTATTTATCGGAGCAGTAATTAATAAGGGCTACAAGGATCAGGCTAACGTTAGAAAGGTTGCCATTAACGGAACGATTATCGCAGGTGTGGGTTTATTAGTTGTTTACGGAGGCTTACTTTACATTGGTGCAACTGGTGCTGGTCAATTTCCAAAAGATATTGAGAGCACCGCTCTATTAACTAGTTTAGTGGACCGTTTACTAGGAAATTATGGGACGATTTTCTTGGCTGTCGCTGTCACCTTGGCCTGCCTTACAACCGCAATTGGGATTACGGCATCCATTGCAGATTTCCTTAGTCATCTGACTAAAAATAAAATAAGCTATCGGATTTGGGTTCTAGTCATTTGTATTTCGGGTGTTTCAATTGGACTTCTAGGTGTTGAAAAAATTATTAACTTTGCACTTCCTCTATTCTTAGGACTCTATCCTGTATCAATTGTAATCGTTTTCCTTGGCGTATTTCGTAAATATATCCCGAATGCTGGGGCATATAAGGGGGCCGTCCTATTAACGATTTCCGTTAGTTTATTTGAAACGTTAGGAGCCTATGGATTAGATGTAAAGTTGGCGAATGATTTCATAACAATGATTCCGCTTAGCGGTAATGGGTTCGCCTGGATTCTTCCAGCAATCATCGGTTTTATCGGCGGTGCACTGCTACATAGGACTATGGCTAGAAAACAGGATACAAAATTCGATTTAAGCGCTTAAAAACCAATTCATTGTTGAATTAAAACAACTTGAGAGATTAATAGAAGGGAAGTAGAATAATATGACCAATGAGATGAATCAGTGTACCTATATAAATGGAAAAATTTTTACAGCTAACCAGGAAAAGCCATATGCTGATGCAATGGTAGTACGTGATGGTAAGGTAGTATGGATTGGCTGCCAGGCAGATTTAGGTAAAATAGACGGAGATTATGTTGATTTACAAGGACAAAGAGTACTGCCTGGATTAATAGATGCACATTTGCACCCATTATACCTAGCGAATGCAGCCAAACAAATTGCTTGCACCCCACCACTTGTGAATTCCATTGAAGATTTAATTAAACAAGTCCGAAGTTTGCGCGGGGCCCAAGGCAAAGATCTGTGGGTCGAGGGTTGGGGGTATGATGAAGGAAAGTTATTAGAAAGACGATCACCTACAAGATGGGATTTAGATCAAGCTGCTGCAGATGTTCCTGTTATTATTACACGTACGTGCGCTCATATTGTTGTGGTAAACAGTAAAGCACTGGAATTAGCAGGAATTACTAAAAAAACACCTGACGTGCCAGGTGGCCAGATTGACAGGGATAAAGACGGTGAGCCTACGGGGATTTTACGCGAAAATGCCAAAGACCTTGTCACTCGGATCATGCCGGTCAAAACTCTCGTAGAAAACGCTGAATTACTGGCTGAGTTAAGTGATGTGCTGCTCGGACATGGAATTACTGCCATAACAGATGCGATGGGCAGAACGGAACCCACTGATTATTTAGAAATGTATAATACTGCCGTTAAAAAAGGCTTAAAGCAGCGTTCGGCACTCTACTATATTTGGGAAGATTTAAAGAAGAGTCCGATGTTGGAAAAAGAAAAAACGAACTTAGAAAACCAAATCCATATTGGTGGGGTTAAGTTATTCTCTGATGGAAGTGTATCCGGCCAAACTGCATGGGTAAATCCACCTTTCTTAGGTGAAGGGGAGAATTATGGAATCCAAATGACGACCGAAGAAGAATTATTGGCAGCGGGAAAAGCAGCAGAGCAAAACAATCTTCAATTAGTGGTC
Organism: Neobacillus drentensis; assembly: GCF_036966985.1. GTDB lineage: Bacteria > Bacillota > Bacilli > Bacillales > Cytobacillaceae > Neobacillus > Neobacillus drentensis_E. The sequence continues at coordinate 6,697 of NZ_JBALSN010000493.1, read as the reverse complement.
CATGCCATGGGTGAGCAGGCGATTGATTTCATCGTGGACACTTTTTATGGAAAAAAGGGTTGGCTTACAGATGCCCCTTCCATCAGGATTGAACATGCGGCGATGCCAACACCGCAAGCATTACAACGTGCAGCGGAAACAGGAATTGCTTTTGTTACCCAGCCAATCTTCTTGTTTGCGGAAATTGAAAGCTACCATAATAACCTGGGTGCTGAGCGCACAAAAAAAACTTATCCAGTAAAGTCGATGTTAGAAGCAGGAATCAAAGTTGCTTTTTCGTCTGATGCTCCTGCAACAGCTTGGGCCGACCCAGTGAATCCATTTGTAGGGATAAAAGCTGCTGTTACACGCTTGGCGTATGACGGGACGGACACGGGCCAAGAACAAAAAGTAGATTTAGAAACAGCCATTATCCTTTATACTAGAGCGGCTCAAGAAATCACCCGCATTCCGAAAGTGGGACAGTTGGCACCAGGATATCATGCAGATTTCATCATACTAGATCAGGATATTTTTGAAGTAGATCAGGAAAAGATAGATGAGATTCAGGTTATCGAGACATTTATAGGTGGAAACTTGGTCTATAAAAATGAAACCTTAGCGATTAGATAACTAGCATATTGGGTTCGCATGTTTCATCATAATTATGGGATCAATCCCAATACCAGATTAGCCGACAGTGCAGTGTAGGACTAACATTAAATAGTCTATCTTGCTGTCGGCTTACTGATTATAATAAAAGAAAAAGTTATTCTTAGTATGGAGGCCTAATATGACAAGAACTATTTTTACAAATGGAGCCATCTACACGTTTGACTCCGGACAGCCGAACGTAGAAGCAGTAGTGGTAGAGAATGGGAGAATTCTAGATACTGGATCACACCAAGAAATGATCTTACAATGGGGCAGAACCGGCTCAAATATCGTCGATTTACAAGGAAAAATGGTAACGCCCGGATTAATCGACAGCCACTTGCATCTTTCAGGTGTGGCATTCAACTTTTTAGATCTTGATTTAACAGGGGTTAAATCGAAAAGCGAAATGCTAGGTAAAATTAGAGACAAGGCAAATACAGTTGCACCCGGTCAGTGGATGATTGGAATGGGCTGGGATGAAAATCTATTTACAGAAGGAAACATTCCGACAATTGAAGATTTAGACCACGCGGCGCCACACTGTCCAGTTTATCTAAAGCGGATCTGTCACCATGCCTTTTTAGTAAATAGCAAGGCTTTGGAAATGAGTGAGTATCATCAATCTAACCCGGTCCCAACTGGAGGATCAGTTGTTCTTGATACCAGGACCAAAAAACCAACAGGATTACTGCTCGAATCAGCATCCCAACTGATTACAAAATACATACCAGAGAGAAGCTATCAAGAGTTGAAGGATGGTTTGAAGTTAGCGATGCAATTTGCGGTCAAAAAGGGATTAACAAGTGTGCATACTAACGATCCTGCTTATTTAGGCGGTCTGGATTCAACCTATAAAATGTATGACGAATTAATTAACCATGAAGGCCAAGGTTTACGTTGTAACCTGCTCATTGATTATCCCTATCTTCATCAGTTGAAGGAAAGAGGGATGTTTGCCGGCTTTGGAAATGGGAACTTACAAATCGGGGCGATTAAAATTTTTGCTGATGGGGCTTTTGGAAGAAGAACGGCCCTGCTGTCGGAGCCTTACAACGATCAACCCGGCCAGTATGGTGACGCAATGTATGACCAAGAAACTCTTTATCAAGTGATGAAAGAGATCCGCGAACACTCCATGCCACTGGCTGTTCATACAATTGGCGACAAGGCATTGGAAAATGTTCTAGATATACTTGATCAATTCCCTAAAGTGAAATACCGTGATCGGATCATCCACACGTCCCTAGTTCGTGAAGATTTAATTCAGCGCTTGAGAGACACAAGCCGAATTGCCGATATTCAACCTAGATTTGTGGTTGGGGACTACCCATGGGTGCAAGAAAGAGTCGGAGAGAAGCGCGAGCAATATTTATATGCATGGAAAACATTACTCTCTTCAGGCGTGTTGTGTGCTGGAGGGTCCGATGCACCCATTGAACCGGTCGATCCATTACTTGGTATACATGCTGCCGTAACCCGTAGAACTCCTGGTGATACTCATGACGGCTGGAATGCGAAAGAAAAACTCGCTATGCTTGAAGCCGTTAAATTATTCACGGTTGGAGGCGCATACGCTACAAATGAAGAGAATCATAAGGGATCCATTTCAAGAGGGAAGTTCGCCGATTTCACGGTTTATTCTAATAATCTATTTACAATGGATCAACCCGACGAGTTACTCAACACTGAGATTGAAATGACGATAGTCGGTGGCGAAATCAAATATAAAAAATAAGGTAATAACAGTGTTAAAAGTGGCTTGAACAGATGTAAGCGCTTTATAATTAACAAAATAATTAAAATAGTCAAAAAATATTGACAGGTTATTTTTTCAGTGGTAACCTTATAAAAAATTGAAGATGAATCAATGATGAGAAGAGTAGAGTAAGCCCTTGTTCTACAGAGAGTCGACAGTTGCTGAAAGTCGATGTCAGGACCTATTCGAAGATCATCTCGGAGATGTGTAGCTGAAACTTTACGTAAGCTAGACCGGAATGTCCGCCGTTACAATGGAACGCGTACCCGTGTGGTACGTTGATCGAGAGCCGTAGTGTTGGTTGCTGCGGAAGTAGGGTGGTATCGCGAGTTCACTCGTCCCTATACTATGGGGACGAGTTTTTTGTGTTTAAAAATAGTAGATGAACTTATTAAATTTTCTTTATGGATGCAAAAAACTAGGAGGTAAAGTAAGATGAATCAGCAAGTTGATAAGAAAGTGTTTAATGTAGAGGATATTATTATTGCCAGCCATAACATTAAGGATGAAATTGCACCAACTCCCCTGCAATACAATCACTTGTTATCAGAACGATATGGCTGCCATGTCTACTTAAAACGAGAGGATTTGCAAAGCGTTCGTTCCTTTAAAATCCGCGGGGCATATAATCGGATCAAAAAACTCAATCAGGATGAGTTAAAGAATGGAATTATTTGTGCAAGTGCAGGTAACCATGCACAGGGGGTTGCTTATTCTTGTCATCTCTTAAATATCCATGGGAAAATCTTTATGCCAAGTACCACACCAAAGCAAAAAGTAAACCAAGTTAAATTTTGGGGCAAAGAAGATGTTGAGATTGTTTTGGTTGGAGATACCTTTGATGATGCCTATGAAAAAGCAATCGAGTGCAGTAAGGAAGAAAATCGTACCTTTATCCATCCTTTTGATGATCCTGACGTGATTGCCGGACAAGGAACGGTGGCCGTTGAATTGCTCAATGATTGCCCGGAAAAAATTGATTACCTGTTTGCCGCTATTGGCGGAGGAGGTCTATTATCCGGAGTTGGGACGTACTTAAGACACTATTCTCCTCAAACATTATTAATTGGTGTAGAGCCACAGGGTGCTCCAGGCATGAAAGAATCCTTTTTGAAAGGGGAAGTGACCTCATTAAAAGAAATCGATCCATTTGTGGATGGGGCAGCGGTAAAGACGGTCGGAACGTTAACCTATAACATTTGTAAGGAGATCGTTGATGATATTCTTGTCGTTCCAGAAGGCAAGGTATGTACGACACTATTATCCTTATACAATGAAAATGCAATTGTTGTAGAACCAACTGGAGCACTTTCAGTGGCAGCCTTGGATATGTATGCTGAAGAAATTAAAGGCAAGACGGTCGTCTGCATCGTCAGTGGTGGAAATAACGATATTGGCCGTATGCAGGAAATTAAAGAGCGTTCAAAAATTTATGAAGGATTGCAGCATTATTTTATTGTCAATTTCCCGCAACGTCCAGGTGCCTTACGAGAATTTTTACTAGATGTTCTTGGTCCAAACGATGATATTAGCCATTTTGAATATACGAAAAAGAATAATCGTGAAACAGGCCCGGCTTTGGTAGGGATTGAATTAAAGGATAAAGGAGATTATTCTCCATTGATCGAACGCATTAAAGCAAAAGGATTTTTATATCGTGAAGTCAATAAGGATAGTACTCTATTTCAAATGTTGGTATAGTTCCATACTATTTGTAGAGGTCGAATATGAAGGTTCGACCTCTTTTTGTCGTTTAAATGGGACTAAAATCAACTTCTTACACGATTTTGCTTAATAGACTCTTAACAAATGATGCAATTAAGGTATAATATTATTTGTCAATGATAGAGATTCAAAAGTGGAAAGAGAGTGTTCAGAATGGGACGTAAGTGGAATAATATTAAAGAAAAGAAAGCATCAAAGGATGCAAATACAAGCCGTATTTACGCTAAATTCGGAGTTGAGATTTATGTGGCTGCAAGACGGGGCGAACCTAATCCTGAATCCAATCAGGCATTAAAATTCGTGCTCGAGCGTGCTAAAACATATAATGTACCAAGACACATTATTGACCGTGCGATTGAAAAAGCAAAAGGCGGATCAGAGGAAAGCTACTCCGAACTTCGTTATGAAGGATTCGGACCAAATGGATCAATGGTTATCGTTGATGCTTTAACAAATAACGTAAACCGTACCGCATCAGATGTACGTGCTGCATTTGGTAAAAACGGCGGGAACATGGGCGTAAGCGGCTCTGTGGCTTATATGTTCGATGCAACGGCGGTTATTGGTGTTGAAGGTAAAAACGAGGAAGATGTGCTTGAATTACTAATGGAAGCTGATGTCGATGTACGAGACATTATTGAAGAAGAGGATTCTGTGATTGTCTACGCTGATCCAGAACAGTTCCATGCGGTGCAGGAGGCATTTAAAAATGCAGGAGTTACGGAGTTTACGGTGGCAGAATTAACGATGCTTCCGCAAAACGAAGTGACACTTCCAGAAGACGCACAAGCTAAATTCGAGAAAATGATTGATGTATTAGAAGACTTAGAAGACGTTCAACAAGTGTATCACAATGTTGACTTAGGTGAATAAACAATAAAAAAGACCTGTACAATTATCAAGATCTAAAGGTCAAATAAATAAAATAAAAAGATGTCACATATTAGTCCTATAAAATATGTGACATCTTTTTTTGTTTTTTTATTTAATTGTCTTAAGAATTATGACGTTTGTCCAGACCACTCTTGTCCTATGACAATATAATAAAATGTACTTATCAGATATTTGAGAATAAAACTGGTAAAGCTACATCCTTCACTAAAAAACCTTCAAAGATAGGATGACAAAGCTTATGCGAACTATTGTATTTATTGAAACGAATAAATCTGGATCTAGCAGAGAAGCCATAAAAGCAGCGGAGCGACTCGGCTATTTTACGGTGTTATTCACCAATAGACAAAAGTACATTCAGCAAAGAACGGAATTTCCCGAAGTCCATCAAATGATTTTAGTGGAATTATCCAATTATGATGAATTAAAAAAGAATGTCAGGATTCTACAAAAACAAGGAAAACAAATAAAAGGCATTTTTAGTTTTGTACATTCTTACGTTCATCTAGCAGCAGTATTAGCAGAAGAATTTTGTAAAAGTGTTGTCTCTACAGACTCCATTTTAAAAATGGAAAATAAAGTTCTAACTCGTGAACTTCTCAAAGGTCACCCAAATTCTCCCTATTATGCTCTTTATACACCAGATTACCCCTTAGAGTTATTTATAAGTCAAGCAAAGGACTATTTACCTCTTATTCTAAAGTCTCCCGCATCTGCCGGCTCAAAAGATGTTCTCCTAGCTAATAACGAGAGCCAGCTGAAGGTGGCCATACAAGAATTACGAAAGAAAAATGAACAGATTTTACTAGAAGAGTATCTAACAGGACCCCAATATTTAATTGAAGTTTTAGTACACAATGGAAGAGTTCATATCGTCGCGGTCATCGAACAAGAGATTACTTTTTCACAACGATTTATCGTAACCGGATATTGTTTGCTGCCAAATATCAATCAAAGAATGTACGAAAGTATTCATCAAACAGTAAGTTCCATTTTAAGGGCGTTTGAAATGAAAAATGGTGCCTGTCACCTTGAAATGCGCTTAGTAAATGGTATATGGAAATTAATAGAAATTAATCCAAGGATCTCAGGTGGTGCGATGAATCGGATTATTGAAGTAGGATATGGAATTAATCTAGTAGAGGAAACCATTCAATTAATGTTAGGAAATGAGCCACGTCTCACTAGAAAACACAGTAAGTATGTATACGCTCATTATTTAACAGTTGATTCTAGAGGAAAATTAATTAAGGTAACGGGGAAAGAACTCGCCTCTCAATTTCCCGGTGTAGAAGAGGTATATATCAAACCCCGACAAGGACAGATCGTGCGTCCGCCATTATCAATGGGAGATCGTTGCGGATACGTCCTGGCATCTTCAGATGTAAAAACAGAAGCGAAAAGAATGGCCGTAAGAGCTGCAAGCAGGGTGAATTTCTACCTTGACCCCATTTAAAAATTCAGAGTGAAATATCATGAGTATTATGAAAAAAGAGGTTTTTATTTAGAAAAGAAATTGGAGAGGTGGTAGAGAAGTAAAATGACACTAATTGGCATGCTTCATCACCGTAGAGATCCAAGTAATGTAAAGAAAGCATATGCTTATGCCGTAGTAGCAAAAGCAGAAGGTATAAACTTTTTTTACTTTACCCCAGGGAAGGTGAACATCAAACGGCAAATAATTTTAGG
>NZ_JBALSN010000492.1:0-10614 GCF_036966985.1 Neobacillus drentensis | reverse complement strand
GAAAGTTGATTAGCTCATAAAAGTTACGTTGGCTCATGTTCTTCATATATAGAAGAAACATGATTGTTATTGTTTGTTTGCACGATTTTGTTTGTTTAGTTTTCAAAGAACAAATTCACTTCAATAAGAAGCGACAAAAAATATTATACTATAATTCTCTCAAACAAGTCAACATCTATTTTGAAATTAAAATGTTAATTGTTCGAAGATGTTTAACTGCTCGAAGAGAACTTTCTTATAGTAACATGTAGGTTGCTTAAAGTTCAATGGAAAGTTTTTCTAATTAATTGAAAAGGACTGTGATTCACTAACCACAGTCCTTTTCTCCTTTTCTATTATTTTATCTCAATCTTTTTCCATTCCCTATATAAGGAAGGGTTTATCTCCTTCACATGTGATAAAAACTCTTCTAAATAACCCAACTTTTTTAACCCAGTAAATAATTTGGTCGGGACAGACCTATTTGTAGTGAACGCCCTCTTGTGATCGATTACTTTTATTTCTTCCAACTCATTAAAAAAAATGTGGCGAACCTCGGTGTCAAGTCTAGTAAAACCAATCCTTTTTAATTCTTCTAGCATGAATAAAATCTTTAGTACAATTGGTTTGGGAAGTTGCTTCTCCTTTTTTAAATAAGCTTTAAGATTACCTCCATTCACCAATTCCATTACAATATAATTTGAACCATATTCATAAAGACGGGGAATAACAGAGCTTGATTGCCCTATTTGCAGTGCATTTAACTCTCTTTTTTGTGTTTCCTCATTAACAAATACTTTGACGCACTTCACAGGCGTCAATTGAAAAACGGACCCATCTGCACCTTTCCCAAGCATTGTAAAACCACTCAAGTCTTGTATCGTTATTTTGCCATTATTTTTTGCGGCTATTTTATTAAAATCATTCATTTCTTATCTCCTTTTATTACATTTGTCCTCTAATTCCCTTTATTTTGAATCCCTTTATAAAAGGTTAATGTTTCGTTTAATCCTTTTTGCAAATCATAGTCAGGTTTCCACAACAAAAGATTCAAAGCTTTGGTATTATCCAATTGACTAAAACGAATATCCCCTTCGCGTTCAGGCATAGGGATGGGTGATATATTACTATTAGTTAATGAATTAATTATTTGAAATAGTTGGTTAATACTTGTCTTAGAATTAGTACCGATATTGAAAATACCATTTGTCCCTTTTTCAATGGATAATACATTGGCACTCGCGACATCTTTCACATACACAAAATCTCTTGTTTGTTCTCCGTCTCCAAATATATATGGCGCTTTACCATTAAGCACGTTCTTAAAAAATATCGAGATGACGCCTCCTTCTCCAATAGCAGATTGGCGTGGTCCATAAACATTTGCATATCTAAGAATCGTGTAAGGAAGTTGGAACAGTTGACTAAAAGTCTGAATGTATAGTTCTGATGAAAATTTGCTAATCCCGTAAAAGGATTGAGGCTGAATGGGGAATGTTTCCTTTATACTACAATCATCTTTTTCCCCGTATACCGCACAGGACGATGAAAATATGAATTTTTTGACCTTATACTTATGGCAACAGGCTAATAAACGAATTGTCCCTAGAATATTTTGGTTTGCATCTTCGACTGGATTTTTTATCGAATAGGCAACATCCACTTGTGCCGCCAAATGGATCACTACATCCGGTTTTTCCGTCGCAAAAACAACCTCAATTTGTGGTGATGCAATATCCACTTCAACGAAGCGAACGGAGGGAGGGACAAATTTTCTATTACCAGATTGTAAATTATCCACAACAATCGGTTCATATCCAGATTGAAGTAATCTATCAACAACATGGGACCCAATAAATCCAGCTCCCCCGGTCACGAGTACCTTCATTCAAACTCACCCCTCTTTTTTAAGCCATAATGAAATCGCCCAATCTTTTTCATACAAAAACTCCTTATTGGATTTAGACTTTTTATGCTGCCTAATATAATCCTAGGTCTTTTCCCCACACCTCAATTTTCTCAAGGTATCTTTTAAGAAGTGTGCTCTTTCCGCCATTTAGCACCTTTTCCAAATGACTAGAAAGCTTTTTTTCTAGTGTTCTCTGTAAATATGCTTTCTTTAGAAGGTTTAAAGGTTCTTCATTGAAGGTTATTCCATATTTCAGCATTTCTTGACTATAAACCTTCACACATTGATTTCGAATCTCATCTTCGCTTTGCTGCCAATCCGAGCGAAAATCAATTAATAATTCAACCAGTACCACTAGATCATACCAACAGGGATAATGCTTTGCAGACTCCCAATCAATCAAAGAGACCTTCCAATCGCCTTTCTCATCATTCGCATTTTCACAGCAAATATTGTGTACATGGAGATCGCCATGGACTAGGCATTGGCCGGATTCTTCCATTTCGGGAAAAAAAACGGGCCCTTTTTTTAATATTTTTTTGATAATCTTATACCTAGGAGCTACCAATTCTTTTAAGTTAGGATCTATCATTGCCAGATCCAGGTTTTCTTTTGCTTTTTTGATTCCTTTCGTGCGTTCCTTAACCTTCTCCTTAGAATCAAAATGAGGAAGTGTTGAGTCAAAAAGGTCCGCATACTGCAAAAATCGCTCATCATAGGTTAAGGCATGAAATTTGGCAACCGTGGGGATAATTCGTTCTAAATGGCTGGGTGTTAATTTTATCTGTCCTCTCAGGGGCTGCATACATTCGGTAAACATCCATGTTTCATTTCCATTTACCTTCGGTTCAAGCCAATACAATTTCGGCATAAACTCGTGGTAAATATGATAGGCTTTCTGATACATATTTATTTCTAACCTATGATTTTCTTTCAATGGAAGTTTGTATATTTTTAGCACAACGGGAAGGAAATCCTGTCCATCCGATAGAATCAACTTCCAAATACTTGTTTTTTCACGAGTATTTTTGAGACACTCTATTCTTTCTTCCAGTAATTTCACTTTTTTATTTAGGACATTACTTAGCTTCTCTTCCCAATCAAATTTTTTCCAGCTGCTAATGATATCTTCTAAACTATTCAAAAGGATAATTCCCTCCGTTTTTTATCATTTCTTACTGTCTCCCCCATAAATTTCGCAAATGAGATACAAAACTGCGAATAAATGGCATCGGGTCGTTCCATGCAAAAAGTGCCTCAACTTTCTTGCCAGATAAGCTCTTGACCCACTCAAGAAAGCTCATTTCCCCATTTTTTTGTTTTTGGCGGAAGGACAGAAAGTCTCGGACAAGGTAAACCCATTTAACTCCTTCTTTCTGCTCAGTCACTGGTGATGGATTTTGCTCGGTAAGGGATAAATAATACAGGTAAGCCAAATTAACCCCGCATGCACTCGATAAAGCTTGAGTTAATCCTATTCTTGCATTAATTTCGATGAATTTCAGTTTTCCATCTCTTGGGTCCCGTTTAAATTCGGCAATCGCCAAGCCTTTAAATTCAATATCTTTAAGAAAGGTAGTCGCGAGATTAATGACCTCTTCGTCCCTGGTACTAAGAGCAAGAGCTGAGGATCCAAAATGAGGGGGAAATTGATGTAATTTTTGGTTCATCCACAAGCCAATTAAATTCATCTGTTTATCAAAAAAGGTTTTAACAGAATAAATACAATCCTCATTGCCAGGGATGACTTCCTGGATCATTAATTCTCCGAATGGGCGATAAAAAAGGAACTCTTCTCTCAGTTGGGAAGGCTGATCAACTACGATGGCTTTCTTATAAAGACGAGGATCAATATTTGTACGAAAATGAGAGGAATAAACTGGTTTTAAAATGCATGGGAAGGTAATTTGATTAATAATCTCCTCGAACTGCTCTTCGTTATTTATTGCGAATGTTTTTGGGCATGGCACATTTGATTTCAGAGCCAATTCATACGTTAGCCGTTTATCCAATACGGCTTCCACCAGGTTGTGTTTTGGTAATAGAAATCGGAAATAGTGTGATAGAAAAAATCTGTTTTTTGAAATAAACTGAACATAGTCATCAGAACCCGCATATAGAACTGGCTTTTGACCCATTTTTTGTGCCATTCGAGTAAGAAATAATAGTAACGCGGCCCCCTCGCTCACTGGATTCGGACAAATTCCACAAGTAGCAAACCGAGTTTTACCGATTTCATATTTACCTCTTGTATCAAACGCATATACTTTTATCCCTTGTTTCGCTAAACTCCTTACAATTCCTACCCCTGTTGCACTTAAATCCAGCACAACAGCAGGAACATCATGTCGCATGCTTTTTTCCTCCTTTCATAATAATGAATGATAAATTTCTTCAATTTTTTGAACCATATTATTAACGGTTAATTGTTGTCGTGCAAATGCCTGTGCATTATCGGCTAATTCTGTCCTAATTGATTTATTTCGCAATAGGATTTTTAACTTTTTTGCAAGTTCCTTTGGGTTTGCTGGTTCAACTATTAATCCTGAATAGTTATCCTTAATAATTTCTGGAATGCCCCCACAATTGGTCGTTAGAATCGCTTGATTGGAAAACATTGCTTCGATAATTGAGAGTGGCAGCGTGTCACTCGTGGTTGGCAGAACAAAAATGTCTGATTCACTTAACAATTTAGGGATGTCATTTCTGCTGCCTAAAAAAGAAACGTTTTTTAATCTCAACTCACTAACCTGCTTCTCGAGCTTCTTTCTCATCTCACCATCGCCTACAATCCGAACCTCTACATTTTTCAAGTAGTCTTTTATTAAAGCCAGAGCTTTAAATAAATACTTATGTCCTTTCCGGGGACGAAGGCGTGACACACAAGTAATGACCGTTTTTTTCTTACTTCTGTTCTGACTATTTTCTGCTTCAAAATCAATACCAGTATAGACAGTCGACATTTTATGTTCCACTGCACCAATATTCATCAGAATTGGTCGAAAAACATCACAAAGGATGATTAATTGATTGGCATTTTTAATTGCTTGTCTGTCAATGGCCGAAAAATAGGTTTCCTCAATCGAACCTTTTTCCATCAAGTTAAACTTAAGTCTGTTTTGGGTCATAAATCCATGAGGTGTAAATAGAAGAGGCCTTTGATAGGATTGGTTAAGTAACCCCATTACATTAGCAGTATATCGATCTTGTGCGTGGATAATATCGTATTGAGCCAGATCAATATCCTTTATCATCGCATAGTAACTGTATAGTTTACTGATATTGTGTACAATTTTCTCATTAAAACTTCCATACCGATGTAGGAAAAATTGTTTGAATGTCTCAGAAAAATAATCGCGTGATTTCTCCATTTCATCCGATGGAAAATGGTTTGGTGCAATCACATGGACACTATGTCCTAAATTTTCCAACCCAGTTTTAAGTGTTGTGATATAGTTCTGCAGTCCACCTATAAATGGATAATCCCAAAACGTTGTGATTAAAATCTTCATTTTTTTGTTTTGGATTTCAGATGAATAGATTTGCTCCCTTGCAATCTCTTGTCCTAAATCAATTGGTTCATTAATCCCATAATATTGATCCATTGCAGAGATGAGATAAGAAAAAAGGTTAGGAAAAAAAGGTTGGTCATTTTGATATTGATCTGTCATTTCCAGACCCTCCTAATAATTTCAAAAGCTTCTGCGTACTCGACCCCAACTGTCATACCCCTGAATCGCGCTAAATATTTCACTCCATCATAGGAACGTGGATGTGGAAATGGTCTCATTTCTACATCATAATGTTGAAGAGATTGAATCTTGTCAGCAATGGTGTCTGTAATCTCCACAAAATAATTGGGTTTGAATTCTTTATCGTTTGTATGTTGACTCCATTCAGTTGAAGAAACCGTTTCAAAACAAAGGATCTCAACCGGCTTTTTTCCCGGCAATGGACGAGCAGCAGTTAAAACGGCCTGAAACAAAATTTGATGGTCTCGGTTGGTATCACCATAATGATGGGTGAATATCTTGGCAGGCGTATACTTTTCCAAAAGGGATTCAATCGATTTGTTAATTTCAACAAGCGGGATTGTTTCCAGTAATAAATTGGGTAATTCCAGAAATAGGACCTCATCTACTCCTAAATGTTTGTTTGCCTTCAACATGAATTGCTGAATATGATGCTCCTCTTCCTTCCGCCCCTTAGCAGCAATCACGGTAATTACCTTATAGCCATGATTCACTAACTTTTTAATTGTTCCGCCGATCCCAAGAATCTCATCATCTGGATGAGCAGCAATCACCAATACATTCTCACTCATTTATGCATCTCAACTCCAGTTAAAATTAGTATTCTTGTAATTATATGAAGATATGAAAAAGAGGATATGGACAATTTGTCTAAAAAAGAAAAATGTGCGAAAACTGGTTATCTCTGCTGACAATCACACATATCTCACAGCAAAAAAACATATGCCTTTCGCATATGTTCATATGAGCATATTTCAGTTAGTTGTCATCCGTCGATTTACGTTTACTTCAAACTCGTCCACTGGTAACGGTTTACTAAAATAATAGCCTTGCGCTTCTATGCACCTATGTTTTAGTAAAAAGTCAGCTTGTTCTTTTGTTTCAACACCCTCTGCAATCACTTGAAGCTTCAATAAATGTGCCATTAGAATAATGGTCTTGATTATGGTTTGGTCGTTGACGTCACTTGTGCATTCCCGGATAAAAGACTGATCAATTTTTAACTTATCAATAGGAAAGCGCTTGAGATAATTGAGCGAGCTATACCCTGTACCAAAGTCATCAATACTAATCCTCACACCAATTTTTTTGAGTTCCATAAGTGTTGCGATTGCCGATTCAACATCCATCGTCATACTTTCGGTAATTTCTATTTCTAAATATTTCGGTTCAAGTTTTGTTCCCAGTAAAACTCTGCGAACAATATCAGGTAAATTGGATTGAAAAAATTGTCTTGCAGAGATGTTGACAGCAACCGTTATGGGCGGTAAACCGTCTTCCTGCCATTGCTTATTTTGCTGGCAAGCCGTACGGATAGCCCACTCACCGATTGGAATAATCAATCCGGTTTCTTCTGCGACAGGAATAAAATCAGCGGGGGAAACTAATCCCTTTTCAGGGTGATTCCATCGAATTAATGCCTCTGCTCCAATTAATTGACCGGTTTCAATATTTATTTGGGGCTGGTAGTATAATAAAAATTCGTTTCTTTCTAATGCCTTACGCAGATGACTTTCTAATTCTAATTCATGATGAGTTTTTTCTTTTAAATCATCAGTATAAAATTGATAATTGTTTTTCCCAAGGCTTTTGGCAAAATACATGGCTAAGTCAGCCTTTTTTATAAGCATGTCAAAGGTTTCACCATGTTCGGGAAAGATACTAATTCCAATACTCGGGGTAACAAATATCTCCTTATGACTATGATTAAACGGATAAGATAAACTCTTTAAGATTGATTGAGCGACTTCACGTGCCCTTTGACCATTAGAATTGGAAAGCAGAATGGTGAATTCATCACCGCCATATCTTGAAATGATATCGTTTTCACTCACAAACCCTTTAAGCTTATTTGCGACTTCTATAAGGATTTTGTCACCAGTTTCATGCCCAAACGAATCATTGACAGCTTTAAAACGATCCAAATCGAAAAATAGCAATGCAAAATTTTCTTGATAGCCATTTGAATTTTTTACTAAATCGTCCAGTTTCTCCATTAATAAGTACCTGTTAGGAAGTCCAGTTAATTGATCATGATAAGCCATATGCTTGATCATATTTTCTGTTTTTAATCTTTCAGTTACGTCAATAACAGTTCCGATGATGGCTGTTTTCCCGTGGTATTCAATAGTGGAGCCATAAACTTCTAGGGTCAGTACGCTTTTATCTTTTCGAATGATCCGATATGGGAATGTAATGGTACTCTCTTCATTGGTCATTAGTTTCATTAAATTTGCAGTCATAACAGGAAGGTCTTCAGAAAAGATGATTTCCGATAGGTTCAAAGTCAAGAATTCTTGCTCACTATAACCTGTCATCTCACATATTCTTGGATTAACATAAACTAATTTATCATTTTGAAAAATATAGACTCCTACTAAAGAATTTTCAACTAAACTTCTGTATTTTGCTTCTGCTTCCATCAAGTTTTTTTGTGCATTTTTATGCTCAGTAATATCTTTAATAATTCCATAAATGCCAATAATTTTATTTTTTTCATAAATAGGAATATTTGTTGCTTGGATCTCTTTTTGGTTTCCTTCTTTATCAAAAATAGCACACTCGTATGTTGAAACCACTCCAGATATGGCTTTCCGGAAATGATACATGGTTTGTTCAACATCTTCTGGGACTAATAACGGAACAAATGACCTATGTATTAGTTCTTCTACTGTATATCCAAATACGGACACGGCTTTAATATGTATATGGAATAATGAAAGAAAATTTCCCGCATGCAGGACAACCCTCCGGAAATTGTGGTTCAGTTCAATTTCATCCTATTCGAAGGACACAAAAAAACATATGCATTATGCATATGCTCTCTATAACTGAAAACTTTTATACAAGGATAACGGCTCTTCAGAATCTCGTTAACTTTTTCATAATTTCTGTCTTTCGTTCTTTATCCCTTATTCTGGTTAGGTCAAGCGCATATTCATGCCCTTTATTTTTCGATTTTAAGATTTCTCTTATTGCATTTTTTACACTATCTTCATCATCTGTAACCATTATCACTTTCCGCAGCATTCTTCCCCACCTCTAAGTTTCATTTATTTTTCTGGCTTGATTTACTGCCTTATTTTTAAAAAATTCAGCGACAGAAGAATTGATCAAACAACACAAATGGCAGTAAGAATAAAGAAGACAATTGGTACGAGAACAATCCATGATTGTGTATAAAGATAACTGATATCTCCGCCAATCACACCGGACCATTCATGGGAAATCGTTCGTGGCGGTGTATCATCATCAGGATAATGCGTTCCCCCAAAAAAAAGCTTCATAAATCCAAGATGGGCAAGCAGCTGTAAAGATTGAATAAATTGCTGCCCAAATAATAAAATCCATTTTTCATAGACATGCGGGACAATATGTTTAAGGAAGATCCGGGTTTTATCCGCGCCCAGTGTTCTTGAAGCTTCGATAAATGATTCCTTCTCGATTAGCTTCATTTCATTGGCCACCTGAAGACTCAAATTTGGGATAGCAATCATCACAAGAATGAAAGTTTCAAATAAAGAACGTTTCCAAAAAGGGGTATGAAAACCATCAAGCTGCATCCATAAAACACTGTACAAGATAAAGTATGCAATAATGGTTTGTGGTACGACAGAAAAAGGTTCAAATAAAGTTTTCACGCTTTTGTATATACGTTTTTTTATTCGGAATTTTTATAATTTTTCAATAATAAGAGTAACCTTTTAATTCCATTTACGTCAAAAGTATGGGAAGTATAGGAGGAATATTCTAATCGTAAATCAAAATGCGTGTTGAAGGGAATGAGGATGATGATGAAACGAATCTTTTATCTTCCAGTAAGGTTAATCGCCAGCTTATTAGGGTTTGTGATAGTGGTTAATATCCCAATCTTATTAACTTTTAACCCTTATCAAAATAAAATTGAAATTAAATATAGTTTTTTCAAGGAATATGTAAAAAGCAACATCACCTGGTTTACCCATATTGATGAATACCCCTTCATAGTGAATTATTTAAAAGGGCCTGGGATGGAGAAGTATTTTTATACCATGACGATCTTATCTATTTCTTTACTAATTGTCAGCCTTCTAGGATTGCTTATTGCTACGAGTATCATGCTCCTTCCGCTTAACGTTCGAAACCGGTTCAGTAATTTTATTGATTTTACAACCACAGCACCTGACTTGTTGGTAGTCTTTTTACTGCAATATTTGGTTATTTATTTGTATCGAAATTTTGACCTAAATATTTTTCAATTATATGGTGGAGCTGAATCAAGACCATATTTCGTACCAATCTTAATCATCGTTTTTCTTCCCACGCTTTTTTTAATTCAGCACTTATTAAAAGAATTCATGAACGAAGAGCATCAGGATTATGTTCTACTAGCCCGTGCAAAAGGGCTTCCCTTAAGGACTATCTATTTCAAGCATATTCTCCGGAATATTGTTCCATATATATTTATCCACTTAAAAACTATTATTTGGTTTATGCTCTCTAATATATTTATAGTGGAGCATTTGTTAAATATTGATGGTTATAGCGCTGTCCTTCAATCAATGTATGGCACCAGAGTAGTAGTATTTGTGGTTGGGCTACTCCTTTTCGCCATTCCATTACTCATCATAAATGTGTTGGCTAGTATTGTAATTATGCACCAAAAAAGAAAGGAAACTACAAGTCTATGAAATGGTTTACATATAAAAAAACTATCATTGGGTTATCCATATTATCTTGCTTGTTTATTTTGAGCCTATTATATCCCCTTTATGGGCCAAAGGACTTAAACAAGGTGTTGTTATTCTTATATGATAAAAAGGGAGATTTTATCGGGGTCCCCCCTATCCCTCCCTCCACCTATTACCCTTTGGGATCTGACCGAAACGGGCAAGATATCCTCATGGCGATTCTCTATGGGGCTAAATTTACTTTAATCACAGCTTTTAGTGTAGCGTTGCTGCGGGTCTTAATTGGCGGTGTTCTAGGAATCAT
>NZ_JBALSN010000491.1:0-2070 GCF_036966985.1 Neobacillus drentensis | reverse complement strand
AATCCAGGGCATAAATCTTCATTATTTCGGATTCTTCGATCGGACTAAGTTTGGAGTTTATAGTCATTTCATTGGCTATTAGACGTCCGCCTTTTTTTAAGACTCGAAAAAATTCACTAATGGCAACAGGTTTGTTAACAAAGGCTAAAACAGATTCGGACAAAATAAAATCAAAAGTATGATCGTTAAAGGGCAGTTTTTCAATAGACCCTTGAACCAACTTTATTGGTAAATTCATTGATTGAAATCGCACTTTTGCTTTTTCAATCATGATAGGATTAATCTCCACGCCAACTACCTTTGCAAAATAATGCTGATATAAAAATGCAGCTGTTTGGCCAGTGCCGCATCCAGCATCTAAAATACGTGATTTATTTGTTATATCTTCATTCGACAAAATGTATTTTGTTAATGGAATTCCACCGGGATGTGCTCCACCCACACCAAATTTGGCTAAGAAGTCAAAATAAGTTAAACCTCCCATAAATAAAGACACCACCTCAATTATCTTGTAGCAGTTTATGTGAAATATAGGTAAGAGGTTCGCGAATTAGACTTGATTATGGCAGGAGTAATTAAATGTATTATGTAAACGGTAAAGGATCTAACATACCAGTAAATAACTAATTAAGTTCTTATTTCTTGCTATATACTCTGTCTAAAAAGAGCAAATTAAAGAAATGGAAGGAAGAATTCCTTTCCATTTCAATTTGAAGGAGTGCTTTGGATGAAAAAAGTTAAAGCTCAACCGTTTCTCAAAATGTTTGCAAGAAAACGTAAAAGTAGAGGAGCCATCTGGGCGTCTCTATTAGGCATTGGTTTAAGTGCTGCTGTTTTTGGAGTGACAAAGGGAAAACGTAGGGACCTTGCACTTCCTATTCAAAATATGATGAAAAATTTTACACCTAAAACAAATCTTAGTCTAATGGATAATGCTGCATTAACCGAGTTTTCAGAGGAGCTATTAATGAGTGCACTAAATAATAAAAAACAATAAGAAAAAAGTCCGCACAATGGTTGCGGACTTTTTAATATGGTGGAGTTGGGACTTTTTTCGGTATGTAATTAATATTTTCAGAAGAGTAAACTGTTATAACTAACAAATGACCTAATGTCCTTGCTCTAATTAATACTGGTTGATTATAGGTATTCTTAAACTCAAAATCGGGTCCATACCAACTAACAGTGGCGTCTCGTCCAGGCGGAATATAAGGAACCTTTCTTGAATGAGAAAACCGCTCCACAATCTTGATGCCTGCATTGTCAACGGCATTATAAAGGGTTGAGGATACTTGACAAATTCCGCCGCCAATGTCTTCTGAGTATTCCCCTCTAACGATGACTTTGGCACGTAAATATCCCTTCGCAGCTGTCCGTTTACCGACTACTCTGTTAAAAGAGAATGTTTCACCCGGAAAAACCACCTGATTGTTAATTGCTTTTGTTGCCAGTTCTATATTGTTAGATCTTTTTTTATTTCGTGGATTAAATGACGTAACATAACGTCCAATTCTCATGCTGCGAATATCACTGAGTAATTCACTATCCACCTTTGGATAAACTGTAAGAAAAGGTAATTCCATGACCTTCGTTTGTCCAGTACTAAAAATATAGGCATAGAATTGCTCTGTAAATGCTTGACGATGGATTTGGGACCCTGCCTTTTCTGGAATAATACCACCATTCTGATCCAAGTGGGCATTTTCCGGTGCAATTGAAAATTGTTTATCTAAATTATCCAAAAATTCATAGTACTTTTTAGAATTTAATAAGGGCAGGCCCGTTTGGGAAATGGTAAAATCATCACGATTAATGGTGGTAACTGTATGGCCATCCTTTGTAATAGTTAAACGATCTGGCACTTCAGTCACCGGTTGGGTTAAAAGGAAATATCCCATTAACAAAGATAAAATCATACTCAGCAACCCCCTCACTATAATATTGGTAGAAGTAGGCTAATTCATGTAACCATAAAACAGATTCATACATTTTGGAAAAATATAAAAGTAATTTCCAGTTTTTTTCTTTACAAAAATCAAAGAATATAATATTCTCGTTATTGAGAATGAT
>NZ_JBALSN010000490.1:0-5255 GCF_036966985.1 Neobacillus drentensis | reverse complement strand
ACATATTGCTGCTTTTGAGAAGATCTTTCGTGAAGAAAAGCTGAATTCACCGATCTCATGGCAATCACATGTAACTAGCTCAACCACAGCACCCTTTTCTGATAAATGGATGATGTATCAAATCCAGCTCTCGACACAAGTTGCCATAGCTTTTTACGGCGCAGCGTTAAGTGTTACATCAAGAAGGGACCTTGGAGAAAAATATGTGGCTTTAACGAGTGAACTATTAAGGTATGCAGAAGATGGAGCGAATCTTATGATTGACAATGGTTGGTTAGAGGAGCCACCAAAAGCAAGTGACAGGAGAAAATTAGCCGAAGGAAAAAGGGAAGGCAGGGATGGCTAAGTCTTTAATAAAATGTTTAAACCAGAATGCCAAAGAAATAAATAATCAGCCAAAGAAGAGTGACTATCCGGTCACTCTTTTTGTCATACATTCCTTTTTGCTATCTACTAAATTATGAATATAATAAGGATAGTTGGAGGATTGATAGTATGATCAAGATACGAAACGTAAAAATGGAGGATTTGAAACAGCTGGTAGTCATTGAAAATCTATGTTTTTCAAAAGAAGAGGCAGCAACCAAACAAGCATTCGAAAAGAGAATTGAACTGATTCCAGATAGTTTCTTTGTTGCCGAAGTGGATGGAAAAATCGCAGGATTAGTCAATGGTCCGGTGATCGGTACTGTGTACATCACAGATGATTTATTTAGTATGACCAAGAGCAATCCAGCGAAGGGTGGTCATCAAAGTATTTTAGGATTAGCTGTGTCTCCTCATTTTCAAAGGCACGGCGTAGCTGCTGCCTTACTTGCCCATCTTGAAAAAGAAGCAAGAACAAAAAGGCGAGAAACGATTACGCTTACTTGTAAACGGGAATTAATTTTTTTCTATGAAAAGTTAGGCTACCGAAACTACGGTGAGTCTGCTTCCAAACATGGAGGAGTCAGTTGGTATAACATGTGTAAAAAGATAGATTAATCTCAAATCTAAATTATATCCCAAAAAACGGTTCGGAGGCACACTCTCGAATCGTTTTTTATTTTCTGAAGAATTTCACAGCAATTAGACAGACCCAAAATTGATGACATAATACTACGTACTCCTAAATAAAATCTAAGGAGATAAGCAGTAAGACCTATCTTATTTTTTATGGCTATCGTTTTTCTGTTTTTATATTGATTTTATAGATGCATTTATAAAGTATAGGGGGGATTTGTTGGTGAGTGATTTGCAAACGAAACTTGGCGGGGGACTGAATCTACTTCAGGATTCACTGCAGCAGGGAAAGCAGAAACTACAAACCGTTCAGGAAGTTAGCCAATTTAAAAAACTTATTCAGGAACATGCTGAAAAACGGGCCGAATTGCTGCTTCACCTCGGAGAAGTAGCTTATCAAAAGATTCGGACAGGAAAATTGGAAAGTCCAGAACTGGGGCAATTCTTTTTGAAGATTGCTGAACTTGACCAACGTATATTTCAAGCCCAAAAGGCATTAGAGCAATTAAATAAAAAAGAACATGCGTGGGGCTGCTCTAATTGCGGCAGTCAAATTACTGCGAATGATAAATTTTGTGGATCATGTGGTCAACGACAAGAACAGCTGGCAAGTGGTATTGAGTCCATGGAAACAATCGTGTGTTCCACTTGTGAAGAACAGGTCCCATCACAAGCTAGTTTCTGCGCTTGTTGCGGAAGCCGTCTGGCTGTGTAAGGGGGCTGTCAGATGTTTTGTAAGAATTGCGGGACCGAGAATCTTTCAACGGCCAACTATTGCATCAATGACGGAACCCTGTTAAAACGGGCACCTGTAAAATTTCGTGTGAAGGAGCAGAAAGCTTCCTTTTGTTCCGAATGCGGCGGTAATACAACAAAGGGTTATAACTATTGTACGGAATGTGGGTCGAGTAACCTGCAGTACACCCATGAGAATGGTTTTGCCTCGCCAAAGGAATTGACCAATATGGCGGCAGTTCTTCCCCAAAAAATGCCGGCCTTTCAGTTTACATATGTTAAAAATGCCTTGTTGCCAGCCCTGATTGCCATCCTGATCGTTTTTGGATTATCTTTTTCTGTTATGAAGACATCTGAAAAGGTTTTTAACAGTTTGGTTGGGGATAGTTTAGACGAAATGGATCTTGCCGGATTAATCGACAAAATTCCATTTGAAAGGGAGGGGGATCTTCCCAAGCTCAATAAAATGTATGGTATATCTGATATTGTGATGGAGTCTAACCTCCAAAATCCTGTCATTGCCGTTAGTGTGGATGGAGAAATTAGCGGTGACGAGGAACATGCGACGGTGGAAGCAGAGGCAAAGAATGGGTTTATCATTTATCTTCTGATACCATTCATCGGATTATTTGTAGCTGGAATGATTGCCTCAAGGCGAAGACTTAGTTCAAAACTACAAGACCATGTGAACAATGCAATCGGCATTGCTGTCCTCTATTCAATATTTATGACAATCTTTTCTCTATTTGCTGGGTATTCATATGATTTCAATACGGATCAGAAGAATTTTGATATGAGTCTAGATATTAGCACCAACTATTCCTTTTTTAAAACCTTCATAATGACTTTGCTTTTTGGTTTCTTTTTCAGCGGCTTGGGAAGTTTATTTGCTGTAACCTTTCGGAGGGCAACGAGTCTCCTATCGGAGTGGATTCCTTCAGGTGAAGCGATTCATCAAGCGATTGTCATTCCTTTTCGCGGCATACTACTTTTCTCAGTAATTATCTTTGCTTACCTTTCTAGTAAAATAGCAGAAATAAAAGAGGCTGGGGCGTTCTTTTTCGATACACCATTTGAGGAGTTAATCGACAAAAGTTTTATGCTCATTGCAACAGTTTCCGTTCAATTTGGCAGTTATTTTTGGAACTTACTCCACTTCACGCCAATCACGTTTACACAAACGGAATCGGGTTCGGAGGAATCTTTGTCTTTTGGGATTTTTTCAGGTGTTGAATCCGATGGGGATCCTACTTTCTTAGAAGATATCTTGGTGGGGACGGATGTGGATCTTTATTTAAAGCTTGCGCTGCTGATCCCAGTTGCCTTATTTATTTGGGCGGGTTTCAAGATCGCACGAAAGCCAAATGTGATAAAGAATCTGGTAATCTTTAGTGTGGTTTATGCTGTCATCATGTCATTACTTGCAGCATTCACTGATATAGGTTTTGGGCTCAGTGGAGGGAGTGAGAACGCAGAAGATACGCTTGAATTGTCGCTTCAACTTGGCTTTGGCCCAATTGGAACGTTCATTAAAAGTCTTCTCTTTTCATTTGTATTTGCCTTTCTTGGGACTTTCATTCATAAATCGAAAAAGCATGCCTAATTTACTTAGATTGATTCCCTTGTCTGCTTAGGCAGGCAGGGGATATTTTAGTAGGATTTCTTTGATAAAGGAGTGATTTCATAAGTGGGTGGATTCTGTACCAATTGCGGTAAAAAAATAAATAGGTTAGAACTATTTTGTACAGGTTGCGGAGAGAAACTAGCGGAAAATCAAACTCCCGTTATTGAGGCTGAGGGGGCACCATTCCATTCAGAGGCTGGGATTCCTTCAGCACATAGAAACAATAAAAAGGGATTCAAATTTGTTATATTTTCTTTGTTAGGGATCGTTATAGTCGTCATTGCTGCCTACTTCATGATGAATAATCTAAAGGAACCCACTCAAAAGGCATCTCAAGCTGATACAATTAAAGAAGAGAATGAATCCAAATCTGCTTCTAACAATAAGGAAAATCCAACAATTAATCAGGAGGATATAGATCAATCAACGGATGAAGAAGGAGATACCGGGATTAAACAAGAAGAAGTAGTGGGTACTAGTGAACAATCGATCATAAACTATTACATCGCAAAGTTAAATAACTTGCGAATCTTCACCTCTGGCAGAGAAATTTCGGTTGGAGAGTGGACTGTGAGCCGTCAAGATGAAGGTGTCGTCCTATCTGCATCGGAGATTCCGTCCCGAGATTTAGCCCGCATTTTTGGTCTATTTGATGATAGGAACTTGCTGCCTCTAACAACATGGGCTAAAGAGGTATATGACATTGCCCAAACGTTATCAAAGGAATTAGATGCGGAATGGCTCATTTCTGTAGGCAATAATTGCGTGGGTGAATATCCTGTTACCCTGCCGCAATCGGACTTAATAAACTACTCAGGGTCATGTGGGTACTCTATTCCGGTTCTAGGGGGCACCAATAAGAATAATCTAACGCTTGTCATGCATACGAGTGTTTTTGGTTTATCAAACAGTAATCCGCCCAGTGATTTCACCAATGAATATATCTTTCCTGAAAGTGATTATGTCAGATTAACCATGAGTGAACTTGAACTGCTTACCCCAAGAGAACTCCGCTTAGCAAGAAATGAAATCTATGCCCGCCATGGTTATATTTTTGAGTCGGATGATCTGAGGATTTATTTTTCCAAAAAATCATGGTACTTTCCTAATCCTAATTATGACGGCAGTTTGTTGAATTCCATTGAGAAATACAATGTGAAGTTGATACAAGATCGAGAAAAGGATTTCCAATAAACGTCTAAGAATAAGCTGAGAATAACCAATTTTGAGTAAGGATTGGCTATTCTCGGCTTATTATGGTTATAGGGTAAGGGAAGGTTTGTTTTTGGAGCATTTATTCTAAAACGATACATACATTTAAATGAGGGGTTAAACATATCCAAGTGATGGGACAAGCAATATAATCCAATACTGGACTTCAATTAGGTCAAGGATAATAAAATAGAGCAATAGAAAGGGAGAAAAAATGGAGTTTCTACATGAAATAATCAGTAGCTATAGTACATTTTTTTCACTAGAAGCCCTAAAGAACGTATTTATGAACCCAACGAGTTGGGGCGTGATAGGGACACTAGTTATTCTAGAAGGTTTACTTTCTGCCGATAACGCCCTCGTTTTAGCTATATTAGTGAAGAACTTACCTAAACACCAACGAAAAAAAGCGTTATTCTATGGGATTTTTGGTGCTTATTTTTTTCGAATTTTAGCGATTGGGTTAGGAGTTACATTAATTAATATTGGCTGGATAAAAATTGTCGGTGGTCACTACTTACTTTGGATTGTGGTTCAAAACTTTATCAAGAATAATGACGGCGAGGATGAAGTTCAAAGTAAAAAATTTGGATTTTGGCGAACGGTTTTAACCGTAGAACTAATGGACATTGCTTTTAGTCTGGATAGTGTAATTGCAGCATTTGGGGTCTCAAACCAAGAG
>NZ_JBALSN010000489.1:349-9621 GCF_036966985.1 Neobacillus drentensis | reverse complement strand
GCCCAGCATTCATGAATATTTGGACATTTTGCTTCTTCACAAACGGTATGAAGCTTCTTTTCACGCATCATTTTTTTTAATCCTGTATATTGTTCATTTGTATTTAGTTTTATTTTTAACCATTCTGGTTTGCGAATATTATTTGTAGACATGTCTATCACTCCTAAGAACAGACATTAGATTTTTAGTATTTAATAAACCACCAAGAATGAGATCATAAGAAAGTTAATTGTCTCCATTTCTTCATTCCTAGTGGTTCAATGGTAATTCGTTTAAGATTTTACTGTTACCTTCTGATCAGTTTCTTCTATTATATATCGTAAGATTGGTTGTCTCGCCGCTTGTACCTCATCCAACCGGCCGATGACTGTCGTGTGTGGTGCTTCTAACACAATCTCTGGGTTTTCTTCTACTTCTTTGGCAATTTTTATCATCACATCAGCAAAAGCATCCATTGTTTCCTTTGATTCCGTTTCTGTAGGTTCAATCATCAAACACTCCTCTACATTTAGCGGGAAGTAGATGGTTGGTGGATGATAACCAAAATCAAGCAGACGTTTTGCCATATCAAGTGTTCTTACACCCAGCTTTTTCTGTCTAGAACCGGATAAGACAAATTCATGTTTACAAACTTGTGAATACGGAGCATCGAAATACGGTTCAAGTTTTTTACGGAGGTAGTTCGCATGAAGCACAGCCCCCTCAGATACTAGACGTAATCCTACAGGTCCCATCGTACGAATATAGGTGTAAGCACGAACCAAAATTCCAAAGTTTCCATAATATCCTTTTACACGGCCAATTGATAGCGGATGATTTGAGTTCAATACATATTTCTCACCGTCTTTTTCAATACGTGGGACAGGTAAGTACGGAATGAGTTGCATTTTCACACCGACTGGACCTGCTCCTGGGCCGCCGCCGCCATGAGGAGTCGTGAACGTCTTATGAAGATTTAAATGCACAATATCAAAGCCCATATGGCCCGGTGTTGTTTTTCCTAGAATGGCGTTGGCATTTGCTCCATCATAGTATAATAAGCCGCCAGCTTCATGAACAACTTTGGCAATTTCCAAGATTTCTTTTTCAAACAATCCAAGTGTATTAGGATTTGTCAGCATCAATGCGGCTGTATCCTGATCCACATGCTTTTTTAATTCTTCTAAGTCGACCAACCCATTCTCATTGGAAGGAATGGTGACTGTTTTAAAACCAGCAACAGTTGCACTGGCAGGATTTGTACCATGCGCGGAATCCGGAACAAGGACCTTTGTTCTTTTTTCTCCTTTTTGTTCAAAATAGGCTTTTACCATCATTAAGCCAGTCCATTCCCCCTGTGCTCCTGCAGATGGCTGTAACGTTACTGAATCCATGCCGGTGATCTCAGCTAACTCTTCCTGCAAATTATATAAAAGCTCTAAAGCACCCTGAACCGTTTCAGCCGGCTGATACGGGTGAATCCGGCTAAAGCCGTCAAAACGTGCAACATCCTCGTTAATTTTCGGGTTGTATTTCATGGTACAAGAACCTAATGGATAAAACCCATTATCAATTCCGTGGTTTCGATTGGAAAGGGCTGTGTAATGACGTACAAGCTGAAGTTCTGATACTTCCGGGAGCTCGGCTGGTACATCACGAATCAAATGCTTCGGGTATTTTGTGTTTAAATCAATGCTTTCTACGTCAGATTCAGGAAGGCTTGAACCCATACGCCCTTGACGACTAATTTCAAAGATTAGCTCATTATATTCAATCATTTACGACTTCCTCCAATACTTTTACAAATTGGTCAATCTCTTCTTTTGTTCTCTGCTCTGTTACTGCAATAAGCATTTGATTGTCAAAGCCGTAATCACTTTCCAGGTCAAATCCTCCGATGATTCCCGCCTCAAGCAGTTTGGTGTTGAAGTCTTTGATCGGACGAGGAAGTTCCACAACAAATTCATTAAAAAATGGTGATTGATTGATAATGATAAAGCCTGCCTTTTGCAGACACTTTGCCATATAATCTGCTTTCTCAATGTTTAGCTGGGCCATTTGTCGAATTCCTTGCTTTCCAAGTGCAGACATGCAAATAGAGGAAGCAAGAGCATTTAATGCCTGATTGGAACAAATATTAGAAGACGCTTTATCACGGCGAATATGTTGTTCACGTGCTTGCAGCGTTAAGACAAATCCACGTTTTCCTTGCTCATCTGTTGTTTGTCCTACAATCCGCCCTGGTACTTTACGCATAAATTTTTTGTGAACAGCGAAATAACCGCAGTGTGGGCCTCCAAAAGCCATTGGTATTCCTAATGGCTGCATATCACCCACCACAATATCCGCCCCGAGTTTACCTGGTGCCTGCAAAAGCGCAAGTGCCAGTGGATTAGCACTAACAATGAGCAGCGCTCCTTGTGTATCCGCAATTTTTTTAATTTCTGCCAAATCTTCAATTGATCCGAAGAAATTTGGGTATTGAACAATAACAGCGGCAATGCTTTTATCCATTTGTTCTTTTAATCCTCTTAGATCGGTAACATCATCAACAAGATTGACTTCTTCTACTGTATATTCTTGGCCGCGTGCTACTGTATTTAATATCGATCGTGATTCAGGATGAACCGCTTTTGATACAAGCACTTTTGAACGCCTTGTTGATGAAATAGCAAGTGAGGCAGCTTCTGCAAGTGATGTAAAGCCATCGTACATAGAAGAGTTGGCAACATCCATTCCTGTTAACTCACAAACCATTGTCTGGAATTCAAAAATAGCTTGCAGCTCACCTTGGCTGATTTCCGGTTGATATGGCGTATAAGCTGTGTAAAATTCTGAACGTGAAATCATATGATTTACCACGCTTGGAATGTAGTGATCATATGTACCTGCACCAAGAAAGGTTGGATAGTTGTTGGCATTTTTATTTTTCGAAGCAAGCTGTTGCATTTTTTTCAACAGAAGCGGCTCTGGAACCGCTTCTGGAATGTTTAACTCACCCTCTAAACGTATTTCTTTTGGAATGTCCTCAAATAAATCATCGATTGAAGACACGTTTAAAAATGAGAGCATCTCCTCTTGATCTTGTTTCGTATCAGGAAGGTATCTAAATGTGTTGGTCATCTTATTCCCCTCCTTCAATATATGCCTGGTACTCATTTTCATTTAAAAGGGATTTTAACTCCTCTGGATTAGATAGTTCCACTTCTACTAACCACCCTGCATCATATGGCTGTTCGTTGATTGTCTGAGGATTATCGTTTAAATCCTCGTTTACACTAACAACCGTTCCAGATACAGGAGCGTAAATTTCAGAAACGGCTTTAACCGATTCGATTGTTCCCATCGATTCTTCCACAGTTACTTCATCATCAACTTCCGGAGTTTCAACAAACACGATATCCCCTAACTGTTTTTGTGCAAAATGAGAAATTCCAATTCTTACCCGATTTCCGTCTAGTTGTAATACCCATTCGTGTTCCTTGCTATATAGTAAACTTGCAGTTGCGTTTGTCATAATTTTACTTCCCTTCGTTTGTGATTTTGAATTTGACTATCTAGAACATGTAATTAAGTAACTGTAAGAATAGAATTCTATGATTCTATTAACCCATTTTATAAAACGGGGTCTTTATTACTACTGCATCAATTTGTTTATTACGGATTTCTACTTTTAGTTGTGTGTCAACTTGTGCATACTCCGCTGATACAAGGGCAAGACCTATGCTTTTCTTTAGAGTGGGTGATTGTGTTCCCGATGTAACTACACCAATTTCCACTCCACTCTCTGAAATTACTTTATAACCGTGCCGCGGAATCCCACGGCCAGTTACTTCAATTCCTACTAATTTGCGTTTTAATCCTTCTTCTTTTTGCCTTAAAAGTGCCTCTTTTCCAATAAAATCACTTTCTTTATTGGTTTTTACCGCGAAACCGATTCCTGCTTCAAGAGGACTAATATCGCTTAACAGTTCTTGACCATAAAGGGCAAGACGGGCCTCTAAACGAAGGGTGTCCCGTGCACCCAGTCCGCATGGCTTTAAGCCATCTTCACTACCTGCTTCTATCAACTTTTCCCATAGTGCTTCCGCCTGGTCAGCTGCTAAATAAAGCTCAAAACCATTTTCTCCTGTATAACCAGTACGTGATACGAGGACATCTGTTATCCCGGAAACATTGACATGTTGTGCAAATTTAAATGAGCCAATTTCAGAAAGATTGATTTCCGTTAGTTTTTGCAAAATACATTCAGCCTTTGGCCCTTGAATGGCTAGCTGAGCGGTTTCATTAGAGATATTTTTGAGAGTTACTTCACCCTTTACATGTTGCTTCATCCATTCAAAATCTTTATCAATGTTGGCCGCATTGATGACGAGTAAATATTTTGCATTCGTTAATTTATAAACTAATAAATCATCGACCGTTCCGCCGTTCTGGTAGCACATTGCAGTATACTGCGCCTGATTGATACTAAGTTTTGTAACATCGTTTGTGACCAGATAGTTTATGTAGCTTTCTGCATCTTTTCCTTCTACCACTACTTCGCCCATATGGGAGACATCAAAAAGTCCTGCTCGGTTACGTACTGCCTCATGCTCTTCTAAAATACTTGAAAACTGTACCGGAAGTTCCCAGCCGCCAAAATCGATGACCTTTGCGCCATGTTTTTTATATGTTTCAAATAAGGGTGTTCGTTTTAACAATGTTTCTGTACTCATTGTGTTACCTCCGATTTAGATTTCCGACAAAATAACTGTTCTTTTACCTTTTTACCTGTTTCGGTCATCGCCAGCCCGCCAAGTGCGGTTTCCCTTAGTGTCCGTGGCATTTCAATTCCAACCTTATACATCGCTTCTATGACTTCGTCACATGGAATACGGCTTTCCACGCCAGCAAGTGATAGATCGGCAGCTGAAAAGGCTATCGATGTACCAATGACATTTCGCTTTATGCAAGGTACTTCAACAAGTCCTGCAACCGGATCACACACCAAGCCTAATAATGATTTCATCGCAATGGCGGTGGCATTTACAGCTTGTTGTGGTGTACCGCCTTTTAACTCTACGATTGTCCCCGCAGCCATTGCCGTTGCCGATCCCACTTCTGCTTGACAGCCTCCTGCTGCTCCTGAAATAAAGGAACGGTTAGCAATCACGTAACCTAGCATACTTGCAGTAAATAAGCCCATGACTAAATCTTTATAAGAATAGGAGTCATTTTTATAAAGAGAAAACAATACACCAGGTAAAATACCAGCTGCTCCAGCGGTTGGTGTAGCTACAATGATCCCCATTCTTGCATTGCTTTCAGATGTAGCTAATGAAAACGTCATTGCATTACTAATGTAAGTTCCTGACAAGGCATTGCCCTGAGTCATGTAGTTATACATTTTCACCGCATCACCGCCGGAGATACCACTTGGTGCTGTTGAGCCGTCTTTAATTCCGCTATCAACGGCCTCCTTCATTTTGATCAATCGTTCTTCCATCATGCTGATGATGGTTTCTTCGTCTCTTCCTGACTTTTTCGCTTCCATCATCAACATGATTTCGCCAATGGTTTTTTGTTCTCTTTCACAAGCCTCAATCAGTTCTGCCATGGACTTAATTTCCATTAAATTGCCTCCATAAATACTTTCTCGTTTGGTTGAAAATGACTAGCGAGGGACGTAAAGTCATCGCCTGAACTTAAACGAATATCTACTTTTCTTCCGTTAATCATAAAGATTTTCGATAAACCACCGCCAAGCGATACACCTCCAACTTTTACAGCACGATTATTGCATTTTGCTGTTACAATCGTTGTATTGGGATGGTTATAATAAGTACATTTGTCTTCAAATTCGAAATGGTATTGCATTCCATCCTCTTTTGCCCACTCCAACGAATTTTTTATTCGTGGGTCATCGGTATTCATTCCAAGCAATCCGCCTATAAGCGCTTTATCCGTTCCATGTCCTTGGTAAGTTTCGGCAAAGGAATCATAAAAGACAATTTTTGTCTCTTCTGGACAACTACCTAACAGTTCATAAATAAATTTACCGATTGACACAACACCTGCGGTATGAGAGCTCGAGGGTCCAACCATAATTGGGCCGATTATATCAAAGCAACTTTGAAATTCCATGATATGTCTCCTTCTTAAACAGTAATTGGCTGTTGAAACAGTGGATAGTTACCACAAATATTTTTAGTAGTTTCTTTTGCTTGTTTAAGAACTTCTAGATTACCTTTACTTTTCAGAACAGCAGCGATTACCTTCCCAATCTTCTCCATATCATCCTGCTTCATTCCGCGAGTTGTTAAAGCAGCTGTTCCCATACGGACTCCACTTGTGACAAACGGGCTTGCAGGATCAAAGGGAATCGTGTTTTTGTTAACAGTAATACCTGCTTCTTCTAACAATCTCTCTGCTTCTTTTCCTGTTAAGTTCCACGGGCGAACGTCTAAAAGAACAATGTGATTGTCTGTACCTCCAGAGACAAGGGTTGCTCCTTCTTTCTTTAACGTATCCGCTAGTGCTGCTGCATTATCAATGATTTGTTTCGCGTAATCTTTAAAGCTTGGTTGTAAAGCCTCATTGAAAGCAACCGCTTTAGCTGCAATGATGTGCATAAGGGGGCCGCCTTGAATTCCTGGAAACACAGATTTATTAATCGCTTTGATAATCTCTTCATCGTTTGATAAAACGATACCGCCTCGTGGTCCTCGGAGCGTTTTATGGGTGGTGCTTGTTACAACATCTGCGTATGGAACTGGCGATGGATGAAGACCAGCGGCAACGAGTCCTGCAATATGCGCCATATCCACCATGAATTTTGCACCAACTTGGTCAGCAATTTGTCTAAAGCGTGCAAAATCAATTTTTCTTGGGTAAGCACTTGCCCCTGCAATAATCAATTTTGGCTGTTCTTTTTTTGCGATTTCTTCTAACTCATCATAATCAATCAAGTGAGTATCTTCTTTGACGCCATAAGACACAACCTCAAACCATTTTCCTGAAACACTAACAGGACTTCCATGCGTTAAATGCCCCCCTTGTGAAAGGTTCATTCCCATGATTTTATCGCCAGGCTGGAGCAATGCGAAAAAAACAGCAAAGTTAGCTTGTGCACCTGAGTGTGGTTGAACGTTTGCATATTTAGCACCAAACAGTTTTGTTAAACGATCAATAGCTGCTTGTTCTGCCACATCGACAAATTCACATCCGCCATAGTAACGCTTTCCTGGATAGCCTTCAGCATATTTATTGGTCATCACACTTCCCATTGCTTCTAAGACATCTTGGCTAACGAAGTTTTCCGATGCAATCAATTCCAATGTTTGATGCTGACGATCTTGCTCCTTTTTAATCGCTTCAAAAATGGTTTGATCATTTTGTTGTAAACTCATGTAAACTCCTCCTTGAAATATCGTTCAGGCTCCCCTTTATGCTTCACACATGGAATTTTTATCTCCTAATCACTCCAGGTCTTTGTTTCTCGAAACATCTGTTTTTTTGCACGCAAAAAAGGACAGAAGAAGGGGAAGCATGTAGCTTCATATTCCCTTCTCTGTCCTTTTTACCTGAGAGTTTAGTTCTGTTTTGAACCTTCCCCTTTGGTGGCATAACTATAATGCGCTCTCCAGAGTTGCGTCCAGCTGTGGTTCCATCTACCTGAGAGATTAATTCCAAGGGTTTTTTTGGAACTTGCTCCTTCGGTGGCGTGTAAAAATTGCACTCTCCCACAACCGTCATCCGCTCTATTTTTTTATTATTTTCAGAATAATTGTTACAGGAAGCCAAGTCAAGCTTTTTTTGAAAACGGTGTCAAAAATGGAAAATAAGACATTTTTGAGTTACCTATTAATTTTCTACTATCTTTTCCTGATTGACTTGATCGGCATAGTTTTCCTTCATATTCCGCATCTTATATATGGCAATTAGTAAAATAAACCAAACTGGAGTTACAAACAAGGCAACGCGAGTATCTTCTGCAAGTGCAAGCACAACCAGAACAAATGCTAGAAAAGCTAGGATCAAGTAATTTGAAAATGGATAAAGCGGCAATTTAAATTTGTTTACTTTTGCTAGATCTGGTCTTGTTTTACGGTATTTCAAATGGCTGATAATCGTAATACCCCAAATAAAGATGAAACATACAGTAGAAATACTTGTAATTAGTGTAAATACTCCTTCTGGCATGACATAGTTCAACACAACGGCAATTAAAATGACCACAGTTGAAAATAGCAATGCATTGGAAGGTACTTTACGGGAAGTAAGTTTTGTAAATGGTACAGGTGCATTTTTATCTCTGGCAAGTGAGTATACCATCCGACTTGTACTGAAGATGGCACTGTTACATGCCGAAGCCGCGGAAGTTAGAACGACAAAATTGACGATACCAGCAGCTGCAGCGATTCCAACCGCCACGAAGACTTGAACAAATGGGCTTTTCGCTGGATTTATCGCGTTCCATGGATAAATACTCATTATGACAATAAGTGCTCCAACGTAGAAAATTAAAACTCGAATAGGAATATTATTGATGGCCTTTGGTATTACTTTTTCTGGGTTTTCGGTTTCACCTGCTGTAAGTCCTACCAGCTCTATGCCAACAAATGCAAACACAACCATCTGGAATGAGAGAATAAACCCATTTATGCCATTTGGGAACCAGCCGTCATGGCTCCATAAATTCGTGAAACTGGATGCTCCTGCATTGGTGGAAAAGCCTTTAATAATCATGAACACACCGATGACAATGAGTGCCAGTATCGCGATGACTTTAATTAATGCGAACCAGAATTCCATTTCGCCGAAAAGCTTAACAGTAGCGAGGTTCATAACTAGCAAGATGACAAGCGCAATTAATCCTGGCATCCACTGTGGTACAGAGGGAAACCAATATTGAGTATAAAGACCAACTGCTGTTAAGTCTGCCATTGCAATTGATATCCAGCAAAACCAGTAGGTCCATCCCGTGATAAAAGCTGCCATATTACCTAAATAGTCTCTTACAAAGTCAACAAAAGAATGATAGTTCAAATTGGTTAAGAGCAGTTCGCCAAGTGCCCGCATGATTAAAAAGCAAATGACACCTGTAATTAAGTAAGCAAATAATATTGATGGTCCAGCTAAATGTATAGATTTTCCGGCACCTAGAAATAATCCTGTTCCGATTGCTCCACCAATAGCGATTAATTGTACGTGCCTGTTTTTTAGGCCTCTCGACAATTTCTGTTCCTGCATATTAAATCCCCACCCTCTACTTTTTTAATTTTTAGGCTGTGCTAAACTTGTCTGTTGAT
>NZ_JBALSN010000489.1:0-220 GCF_036966985.1 Neobacillus drentensis | reverse complement strand
ACAGCCAATTTTTAAAAGGTCTGTCCCATCCGATTACAATTCTTGCCCTCCTTATTTTATTAATTCGTTGTTTCCCTAATCAGTAGATAAAAAATATAAAAAGCCATTAAGGAAGTTTTTGATGATCTTCACTTTTTACATGGCTAAATGCTAATGTAGGGTTTAATAATGATAAATTAGAATTTTGTTCGTTTCAGCAACAAAAAAAGGACAGAAGAAG
>NZ_JBALSN010000488.1:268-6913 GCF_036966985.1 Neobacillus drentensis | reverse complement strand
AAATGATACAATGTGGAAACATCTTTTAAACACTAGTAACGGCCCTTTCCTTGAAGTTGGTAATACCATCCAGTTTAATCACTTTGATAAAATTTCAAATGAAAACTTCGAAAAGTTAATGACTATTATTGAATCTACTAACTTACACGTAAATAATCGACTGATCTTTATTTGCGAAAGGACATCTGAAGGTATTACATCAGAATTCTATAAAGAATTAATGAATCGAATGAATTCTATAAGTTTCCTTCTACCTACCTTAAGAGAAAGAAAAAATGAAATATCAGCTATATTAACGATGTTTTTAAATAAGGTAAATATTGAAAACAATACGGATATTATCGGGTACGAACCCAATGCTCTGGCTACTCTTTCGCAATATAATTGGCCAGGTAATTTCATACAATTAAAACATGTTCTAACCGAATTAGTCTACTTATCTAAATCGCTATATATAACTAGTAATAATGTCAATAGTGTTTTGGGCAAACAAAAAATTGTTGAAAATATTTCTTATTCAGAAGATGGAATGAATATTCCATTTAACAGCAGCAAAACATTACATGAATTTAATTTAGATATAATCAAGCAAGTACTTGATCAACATAATGGCAACCAAACTTTAACAGCTGAGCAGCTTGGTATCAGTCGAACAACGTTATGGAGATATTTAAACAAATAAAAAGGGGTCCGTCCTACATTTTCGAAAACTACACAAACGTTTAATTAAAAGTTACCTCAGCTCGCAACTTCAAAAAAGTTTGATTATCGTCAAATCATGAAGACTCATGAGGTAGTCTTTTACCGTATACTTGACTATGGATACAGGAAACCGATTACCTTAAGGGCGGAGAGGATTATGGTATGAGAGTAGTAACAAAGTTTAAGATTGATGAGCTGGAGATTATTAAGGTCTACACTGGCAAAAGTTTAACCATTACAGTAGAAATCTTCACCGTTCCTGAAGGCTACAAAAGCTTTGCAACTAATTCCTACGAATGCCATGATTCTTTAACAGGAATCGGGTTTCATAAAGATAAAAAAGAGAGTGCTAAATTTGCTGTCAATGATTTACGTGAATTGACAGCGTTTAAGGAATAATACGCAGATTCTTTAAAGCCATGCTGGGACAACAAAATGGTTCTTTTGTGAAGAATTAGCCTCCAAGATTCTAATACTGTCACCAGCGTGGAGGTCTGACCGCAAAAAAAGAACAGTTGGCCATAAAAAGACCACTGCTCTTTGTTTCTAATTATTATTTTTTACGAATAGCAATGACACTCGCAACTACTGAAATTAAAAGTGCAAGCCCTGATAAGATTAAAGGTAGAGAGTCGCTTGTTTTCTCTGTCTTTGTTTCTACTTTTTCAGTCTTTTGAGTTTCTTGGTTCGTACTCTTTGCATCATGATGATCTTCTGTTGAACCTGCTACAATTTCTGTGATGGAATGTGGAGATTCGGAACTTTCATCTCCTGTCCACTCTACAATACTACCATCTTTATAATATTGAAAAGCATCCCAAGCTGCTTTTGTTGCATTGTCTGGGTTTTTTCCCACAAAGGTAAACTGTTGGAACTGACCTTGTAAAATTCCTTCCCCTGTCGCTTCAAATGTAAATGATTTTACAAGACCATTCGCATCTTTTTCATCAGAATATTTCCATCCTGGAACTGGCTGATATGATTTAATTTCCACTCCTGCCGGCGCTTTAATCGTAACCTTTGTTGTCGGCACATTCTTTTCAACAGGAACCTTAACTGTATACGTTTCCCACGCACCTGTTGTAGATTGTTTAGGCATTACCGTAACATGGGCACTTGCTACACTTGCAAATAAAAATAATCCTAAAAAGGTTG
This sequence comes from Neobacillus drentensis, assembly GCF_036966985.1. Classification (GTDB taxonomy): domain Bacteria; phylum Bacillota; class Bacilli; order Bacillales; family Cytobacillaceae; genus Neobacillus; species Neobacillus drentensis_E. The sequence continues at coordinate 5,056 of NZ_JBALSN010000488.1, read as the reverse complement.
GTAATAATAGTTTAAAAACTTTCATGTTTTTACTCCCCCTATAATGAACTTGATAATATTAATTTACATTAGACAGGGTTAATCTATATATGACCCATAAGGGCTAGTTTCTTTGAAAAGTGTGACATAATTTTGACAGAAAATCTTTTTTTTAAAACATTCTGTTCATGTTACTATTAAAATAAATTCAAGAATTATAGGGGAATTATCAATGGTATACAGAGATCTTAAATGGATTACGATTTTAATTCCCACCATTCTTATTGGTGGATTTGAGTTTTTACGGCACAGCGGCCCTTTCCTTCAAGGCATGTCAATGGAAACAGGAAATTATTTTATTACAATTTTAACATTTATCGTTTCCTTCGCTTTTTCAAACTGGATGTTTAAGACGATTAAGGAACAAAACCATCGCATATCTTCAGAACGTGAAATACGTGCTATATACGAAGAACGTGAAAGGCTGGCAAAAGAATTACACGACAACATTGCCCAAACATTATTTTTATTAAATGTTAACTTAAAAAAGGGAAAGCTTAATGATGCACAGGGGTTAGTTAATTCAATTGATTCGAACCTCAGACAAGCCATTTACAATTTACGGACTAGTCCCTCCGAACACGTTACTCTTTCAAAAAGAATTGAGAGTTGGCTGGATGATTGGAATACGGTTTCTGGTATAGATCTAAAAATTTCAATTAGTATACATGAAAACTATTTTACTCCCGCAGAAGAAGTTCAACTGTTTAGTTTGATACAAGAAGCATTCACAAATATAAGAAAGCATTCCGTTGCAAATTGTGCATCCCTTCACTTCAAAACCCGTCCAAATGATTGGAAGCTAATCATAGAGGACAATGGAAGAGGATTTTCCGAAAATGAAATTTTGCCAAGCAAATACGGGCTTCTTATGATGAAAGAGGGGGTATCCAAATTAGGAGCTGCCATCGATATTTCCTCTGAAAAGAATCTTGGCAGCAAAATAATAATTAAAGGAGTCAAGAAACAATAATGGAAAATTACCGGATATTAATTGCGGATGATCATCCTCATGCGCGTCTTGCCATCACCGAAATGCTGGAGGGGGATTCTCTATTTTCTATTGTGGGGCAGGCAACGAATGGAAAAGAAGCGATTGAGTTCTGTGAAAAACTGTTTCCAGATATATTATTAATAGATATTCATATGCCCGTTTTGAGCGGATTGGAAGCAACGAAAATAATAAAAGAAAAATTCCCATATATAAAGGTTATCATTTTAAGCGTATCAGATTATATCGAGGATTTATTTACTGCTATACAGTATGGAGCTCAAGGATATTTACTGAAAAATATGGATCCTGATGATTGGCTGCAATACTTACGCTCTATTATTGAGGGGTCAAATACAACTGCTAAAGATTTTGCAGGAAAACTTCTCTATCAGTTTAGAGAACGGGATTTACAAAACACTCCATCCATTAGTTCATTAACACCTCGTGAAAAAGAAATACTTCTATTAGTTTCAAAAGGGTTAACAAACAAACAAATAGCCGAACAACTGTTTATTTCTGAGAATACCGTAAAGAACCATATGAAAAACCTTTTGGAAAAACTGAATCTAGAAAATCGAGTACAGCTTGCATCATATGCTTTAAAATATATCACGAAGTAGTTAAGCGATAGTTAAATAATTCCTTTCTTTAAATATCTATTAATCTTCGACAAAATCCGAGGCGTGACAGGCACCGGTATTTAATATCAATTGATTGTACAAACTAACATTATTCTAAATTTTGGAGGGAGTATTTGGATGGAAGACAATCACAAGGAAAATACCAAAATTGTTTCTAATGATGCAATAAAAGGGAAGCCCTATCTTGATATTGATCGTGTAATTACTGAGGGGAAATCTGGACATTCACAAAAAGAAAGATAATCTCAAAACGCCACAGGGGAGGTTCACATGGCTTCTTATTATGGTTGGAATGGCCAACAGAACCTTCCCCTCGGCTCCTCTTCAGCGGCCCCTACCGTGCATGAAGGAACGAAAATCGACCTACTCTTCAGTTTCAAAGCGCTTATTTATTTTATGATAGAGATCCGTACCTTTAGGGATACTATAAAGCTCCTTTTCTCCATCGAATTTTATTCCGATACCTCCACTCGGTTGTTTCCATATGCGATAAGTACCTACGATATACTCGTTGCCACTTTCCTTCTTGATAATCTGCTTTTCCACATTTAACCCTCCTTTAGATTGTCAGTATTCTATTCTAAATAGTAATTCTTTGCTAGAGTACTTACAAGTAATAGATTCAAACCACAATTGTCCCGAACCGACATCCTTTCTAATCTATTAAATTCAAATTCAGTAACATGTCGATAGCTGTCTTCTTTGGAAGGATTATGTTAACTAAATAAACTAGAATAATTCTGAATTTTTTGTTAAGTTAAAACTATCCACTATCAATAGGGGGGAATGAAGTGACAAAAGTATCAATCATAATTGGGATTATTTTGGCCATTTTAATAGGCGTAAAATACGGAGGATTTAACTTCATTGACACTGGGGCCGAACCTGAAAAAAAACATGAGAAAGTAGAAGCGAAAGCTGTTCAAGATACTGACAATAAAGAGAAGAAGAAAGTGGACAAGCAGCAGACAGCCAAAATTGGCGGAATTCAATATGATATTGGGATTGATGATAGTAGTTCACAAGATGCGGTTATTGAAGTGATGCACAAAATGACACATCAAAAAGTGAAAGCGAAAGAAAAGTGGGGAGCCATTCCTATGATCCCGGATACGATTAATCAAGTTTATAACATTGTGAAGAACAGTGAGTTTGAACAAAAAGATGATTTGCTAGCCATTTTACTTAAATGGAAAAAGGGCACTTTTTCTGAAATAGATGATGACCACAATTATTTCTGGACCTACCAAGGAGGGACGGTCGGCGAAGCTTATGGAATCATGAGCAAATCAGAAGAAGAAGCTTTCATCCTAAATAATTTCAAAGAAGAAGATCTGGTAAGTGAAGCAAGCTCCCAGTAATAATGAAAAGGGTCAGTCCCCCGCTACGTTAAAGCAGCGGGGGACTGACCCCATTATTATGTCTATGCTCGGCGCATATAAGCACGTACTGTGATTGGTGCAAAGATCGCTACTATGACAGCAGCCCCAATGAGGGAGATGCCGAAATCCATGCCAATGTTTCCAGAATTGGCAAGCTCTCTGACAGCTGTCACGAGATGTGAAACTGGGTTTAACTTCACGAACCACTGAAGCCAATTAGGCATGGTCTCAACTGGAACAAAGGCGTTAGAAAGGAACGTAAGTGGAAACAGCACGAGCATCGAGATTCCTTGTACGCTTGAAGCCGTACGTGCAATCACGCCGAAGAAGGCGAAAATCCAGCTAATTGCCCAAGAGCACACAATCACAAGCAGGCCAGCGATGGCGACAAAACCTAGACCACCATCAGGTCTATACCCCATAATATATCCCATAACAAAAGTAAGCACAGTAGCAATGGTATACCGAATGTTATCTGCCAGCAACGCTCCTGCTAACGGAGCAATACGAGCAATCGGCAAGGACTTAAATCGATCAAACACGCCTTTATCCATGTCCTCACGCAGCTGGACGCCAGTGACAATTGAGGTTGAAATCACCGTTTGAACAAGGATACCAGGAATAATGACTGGTAAATAGTTCTGTACGTTCCCAGAGATAGCCCCGCCAAAAATATAAGTAAACATCAAAGTGAAAATGATTGGCTGGAGCGTAACATCAAACAATTGTTCAGGTGTGCGGCGAATTTTCAACAACCCACGATAGGCCATGGTAAACGAGTTACGGACTGCTTGACTGAAGCTTGTGTTATTTTTTAATTGGCGATCAGAAAACGACTTCATCGTATTGTTCTTCATATGCCAACCTCCACTTCTTCTCCCGATTTACCTGGCAATTTTAATGTGTCCTCTACCCCATGACCAGTAATATTCAGAAAAACTTCATCGAGTGTTGGTTTTTGCACACTCAACTCAGCCAATTGGATTCCTGACTCCCGGAAAGCGATAAGTAAGTCAGTCACTTTATTAGCATCCGCCATTGGTGCAATAATCTTCACACCTTCGGACGACACACTGGACTTAACTTTGAGTACCCGTTCAACCGTTTGACGAGCGTCCTCCATATCTTTTGTATCTTCCAATCTCAATTGTAACGATGAGTTCCCTACTGACGCTTTTAATTCGTCCACAGTTCCCTCGGCAACAACTTTGCCATGATCGATAACCGCTATCCTATCCGCAAGTTCATCTGCCTCTTGTAAGTACTGTGTAGTTAACAATACCGTTGATCCCATCTTTACCAATCGGCGGATGGTCTCCCACATTTGATTACGTGTTCGTGGATCCAGTCCAGTCGTCGGCTCATCCAAGAAGATAAGCGGCGGCTGTGTAATGAGACTTGCTGCTAAATCTAATCTGCGACGCATACCACCAGAGAAATTTTTCAAAGGACGTTTGGCAGCTTCTGTTAATCCAAATTCCTCTAGCAGCTCGTTTGCCTTACGCTTTGATTCTGCACGTCCTAGTCCTAACAGTCGAGAAAAGATGACCAAATTCTCCGTAGCACTAAGTGACTCATCTACTGATGCGTACTGGCCAGTCACTCCAATGAGTTGACGGACAATCTGTGCCTCTTTCACTACATCGTGTCCAAAGATTCTTGCTGTGCCCTCATCGGATCGTAAAAGTGTCGCCAGCATTCTGATCGTGGTTGTTTTCCCCGCTCCATTGGG
>NZ_JBALSN010000488.1:0-224 GCF_036966985.1 Neobacillus drentensis | reverse complement strand
TCAAATCTACCCCATCAACAGCACGGTTGTCGCCAAACAGTTTAACAAGTCCACGCGCTTCCACAGCCCAATCTCCATTTTCCGGAAATGCATTCTTTCTATTTATAAGATTCATTTCATTTCCTCCCCCTATAACTGAATACATATGAGAGTACCAAACATTTGTGAATTCAAGATGAACGATTAACTAAAAAGATGGTTTAATGCTTTAAACAAATAAAAAA
>NZ_JBALSN010000487.1:0-9779 GCF_036966985.1 Neobacillus drentensis | reverse complement strand
AGGTCATCAATGACCATTATGACCTGAAATTAAACTAAAAGAAAACAAGATAATCAGAAGGCAAAATAAATAATTAGGTGAGTTCAACTCTGTCAAGGTTGTAAAGTGAATCTGATTAAAACAGATTCATTTTGAATACGTTGATTTAATAGGCTTTTCTTTTACATTTGTATGATTCAAGCAAATGTAGTTGGTGGCAAGGTGTTTGATTTTGCCACCAACTTACCACCAATTCCCCACCCCTTGGCCGGCGCCACCATCAAACGAAATATCTCATTAATAATTCCAAATNNCGCATATGTTGATTTTGAGCAATCTTTTCCAGAAGACTTTTGGTATAATTCTTTAACCATTGCGCTCGGAATTTCTCATAGTTGAAAGTCTCAGGTGAAACAAAAAAGTCATATTCATCGATAACGCCTAAGTAATCTTTCATCTTAGTAGCGGTCAATAGGCCCAGGAAGTACAAAATGCCAAACTGCTCGAAAAATCTGTCAACGTATCCAACGACAACACCATTATTTCTGTCAGTCAGTAATTTTGACATTCTGTTATCCATAAATCCTGTAATCAAATCCTGGTATTTCGATACATCATCGATTACCCCAATTTCAATGCTATCCATCAAGTCATTTAAGGTTTCGATTTTTTTCAAATCAAAAAGATTTTTCTTGGCATCTACTGATAGGATTGGTGAAAGGCGGTACATGAAATTGACTTGATTAGGCCTATCCATATTAAGACTTTGAGCAAATTTAGACAAATCAGTTGAAACAAACCCCTTATTAAAGTGATGGATTAAATAACAAAAACTACTTGAGAACAAATTATTTCTTGAGAACTCGGAGAATCCTGGGTTTAAATGCTTCTCTGCTTGACTCAGAAGATATTCCTCGATTACATGTATCGTTGATTCTGGAAGACCACTTCCTCTCGTAAGTCGATCCACCCATAGGTAGCGAGTCCCGATGTCGGCATCTCTTTCAGGAAAATAAAATAATAAAGCCTTAATTATTTTTTTTAGGCCCTTCTCTGAAAGTTTCACATATCTGGCAAAATAGAATGCAACCTTTGCTTCAGAAATGAACTGATTATAGAAAACAATGTTCATGCCATCCATTGAGAAATGCTTGATAATCAACTCTGTAATGCGCAATAGATATTTTTCAATATCTTCTTCATCATGAAACTTAAACCTCTCGATTTTGCAGCTCTTTTCAATGTGTTTAATGTCATCAATACTGAATGATTTTACTACATTGACAAAGTCATAGTAATCAATAAAAAATTCTCCGGTACTTAAGTCATTGAATAGTTCATCCTTGTCCCGATACTTCTCATATTCAGCCTTTTCAAACAGCAGAATTAGTGAATTTCGTATGTAGTTTTTAATCTCTTGGAAAGAAACAGACCATATACAGTTCTCGTATAAAAAGCGAAGATTATCATTAAGACGCAACTGTACTTCGAGATCAGTTGTTAAACCTCCAAGGGAAAATGAACCTTTGCTAATTTCGGATTTGATTTTGTTAGTCATTTCAAACAATTTAACTGTATCATCGTACAGGAACCTGTTATCGCTAAGGAATTCAAGAATACGGTATTTATCCTGGAACTCATATGGCATACTGCCGAACACATCATTAATATTAAAATTTTTCATTTCCCTATTGATGCGATTCAAGAAATCATCCGAGAACGGCTTATAATATCTACCAAATATTAATACACCAGCACTACCAAGTTGTTTGGATCTTTGAATTATAGACTGAAAGAGCCGATACCGGTTAATCTGCGAAAGATAGTGTATCCACCAATTGGATTCATCTTTCGACTTTAGCAGTAAATCCGTATATAGATTATATGCCTTCTCCCATTGACCAAGACAAGCCAAATATAAAGCTTTTCGATATTCTTCCTCAAGATTGCTAGTCGGTAATTGAACAAGCCTTTCCATTTCATCGTAGTAACTGTGGTATGCAGGACTTTCAATCCCGAATGATGTATTCATAGTTCTAGTTCCAACATCATTTATCATGCCATTGATACCGTTTCTCTCGAAGAAGGCCGAAATTGCTTCGAATTTCTGCTTTGAATCTTCGGAAAGATTATCTCTGCCCTTCACTTGAAGTTCAAAGAACTTCTCCATATATCCGAAACCCTTATTTTTATTACGAACAACTATCCCGTTGACCTCGAAATGGTAGTCGTATTCAAAGACATGCTTGAGATCAAGTTTCCTGACTCTCTGAAGGACAAATAGCGGACTAATCTTTTGGTGTATGTAATTAATCGCATCATCGTCATTAATAAGAAGAGCGTTTTCCTTCGACTCAATAAGAATATCCATTACAGCGTCATAGCGCTTCATGTATTCCTTCTCGTCAGTCTCCATCATGCTGGCTGCGTCTATAATGCGAAGCCCTTTTCTTTCATAGTACACTTCAGTTTTTTCTTCAATAGGTTCATGGTTTACTCGAATAAAAAATGGCTTATTGAATCCTTCCTTCTGCAATTGCTTCACCCAGTTCAGAAGTAAGTTGATATTATAATCCCCTAGGCTGTACCCTATGAACACGATAGTGTGGGTAGCCATGATTGTCTTCATAAGATTACTTATTAGTTGATAGTCTTGTTCATAGTTCAGGTAGTCACTTTCCTTCAATACAACATACTTGCCTTCATATCCCCTCCTGAAGTCACCGTGCACCTTAAGCAAATATCTTGAAGAAGTAGCTCTTGCTACATCTTCTTCGGCACTGATTATGCTAAAATATCGTCCTCGTTGCCAGCAAGCCTTATCTATCAAATCATCATAGTTTGTTGTAATAATATGTACTGGGTTCATTGCTAGAATCTTGTCATGTATGGGATTCGTAGGCTTATCAATTGAAAATACACTCTCAAGAATTCTGTCATATGCTTCTTCACCCTCCACATCATAGAAGATTTGTGGAATTCGTAGGTATTCATCTGATGAGTAATCTGTTTTCCTTTGTTTTCCATACAACCCACAATGGTATTCATTGACCAATTCCCACCCTTGTGGATACTCTGAAAGTCTAGAAACCCTGCCCCAACGAAAAACACTAAATTTCCATTCTTTGAAGCCTTGGTTATCTCCTGGATGTACTTATTTAACTTCTCTATTTGAATTCCCCCCTTTGACATTGCTTTATTTTATTATAAAACCTTTTAGAGGGATTTCGTAATTACTACCAGTATATCCTTTAATTTTGGTAGAAAATGTGATTATATTTTGACTAAGAGCTATCTGGGATGATGCGAATTAAATAATAAATAGACGCCTTCCGATTAGAAAGACGCCTCCTGTTTATATAAAATTTCTAGATACTCACCGCAGATCTACATGCCGCTTACATTTCGTACACTGGTAAAGATTAGTTTCCACTTCCCGATGCTTCTTTAATTTACGGCATGTTTGGCAGGAAAGTGTTACAAAACGGCCAGATAAATCATTTACCACCAATCCTGCCTCATCGTCCATTACAAATTCATCAGTCTCCTCCTCCATCACCCTGCTAAATAATGCATATGTTATAAACACCGTAGTAATCCCCGAAAAAAAACTCACCCAATTCATCTAACCATCCTCCCTGCCGTTTAATAGGTAAACTAGTTCTCCCCCACCATTATTAACTAGGACCACTCTATAAGAGGTTTGTGTGCAGTACTCCTGCTGCAGTCTATCCACTAGTTCTACATTGTTCAAGCTTAAGTCGATTAACATACCCGCAAGAGCCGTTGGCTTCATATTGCAGGCGTTCGCCAGACGGTTCAACTTGAAAGCTTGCTTATTCGTAAGCGACACATTCACCCGATGAATTTTCTTTCCTCCCAGTCCCTTCCCTTCAATCAAGGCGCAAATCCCCTTTCCGATCGTCATGACAATTGACAACGCCAACCGTGTTACATTGTTACGAAATGCCCGCATAGAAGAGGCTACTCCGTTTTCAGTATTAACGGTGTTCCTTTCGTCACGATTGCGGTATGGCCAGCTGGTGCTTGAACAGGTGTACTTTCGGACTTAATCACTTTCCGCTGTCGCATATCCTTCTCAATCAGCCGCTTTACATAGCCGCTAAAATTGACGTTCTCGATACGTTCAAGATACCGTCTCTCCTCTTCGTTGGTAACGTTGAATGATACCGATTTGATAACTTTGTTTTTGCTCACGTTAACGTCCTCCTTTCCGATTGATTAATACATGGTATGAGCGGTCATTCTATAATATGAACTTAAATTTACTAAAAACATGAACTTAAATTTCCTATAGGCAACAAACAGGAAAAATAGAATAATTAAATTAGGTGATGCACATGTTACGGAGCCGTATTGAGGAACTGATAAATGAGAGTGGATATAAAAAAGCCTTTATCGCTGATAAATTAGGAATTACATATAAGCAGCTACGTAATTACGAAACTGGGCGCAGCTTGATACCGTTCGATAAAGCGTATGAACTAGCGGACTTGCTCGGTGTTGGAATCGATAAACTGTATGAACGAACAGAGGAATAAATTATGCGGTATGGCCACCCAGGACACGTATAATTTAGAATTCTGTCGCAAAAGCTGGCTTAAGAGTAAATTAATCGTCTTTAGGGGAGTATTACCTTCAAAGTTACAGGCGGTATGACCGGTATGATCCTAAAAAATCAGGATTGAATTTTTCACAGTGAAGTATGATAGAAAAACGTTAATATTGATTAGAAAACCAACAAAAAAATCGCTAGTGCTGGGAACACTAACGGTTCGATACTGTGAATGACGCTGGCAACCGAATCCTTTTTTCTAGTCGCATTAAATTCCTGTCGACAGCGTAACAATACATTCAAATCCAATTTTGACATAATCTTTACGATTTCTTAATGCCTAGTTCATCTGAATTGGGTAAATTAAAGAAATAGACCAAACCCCTTATTGTATCCGGTACTGAACCGGATATTTTTTTGTTGATATTCATTTACAACCTTTACTCCGACTACACTATCGAATGCCACCCACTCAAACTCTCCGTCTTTAACTTCTATTCGCAGCTCATGCGTTACCGGATCAACGAAGTGTATTAGCCCTGTCATTTCCTTGGTAAAGCATCGGCCCATATCGTCAGCTTTACCGAATGGTTAAATTCCATTGCGTAAATAATACGTAAGTCGAACTCTTCTGCTTCATGCTTGTCAATGATTGGCTTCCTTTCCCGCTCAGTATCAAGCCAAAAATCCTTCTGAGTCTTGCTAATTCTGGCAATTGAAATGCTGCCTGCCATTTAACCATACCGCGATCACGTATCGCCATATAATCGCCTCCTTTCTTATATTAAATACGAACTTATGTTCTGTATGTAAACAAAAAAAGAACGCCGCCCGTTGAGATGACGTAATCGATATCGCTTAACTTCCAGTGCTTATTTTTATTTGCCGGCAATTATTTTGTCGAACGAAACTATTTCCACAAAAAATCCAAATATTAGAATAGGTCAAGTTCAAAAATTGGCGAATTATTAGATTGAAAGAGAGGCGATTATGATGCTGTTGAGGCTATATGCATTTTGGGACTGGTTTTGGTATCACCGTAGGGGAAAAATTAAATATCGAGTATGGGGTTTTGGAATTGAATTTAGGGCTTATGCTTCAAATGGAAATTTAACTATTTGGAATTGTTATGGCAGTACACCTGAGGCTGCGAAGGAAATGGCTTTGTTTCGATTTAAATTGGCGTTGTCAGAAGATCCGAAGGAGCAGGAACTGATACATCGAGGAGATGGATTTGCTTTATTTCGTGAAAAGTAGTAAAAAAACAGGTTGGTGGAAGTATTAAAAGGATGTGACGAATTATGGATGGGGAAGGTTATTCTAGAGGGGATAAATGTTGCTTGATCAAACGATTAACTAGTTTTGCCAAATAGTAAAAAAAACGTTTAATTGAAAGTTAATTAAGCCTTAATAAATCAGCATTATTTGGCCAAAATAAAAAGCCAAACAAACGTTTAATTTATAGATTTTGCGATAAGTTTTATTATGGCTTAAAAAGGGAACTTATTCACTATGTGATAAATACTATAGGTGAGAAAGGACTTGATTAGATTGAAAAAAGGTTGGCTAGGAATAGGGATTGTGGTCGGTGTTATTGTCATATTGGGCCTTATGTTCATGTCCAGCTATAATAGTTTTGTCAATTTAGAAGAAGACTTAAATCAATCTCATGCTCAAATCGAAANNATTCCAAACCTGGTGAATACTGTAAAAGGATATGCGGCTCACGAAAAAGAAGTTATTGCATCCATCTCAGATGCACGTGCACGGCTTGCTGGAGCAAAAACCCCCGAAGAAGAAGCAACCGCTAACGATCAATTATCTGGGGCTCTAAGCCGATTGCTTGTCGTCGTTGAAAATTACCCTAACCTGAAGGCAGACCAGCAATTTACTCAGCTTATGGATGAACTGGCTGGAACAGAAAACAGAATTGCCGTGGCCCGGAAGGATTACAATGAAAAAGTAGCAGAATTTAACAAAAAAGCGAAAAGATTCCCTGGCTCCATTATTGCAGGAATCGGCGGGTTTGATGCGAAAGAATATTTTAAAGCAGACCCTAAGGCTCAAGAAGCTCCAAAAGTTGACTTTGGAGGCAACGGGTAATGAATATGAAAAGGATCTTCAGCTTTCTGTTGGTATTTACCACGTTATTTCTTTGTGCAGCCCGTGCACTTGCTGAGGATGTCCAAATACCTGCTCCAGTAGGAGATATTTATGTACAAGATTTTGCCCATGTCCTAAATGAAACAGAAAAAGCAGAATTAATCAATTTAGGCAGGAATCTTGAAGACAGAACAACTGCACAGGTGGCCTTGCTGATCGTTCAATCCATTGGCGGCCAATCCATAGAAGAATATGCAAATGAGGCATTCCGTCAATATGGGCTTGGCAGTCAGAAGGAGGATAATGGCGTCCTCCTTGTTTTAGCCATGAAAGAACATAAAATCCGGATTGAGGTAGGTTATGGTCTCGAGGGAAGAATTCCAGATGCTAAAGCTGGCCGAATCTTGGATCAATATGCTATTCCTTATTTGAAAAGTAACCAGCCGAACCATGCTGTTTCGGAAACTTATAAAGCACTTGCCAATGAGGTCCTTGCCGAATATAACGGTGGTGACGGCCAAAAGACAGTACCGAAGGATGAAGGGATAGGAATTCCATCCTGGCTTCTCATCATCATTGTCCTTGTGGTGGTAGTTTTAGACTTTAAATTTTTCGGAGGCACCTTGACCTATTTTCTTCTATCCATCCTATCACGAGGTGGTGGAAGAGGAGGCGGCGGCGGATCTCGAGGAGGCGGCGGCGGATCCTCCGGCGGCGGCGGTTCAAGCCGAGGCTGGTAAGTAAAAGAGATGCTCTATAGTAAAGAGCATCTCTTTTTCAATCATAAGAAGCATTTTTTAGGATCTTTCTTTTTCTCTTATAGGTTCCTTTCGCCTCTATTTGAACGTGTGAAATGAACAAAGCAGCATAAGACATACATATTAGAGTGAACTAGGTAATCTGATTTTCATAATACATTCCATTTTTCTTCTTTTATTTTGGAAATTACACCTGATTACATTCCTTGCAAAAACAAGAATAAGAAGAGGGGCAGAGCACAAACTATGCTAAAAAGGAGAGTGTAAATCATGGATGAAAAGGGCTTAAAACAGAACGCTAGTAATACTTTGCATACGAATAAACAGAAAACTTCAGATATAATAGCAAGTATTGATGAGTTGAAAAAAGAGCATGAACCAGAGTATGTCTTTTTATATTGGGATGAATTGAGATAAGAATCTTAAGTAGAGAAAATGAAATGGATATTGGATAGAATAATACCAAAATAAAGCAATTCTCCTTATAGAGAATTGCTTTCAATCTGCCAAAATTAGCAGTAGGATATTCAAGTAATGCACCCTTTAGCTTAAAAGAAAAGGTGCCTTTGTATGGCTGCTAGTTTTTCGGGTCGGCTCGGGCAACAACCAGGTATCCTTTTCTTCTACTTTCATCCCCTGAAAATCAAGAGTTCATTCAACGCCCGCTGGATCCCCGGAAGGTCGTAGCTCCGTTCGTTCAGGATAAATTCCTCCCCGGAAGAAAATGAGAGCAGCAGGCCTTTATCCCGGCGTAAGTAGCTGAAAGCCCAAAGAATCATGGTCAGTAATAGCACAATACCGCCCGCTATCGCCAGACTCTTATTGTTTAGGGTAGCCCCCAGGATGACGAATCCGATACTAAACAAAAGGGAATTCGTAGGCCTTCCCACCTCTTCCACCGTCATTTCATAGGATACCAGGTGCCCGGATGAGAATACTTTGTTCTCTACCACGATCCGGGTACTGCTGATGGTTATTTCATTCTCTGTGTCTTCAAAAAAAACATGTTCCTGCAGCAATTGTCTCTCCCCCTTCCCTTTTATTCTATCAGCCACTGAGAAGAGAAAATATCGATGTTTTCAACTCTTTCAAAAAAGTTTTAAAATTTATCTTTAGAGGAAAATAAGATAATCACTAACCTATCAGTTAGTGGAACAATAAAAGCGACTGCTCTTATTGAACAATCGCACCCGTTACTTTAAGTGAAACATTCCACAATCTTTTTTGGAAATTTACCTAAAAAGCTGAATTTATTAATAGAAAAATAAAAGGACTCCCTTTTTGAAAGTCTTAATGCATGTACCTCTTTGTATTAATCTAATCTTCTCGGTTCGCATCACCGTCATTAGCTTCATCGGCTCCTTCGCCGAGATTGTTACCCATCACTCCACCTGTAATTGCTCCTACTACAGTACCAATCGGACCGTAAGCAAGACCCACGGTAGCACCAGAGACAGCACCAACAACAGTACCTACAGCCTCACCAGCATCGTTATCGACTCGATTGCGTTCGTTTTTATCAGTCATTCATTTCACTCCTTATTAAAAAATGGGCAGTGCTTTACCAGTACAATCCCTTAACATATTTTGTCCTCGAAAGACAGAATTACACGATGATTAATTTACTCCCTTAAATATTCTAACCGTCAAGACAATAACAAAAATGCTACCAATTTTGCAACTATGCCCCCTTTAGTGGAATAAACGTTATAAATAGATTATTTAGGCTTCACTAATGTATGGTTATGTAAATCATAGATTTTTAATGATTTTCCTATATCTGAATTACGATAATATTTCACTTCACAGTAATAAGTTCCATCCTGGTCTTCACTATATCCTTGACGAGAAAAACCAATAATCTTTTTCTTAAACTCAACCTGCAAACCACCTTCACTTTTTACCCCTTCGAAAATAAACACATCACATTTTCCTTTAAATTCCTCAGTTTGATTAAGTATTACAGTTGGTAAATATCGTATGGAGTATATAAAACAAATGACTGAAAACAGCGTAAAAGTAATGATAATAAATCTTTCTTTCATTGGCATTTTATAAGAACTACCTTGTTTCTTTTGCTTTTTATAATAATACATAATGATAGCTATGGAACCAATTACCATTACAATTGACAAAAATAACATATAGTAATAATCAGACACTTCTTCAACATCCTCCATTTTGATGTTTTTTCAAAAATTTTTTAATTAACTTTATCCCTTTTCTTTCTTCAAGTAAACTGCCTCGTTAGTCCAATAAGAACGAAAAAAGGGTATTAATCTTTCCTAGGTTCAATTCCTCATTGACCTTTATCTCTATTACTTTTAATATCCATTCAGCAGCGGAAAACACATTATTAACAA
>NZ_JBALSN010000486.1:1439-1979 GCF_036966985.1 Neobacillus drentensis | reverse complement strand
CAATGTGGGCGGGCTGCCGGAAGATATGCAGTTTAAACTGATTGAACCATTGAACACTCTATTTAAAGATGAAGTCCGTGCGCTTGGAACCGAGTTGGGCATTCCAGATGATATCGTCTGGAGACAGCCATTCCCTGGACCAGGTCTTGGTATTCGTGTGTTAGGAGCTATTTCAGAAGATAAACTTGAAATCGTCCGCGAATCAGATTGGATTCTTCGCGAAGAAATTAAAAAAGCCGGGCTCGACCGAGAAATTTGGCAATATTTCACTGTGTTACCAGACGTTCGCAGTGTCGGTGTAATGGGGGACGCAAGAACCTACGATTACACGATTGGCATTCGTGCGGTAACCTCCATTGACGGAATGACATCCGATTGGGCAAGAATCCCTTGGGATGTTTTAGAAATCATTTCAACAAGAATTGTTAACGAAGTAGCTCATGTCAACCGGGTGGTTTATGACATTACCAGCAAGCCGCCTGCAACAATAGAGTGGGAATAAGAAAAGTGGAAGCGCCTAGACGCTGGAGCTAGACAATA
>NZ_JBALSN010000486.1:0-1417 GCF_036966985.1 Neobacillus drentensis | reverse complement strand
TATTTATTTCAGAAACATCCATATTCACGAACAATGTTAAAATTTATTTTAATATCGTTCGTATTTTTTGTTTACAAGAAGTTTCTTTCCTGCTAAAATAAAAAACGTGTTAAGAGAAGTGAATAAAAATTGCATCGTATAATCTTGGGGATATGGCCCAAAAGTTTCTACCGAGCCACCGTAAATGGCTTGACTACGAGGCAGTGTTTAATATAAGAGGTATGCTTTCTTTTCCTCTATTTATTGCACATGCCTTACGTCAGCTCCGGTAGAATATGCCGGAGCTTTTTTGCATAAATAAAAAAGAAAAGAACCTTAGGGGGAAAAGAAATGCAAAAGTATTTTGAGTTTGAGAAGCATGGTACGAATTATCGCCGTGAGTTTATTGGAGGACTAACCACCTTCTTAGCAATGGCTTATATATTAGTTGTTAACCCATTGACATTATCGTTAGCATCCATAAAGGACTATCCCGATGCTTTACGAATGGATTATGGTGCAGTATTTGTGGCAACAGCACTTGCTGCTGCAATCGGATCGATTGTCATGGGGCTTCTTGGGAAGTATCCGCTGGCACTAGCACCAGGAATGGGCTTGAATGCGTTCTTTGCTTATACGGTTGTATTAGGGAGCGGGATTCCTTGGCAGCATGCACTTGGTGCTGTATTAATCTCAGGTGTATTTTTCTTCTTATTAACACTCACTGGTCTACGCGAAAAAATCATTAACGCGATTCCAGTTGATTTAAAACACGCTGTTGGTGCAGGGATTGGCTTGTTCATCACATTTATCGGATTAATAAATGCCGGAATTGTGGTTAATAATGATGCAACACTCGTTGGTTTAGGTGATTTGACAAAAGGACCTACCCTGCTTGCTATTTTTGGGATCGTCGTAACAGTGATAATGATGACTAAAGGTATTAACGGAGCCGTATTTTATGGAATGGTCATCACAGTAATCGTGGGAATGATCTTTAACTTAATTGATATGCCGACTAAAGTGGTCGATTCCGTTCCGAGCATAGCGCCTACTTTTGGTGCAGCCTTCACTTCATTCGGAGATAGTTCTTTCTATACAACAGCCATGCTTGGCATTGTGCTTACCTTCTTGTTTGTTGATTTCTTTGACAATGCCGGTACTCTCGTTGCAGTAGCAAACCAAGCGGGAATTATGAAAGACAATAAGCTGCCTCGAGCTGGGCGTGCACTAGTTTCAGATTCGATTGCAACAATCGTCGGTGCTGTAATAGGTACATCTACCACTACATCTTACATTGAGTCATCTGCAGGGGTTGCCTCTGGTGCTAGAACTGGATTTGCAGCATTAGTAACAGCCGGATTCTTTATCTTATCGCTATTCTTCTTTCCGTTATTATCGGTTGTTACTGCACCTGTAACAGCACCTGCGTTAATTA
>NZ_JBALSN010000485.1:0-8206 GCF_036966985.1 Neobacillus drentensis | reverse complement strand
GTATTGTTCGAGTGATTTATAATGGTACATAATAATTTAAAAATACACATCGAAAGTTGGAACTAAAAATGAGCGATAAAAGCATTATATTCTTTGATATAGATGGAACCTTGCTTAATCATGATAAAGAATTACCGCTTTCAACGAAAGAATCCATCTTTAAATTAAAGGAACTTGGACATGAAGTAGCCATTGCTACTGGACGAGCTCCGTTTATGTTTGAGGATCTGCGAAAAGAATTAGGGATTACTACATTTGTAAGTTATAACGGACAATACGTCGTGTTAAGAGGCGAAGTGTTATATAAAA
This sequence comes from Neobacillus drentensis, assembly GCF_036966985.1. Classification (GTDB taxonomy): domain Bacteria; phylum Bacillota; class Bacilli; order Bacillales; family Cytobacillaceae; genus Neobacillus; species Neobacillus drentensis_E. Next base: position 7,897 of record NZ_JBALSN010000485.1, on the reverse strand, counting down.
ATTCTTTAAATGCCTCAGCAATTGAAAAGTTAACAGAAGCAGCTCTGCTTAACAATCATCCGGTAGTCTTTATGGATCACGAGGATATGAAAACGAATGTACCAGAGCATAGCTACATTACAGAAAGTATTGCTACATTAAAAATTAGCCGTTTTCCTTCGCACGATCCGCATTATTACAAAGGACGCGAGCTGTTTCAAACTCTCCTTTTCTGTCCAGAAGGGGAAGAGAAACAATATGAACAGGAGTTTCGTGATTTTGATTTTGTAAGATGGCATCCTGTTTCAGTCGATGTACTCCCTAATGGTGGCTCCAAAGCAAAAGGGATTGAAAAAATAGTTGAAAAACTAGGTATTTCAAAAGAAAACCAATTTGCCTTTGGTGATGGGCTTAATGATTTGGAAATGCTAACAACTATAAAAAATAGTGTGGCAATGGGGAATGCGGAAGAAAGTGTTAAGGCAGTCGCAAAATATGTGACAAAATCCGTTGACGACAATGGAATTACTCATGGTCTTCAATTAGTGGGGCTATTATAGCTTCATACAGATAAACTTTAAAAACCGAAAATATAAGGTTTCTTAATGAAACTTTATATTTTCGGTTTATTTTTTATCTTGCTGAATATTCTGCAAGCCATTGGTCGGATTTCCATTCATGTTTCATTTTCTCCCGTCCTTTCCACAACCATGTTTGTAATGTTTTTGGAAAATCATTTTCTTCAGAAGCGAATACAGCGATATCAGCAAATGCAGGCGGAAATGGACTTTTTCGAATGTGGTTTTTCACCCGGTCCATTACTTTTTCATAATCCATTTTAGAACAAAATTGGAACCATTGCTGGACCGTCTCGTCCTTTAATACGCAGTTGGGATATACCGATTCTATAAGTATTAAAAGTTTAACTACCTCTTCCTTGGTCATAGTGATTCTTCTCCTAACACAATTTTCCCTTCATGAATCAGCCGTTCCATCTGATCGGGCATGGTTTTTTCCCGTTCTTCTCCGCTACTAGTATTGACTTGATGGTCTTTTCTCAAAACAAATATCAACATTAAAATGGTTGAAACTAAAAATAAGTTGTGGTATTATAACAAAGTCTTATAAATGACTAAAAAACTAAAATGGTCAATCAGGTGATATTATTCTTTTTTATCCTAAAATGACTAAATGGGGGTTATAGTCATAACGGGTCGAGTTGAGAAGTAGAATGAATGAGGTGAGTTACATGAGATTTTTCCCTTCTGTGAAAAGTGAATTTCTGCGGATTTTTCGTACGCGTAAATTGCTAATCGCCATTATCGGTGTGATGACGATTCCGGTTCTTTATAGTGGAACCTACTTATGGGCCTTTTGGGATCCATATTCCCATTTGGACAGAATGCCTGTAGCAATTGTCAATAATGACCACGGTGCCGAGTACAATGGAGAACAAATAACAGTTGGCAGTGATTTAGTTGAGAACTTGAAAGAGAAAAATACTTTTAATTGGAATTTTGTCAGTGCAGAAAAGGCAAAACAAGGCTTGAAGAATCAGGATTATTATTTGGAGATTGAAATTCCAAAAGATTTTTCAAAAAATGCCACGACGCTTCAAAGTGAAAATCCCCAAAAACTAAATCTGATCTATACCGTTAATGAAGGTAATAACTATTTATCATCCAAAATCGGCGATTCGGCTGTTGAAAAAATTAAAGAAGCCGTATCCGAATCCGTAACGAAAACCTATGCTGAATCTATGTTTGATAGTTTAAAGGATGTCGCTAAAGGGTTGAATAAGGCAAGTGATGGAGCGGGGAAACTTTCAAACGGGATGTCAGATGCCAAAGAAGGGGCTGGCAGTTTATCATATGGAATTACATCTGCTAAAAGCGGTGCAGAAAAATTAGCGAATGGTGCAAAATCAGTGGACGATGGCGCTAAGACCATCAAGCAAAACCTTGAGGTTTTAGCAGATAAATCTGTTGCTTTTTCAAATGGTGTAGTTTCAGCTTCATCGGGTTCAGAGAAACTTCAAAGCGGATTGGAGCAATTCAGCACGGGCCTCACACAAATGAAAGATGCCAATACGAAGCTGTTAGCTGGTGCGAAAAAGGCGGAGGATGGGACGAAGCAATTATCTGATGGTTTAACATCTGCTGGAGAAAATGTACCTAATCTTCAAAATGGGTCAAAACAGATTGTAAAAGGTTCTGAGCAGCTCTCAGCTTCCTTAGATAGATGGAAGTCAGGCGCAGACCAAACAAAGTCCGGTGCCGACACGGTCAGTAAAGGACTTCAGCAGCTGCTCGACCAAGTAAGTAGCATGGAGGATAATACGACTGATCCAACAGAGAAGGAAAAACTGAACGCTCTAAAGGATAGCTTAACCAAATTGTCGGAAGGCAGCCAGCAGGTGGCTTCTGGTGCAGGCGATTTGTCTAGCAGTGCAGAGCAGATAAAGCAGGGCTCCGATTCATTAGCCGCAGGTGCTAATCACTTGAATCAAGGTCAACAGAAATTGGCTGATGGTATTAACCAATTATCTGGTGGAGCAAAACAGGTATTAAATGGTCAAGAACAGTTAAATCAAGGACTTACCCTGTTTGGTTCGAAGATTGATGAGGCACAAAAAGGATTCGGTCAAATTGAAAGTGGTTCAAGCAGCCTAACTGCAGGGTTAGGGAAATTATCATCCAGCTCCACTTTATTGAATGAAGGGACAAATAAGTTAGCACAAGGCGCAAATAAATTAGCATCTGGAACCACATCGTTATATCAGGGTGAAAAAGATTTAAATAACGGAATGTCCGCCCTTGCGACTGGTTCAAAGGATTTAAACGGCGGGATGACTAAACTAGTGGATGGCTCAAAGGAATTGGGTGATCAACTGTCTGACGGAGCCAAGGATGCCAGTGATGTGAAAGCCAATGATCGAGTTTATGATATGTTCGCTAAACCAGTAAAACTATCGAACAACAAGATGAATCATGTTCCAAACTATGGTAGTGGATTAGCACCTTATTTCTTGTCACTTAGTCTTTTTGTCGGTGCTCTGATGCTCTCAGTTATTTTTCCAATGTTTGAACCAGCCTCGGAGCCGAAAAACGGTTTTAGATGGTTCATTGGAAAAACAAGTGTTATTTTAGTAGTAGGAATTGGCCAGGCGCTTTTAGTCGATGCTGTTATGCTGTTGGGTCTTGGACTCGAAGTGAAGAGCATTCCATATTTCATTATGCTAAGTATATTTACGAGCTGGGCATTCTTAGCCATCATTCAATTCCTTGTTACAGCTCTTGATAATCCTGGACGTTTCTTAGCGGTTATTATCTTGATATTGCAGCTAACAGGAAGTGCAGGAACGTACCCGATTGAACTAGGTCCAACATTCCTTCAAAATATAATGAAATTCTTACCTATGACCTATTCGATTTCTGGCTTCAGGTCGATTATTTCAACCGGTGATTTTGGTTATATGTGGAATAATATCGGGCACATTGCGATTTTCTTTGTCTTATTCCTGGCTGCAACTTTGACATTTTTTATCGTCAAATTCAAACGGCAGTCTCCATTACAGGTACAGTAATCATTAAATATCGGGAGGCAGGACCTTTTAAAGGCCTGCCTCTTTTTTCTACTTCTGGAGGCTAGGAACATATTAATTCCGAAACTCATTTAATCTTTCATAAGTTTCAAGCAAAAAATCATAAAATAATGCTTCGGTGGGAAGCAGTTTTCTCTGCGTCGGATAGATGACACCGACTGTTCGAGTCAGATTCGCATCGGATATTGGAATCACCACGGTAGACCGCGGGGTGTTATCTACCAATGTCATCTCTGGCATCAATGCTACACCTAAGCCTGCAGAGACTAACCCTTTTAATGCATCAATATCTTTTCCTTCAAAGGCGATTTGTGGAGAAAAACCTGCATCATTACATGCTTGAACCACTTGTTCACGAAATACAAACCCTTCAGGAAGGACACAAAATGAATCATTCCTTAAATCCCGCAGCCGAATTGTTTTCCGATCAGATAATGGATGATGAAGAGGGATAAGGGCCACGATATTTTCTGTAAATAACGTAGCTCCTTTGATTTTTTTCTCTTTATCCTGATTGGGCATGGGTGCAATCATGGCCAAATTAAATTCTCCATTTACAACACCATCAATTAAATCATAATAAAGGGCATTGCTCATTTGAAATTTCGCGTCTGGGTACCGAGTACGAAAAGCGTAAATGATGGAAGGCAATGTATGGGCCGCCATGCTAATAGGGAATGCAATTCGTACAGTTCCTTTTTCAGGATTTAAATTTTCTTCTACTTCTCTCTTTGCATCCTCCATCAAATACCATACTTGTTGCATCCGTTCATAAAAAATTCTGCCTAGAGGGGTTAACTTTACACTCCTTCCCTCACGTATAAAGAGTTTTACACCTAATTCGTCTTCTAAATTGAAGATTTGTCTGCTAACGGAAGATTGGGCAACATGCAAGGCATCTGCTGCTTCAGTTACATGCTCTCTTTTTGCCACTTCTAGAAAATATTGAATTTGCCTTGTCTCCATTTTCATTTCACTCCATTTTAATGCGTTAAACGCATTAATTTCATCGTAAATTAAGATTGAAACTATTAATTATTAAATTATAAAATGAAAATACACGTAAGAAAAGGGAATTTTCTTAACTTTATAATACATTAGGGGCTGACCGAGATGAAAATGCTGGACAGAGTAGAAGAGAATCAAATGCAGATCGTGAAAGATTACGTAGATCGTTTATTTAAAACGGTTCAATTACGTAATCCAAATGAAGGGGAATTCCAGCAGGCTGTTAAAGAAGTACTTGATTCTTTAGTACCTGTCCTTGTGAAAAATCCAATATATATTAAGCAAGCAGTTCTCGAAAGAATGATGGAACCTGAGCGATTAATTAGCTTTCGAGTGCCATGGGTAGATGATCAAGGAAATGTACAAGTGAATCGAGGGTATCGTGTTCAGTTTAGCAGTGCGATTGGACCTTATAAGGGAGGTCTCCGTTTTCACCCTTCAGTTAATGCAAGTATCATAAAGTTTCTCGGTTTTGAGCAAATCTTTAAGAACTCATTAACAGGGCAGCCAATCGGCGGTGGAAAAGGTGGTTCTGACTTTGACCCTAAGGGGAAGTCTGATTTTGAGATTATGCGTTTCTGTCAGAGTTTTATGACGGAGCTTAGCAGGCATATTGGGCCTGATGTTGATGTTCCCGCTGGGGATATCGGAGTAGGGGCTAGAGAGATCGGGTATATGTTTGGACAATATAAAAAATTAAAAGGTGCTTATGAAGCAGGGGTTTTAACTGGAAAAGGTATTGGTTATGGGGGAAGCTTAGGCCGGAAAGAGGCAACAGGGTATGGATTAGTATACTTTGTTGAAGAAATGCTCATTGATAAAGGATTAAGCTTTGAAGGAAGTACAGTTGTAGTATCGGGTTCTGGAAATGTCTCTATTTATGCCATCGAAAAAGCTAACCAGTTTGGTGCAAAAGTGCTAGCATGCAGTGATTCAGGCGGTTACGTTTATGATCCAAATGGTATTAATTTAGATACGGTCAAACGATTAAAAGAAGTCGAGAATAAAAGAATTTTTGAATATGTTAAAGAACATCCAGATGCAATCTATCAAGAAGGGTGTTCAGGCATTTGGGCCATCCCTTGCGATATTGCTTTACCTTGTGCAACACAAAATGAGTTAAATAAGGAAGCAGCAGAAGTTTTAGTTTCGAATGGGGTTAAGGCAGTGGGCGAAGGTGCAAATATGCCATCAACTCTTGAAGCTATCGAGACGTTTATCGAACAGCATGTTTTATTTGCTCCTGCCAAGGCAGCAAATGCAGGCGGAGTTGCAGTCTCTGCGTTAGAAATGGCGCAAAATAGTGCAAGGCTGGCTTGGACACAAGAAGAAGTGGACCTAAAATTACAAGGGATCATGAAAGATATATATAGTAAGAGTATGAAAGCATCAGAGGATTACGATGCCTCCGGGAATCTTGTTGTCGGCGCAAATATAGCCGGATTCGTAAAAATAGCGGATGCCATGATTGCACAGGGAGTAATATAAGATATAGTATCTAGTAAAGAATTTTATAGGAAAAGGATCAACACAATACAGGACAAAAAGTCACCAATTGGTGACTTTTTGGTTTACATATAATAGAAAAAACTGACCTAAAAGGTGATATTTCATCAGACTTTTGGGTCAGCTTAATTTATCACATATGAATTAATCTCTTGTAGTTGGGTCCTCAATTCTATTCGTTGATTCTGGAATCGCATCATAAATCGCTGTATCCACATCATGAATCGATCCGTCCGCAAGTCCTTTAAATACCTCAAATAATGGTACTTTGACTGTTTCTTTCAGCATGCCAGCCTGTTTTTGTCCTAGTGTCTGGCTTTGTCCTTTGAGTTCAATCAACATAATGGCTGCATCATTTAATGCAAACGCACCTAGAGCTGTACCTGGAAGGTTAACATCAGGATATTTTTGAACAGCGCCATAATGTGAGTTCCCTCTTTGAAGAGCGAGATTGGCCAGTGCATTAACTTGTTTGCCAAGCTTTAATACGTCTGCATCCACTTCATATTGGTTACCTGAGAATGGATCCGTGTAAGGGTCTGCTACTACAGCTGCCACTTGAACTGGAACAGATCTGTTATCTTCATCTGAAAGCGTATTGAACCCACGGTGGTGAACATCAACATATACATCAGGTTTAAATTCTTTAAATACGCTTGTAACGGTTCTGGCCTCGGCTGTTACATAAAAGCCGCCGTTATTGCTGTTATTTGTTGTTCCGTTATTTAGGAATGCGGCTACTTTCGCTGGATCTTCATTTTCTACTCTAAAATCCAAATTCGGATTGTAGTCTCGGTTTTGGTCATAACCAGGGATTCCATAGACCACACGGCCATCATTTGTCTGGCCTCTCTCATCACCGATTGCATTATAGTACCATGGCGCCACCGTACCTGCAGGAAGATTAATGTTTTCTGGAAGCCAAGTTTGGTGTGTATAACGGGTAGGGTACCATTTTCCTTCGAATGTATTATCTGCTCCTTCTGGATTAATTCTTGGCATAATCCAAATGGAGACCTTATCTAGTATTTCGTTTATTTCCTGCCCGCCACTAGATAGTTTTTGAATAATATCAATGGCAGCCTCAGTTCCGATTTGTTCGTTCCCATGGATTTGCGTCGTAATTAAAATTCTTTTTTTGTTTGGATCCGCATCACCGAATTTGACGACATACAAAGGATCTCCTTTATCGACTTCGGTCTTATATCCATCTAATGTTTGATTGGAATATCCTACAACCTCTAACTTCATTTTCCCTTTAGATGATGCTTCAAGTTTCTGTAGAGTTTTGGCTAGTTACTTATTTGACATATAACTTGATAATGAGATGTTTTGCTCGTCCTCAATATAAGGTCCGTTTGGATTTGACTGAGGTTCGGCCATTGCAGGAGATGATAGAGTCATGGTTAGAGCCATTGCAGTTGGAATAATTGCCTTTGAAAACTTTTTCATAAAGATTCCCTCCAGTATGTAATTGATCCCATTTTTCTTGTTATTAATAGTAAAAGTTGGGAGTTATTCATTATATTACCAGAGATAGAAAGGGTTAATAACTGAAAAAATAGTATATTTAGAAAATTGAAGTAATAGTGCTTGTTTTTTTATTTCGTGTCGGTAAATATTACCCGAGATTTACTATTAAATAGATGGGCCTTTAATCCTGGTATCTTCTCTTTTTTTCGACTAATGAGACATAAGGTCGGATAAAAAAATAGTCAACTCTTCTTTCGATTTATGATATATACAAGAATAGTAGTTTAAAAAAACTAGAGTTAGCTTCCTATGGCGGTGATTGAACCT
>NZ_JBALSN010000484.1:382-1267 GCF_036966985.1 Neobacillus drentensis | reverse complement strand
TACGTTCTATGCGTGATGACGGATTTAAAAGGGAACATTTTGTTAGAGAAACATGAAAGCGTAAACCGAACCCCTTACCCTGCGATTATGAGCAAAATCCAAAATATGATTGGGTCGATATTGGATGAGATACCTAACAGCCGGTATGGAATAGTTGGGATTGGTGTAGCTGTGCCTGGTATCGTAAACAAAAATGGGACTGTCCTGCTAGCTCCAAACTTAGGCTGGACCAACATTGGATTAAAAAAGGACCTTGAGGACTTATACCATGTTCCCGTTATCATTGAAAATGAGGCGAATGCTGGGGCTATTGGTGAACAACAATTCGGTGCGGGTCAAGATTATCAGAACATCATTTATATAAGTGCTGGAATCGGAATCGGTGTTGGGATCATAATAAACAAAGAATTATATCAAGGGAAAAATGGGTTTTCCGGTGAAATGGGTCATATCATTATTGACCTCAACGGAAACCTTGCAGCTGTGGCAGCAGAGGCTGTTGGGAAGCATACGCCTCTGAAAATGCACTTCTGGAAAATGCTGACTTTGATTCACTTGAGACATTGATTAAGTTGGCCGAGGGTCGTAATCGTAATGAAATGGCCAAGAGTCACTTTGAAGAAATCGGCCAGTACCTTGGTTATGCGATTAATAATATTATTAACACCTTTAACCCCGATCAGGTCATAATCGGAAATCGATTAGCATTGGCAAAAGAATGGATTGAGTCGCCAATACGGACTACGATTGAAAGACATACTCTAGCGCTCCATCAAAATGGGTTGCACTTAGATTTTTCACGGCTTGGAAAATATTCGAGCGCATTAGGTGTTTCTGCTTTTGTTGTTGAGAACTTTATTAAAGCCGAGTAAAAATAGTTATTTT
>NZ_JBALSN010000484.1:0-370 GCF_036966985.1 Neobacillus drentensis | reverse complement strand
AAACAGCATGGTTTTTTATTTCCTTACTCCTTCCCCTATTAGTTAGGAAAACAAAACAACAAATCAATAATTTTAATTAACGAATTAATTATTTTAATTTTTTTAGATAAATTAATCATTTTATTTATTTACTATTTAAATTTATTGATTTATAATCAAATCAACTAAAGGAAAGGAATTCATTATGGCCTATAAAGTAATCACAAATTGTCCTGTCTGCAGCAAAACATTGAAGATTACGAAACTGCAATGCTCTCATTGTCACACGACGATTGAAAATGAGTTTGAATTTTCCAAGCTGGCGTCATTATCAAAGGATCAACTTCATTTTGTGGAAGTATTTTTAACATGCAGAGGAAGTATCAAGGAA
>NZ_JBALSN010000483.1:0-1885 GCF_036966985.1 Neobacillus drentensis | reverse complement strand
AGAGGAAGTATCAAGGAAGTTGAAAAGGAATTGGGGATTTCCTACCCAACCGTTCGAGGTAAACTAAATGACATCATTTCAGCCCTTGGATATGTGCAAAAGAAGAAAAATGAGGTAGACGAGAAAAAGGTTGTCGCCATGTTGGAAAATGGCGAAATCACTCCTGAAGAAGCCATAAAGCTCTTAAAAGATGAATGAATAGGGAGGAATTTACCATGAAAGAGGAAATTGCAAAAGTATTAACCATGGTCCAAGAGGGGAAAATTGATGCCGGTAAGGGCTCAGAACTGATCCAAGTATTAAAAGAGAAAGAAGAAGCAGGAAGTAAGCTAGTAGAAAAACCAACGAAATATTTAGAAAAGACATTAAAAGTTCGTGTCGTATCAGCAGAAAATGATAATGTCACGGTCAATTTGCCCGTAAAACTTATCAAGGCAGTATTAATGGCTGGACACAGCATCGCATCGAGTATTCCTCAGTCAGAAAAGTATGTAAAGGATCTCGACATCCACCTTATTATCGAAGCAATCGAAAATGAATTAGATGGCCAAATTGTGGATGTTAAATCGGCAAACGGAGATACCGTTTCTGTCATCATTGAATAGTGAGTTGCTTATGCTGCATGTAAAAGTAAAAGCAAAAGACATTCGGCTCACGTTCCCCATTCCATATGCCATTTTAAACTTCGGTATTTCCATTTTATCTTCAAAATTTATTCATCAACAGGCAAACAAATGGACAAAAGAGCACTTCGAAAGAAAACAACTAGACATTACCATTCCACAAATAGACAAAAAACTGCTAAAGCCAATCATTGAAGAACTGAAAAATCATAAAGGACTCGTACTCGTAGATGTCAAAGCTAAGGACGGTACTGAGGTTAGGATTAGATTATAATGTTTTATAGAATACACCGGTCACTGACCGGCTTTTTTATTGAACTCATGTAAAGAGCATTGCATTTCCTTATCGGGTGGTGACATTGTACCGGAATTTACATCAGCCAAACGGTGGGATTAATTCATCAGTTCGTAAGCGTTATCGAATTTATAATAGAAGAAACTCGTTTTTTTAAAAGTCTAGCTTACTATCTACCTATTAGTCATTGAACACTTTGCACCTTTTAGTCTTAAAGTCCTTCAACTCTTTAGAAACTACCAAATGAATGAGTTAAACAGACCCTTTTGTCGAAAAACTGAAAGCCTCGTCTATTTTTGTCTCCTTTTATCTTGTTTTATCGAATCTATTCCATATCAGTTAATAAATGCTATAATTCATTTTAATTCTATTAGATATTAAATTTACGGAAAGTTTTACTAAAAGTTTACGAGGTGTTATCGGTAATGAGACTTGACCTATGTGAAGCTGCTATTAAAGAGAAAAAAAACGAAATGATTAAATTAGGAATGACAAAAGGACTTCAAAATGAAGAAACCATCTATTGCAGCCAAGAACTAGACAAACTTCTTAACGATTATAATAGGATATTATCGGACAATAAACATTCTAAACCTATTAATCATCACGATGACTATTACTCTTTACTAAGAGAACACGTATTTAGGATTTTATTGCTGCCTTACAAATACTTTTTAATTTAATTGCAATAGTGGTATACCTCCACTTAAGTCCTTTAATTAACATTTCTAAATGTGTTTGGATTCGTTAATAATTTAGAGAGAATGCACATGGCATTCTCTCTTTTTTGTCTATTTTTAATCAAAGGCTTTTTAGGTGGGTGAAATAGGGGCTTTGGCAATTACAAAAAAGCCACTAGAACCATCCCTATGTTTCACAAAAAAATTTCAGTTTATCCTTCTTTTTAACTGAAGAGGGTTCTGCCCACCCAAAAAAAGCGAATTAGAAAACATATTTACATGTGTCT
>NZ_JBALSN010000482.1:6646-6883 GCF_036966985.1 Neobacillus drentensis | reverse complement strand
CATCCAGGTAGTGAAAAAACCGGACGATGTAAAAATCAAAGCTGCTGTCAATTTAGGCTTATTAAGTCCCGACCATTTAGAAGGATGTATTATTTCGACTAGCTCCCCTGCTATTACTGTTAAGCCAATCACGCCTCGATAACGTTCTAAGGCCCCTGCATTTTTTTGTGCAGGGGTTTTCGTTCATAAAATTGTTGTAAAATTATGGAGGATTTTAAAGAATCATAGAGAAATACC
>NZ_JBALSN010000482.1:4594-6607 GCF_036966985.1 Neobacillus drentensis | reverse complement strand
ATACCTATATGTACACGCTTACATTTTAGATTGAAAGGAGAAATTCGTCATGGCAAGTCAAGAAAGTTTACTAGTAAGACAATATTTAATGACGGCAAAAGCAAGCCAAACAGCAGGAACGGACATTGAAATAGCTAGGCAGGGACTAGAAGCATTATCCTCCTTAACCCCTGTGGCACCGGATATCATAGTGGAGAAAACAAAGATTGATGACATCCCGGCAGAATGGGTCATCGCACCTAATGCTGTCGAAGACCGAGTGTTTCTTTATCTTCATGGTGGAGCATACATAATGGGAAGCTGTAACACTCATCGCTACCTGGCTTCGAAACTATCACAGTCAACAGCGGCACGGGTTTTAGTTCCTGAATATCGACTTGCACCAGAAAACCCATTTCCAGCTGCGATTGAGGATGCTGTAAAAGTTTATCGCTGGTTGATTTCCTCCGGTATAGCTCCTGATAAAATTATCATCGGTGGCGATTCGGCTGGCGGCGGTCTAACGCTTGCTACCCTCCTTTCATTAAAAGGTGAAGATGAAGAATTGCCAGCTTTGTCAGTACTATTGTCTCCGTGGACAGATTTGGAAGGTACCGGTGAATCCATGAAAACTAGAGCCGAAGTTGATCCATGGTTATCACCAGATGCAACCCGAGCGATACCAACTTTATATACCAGGGATTTGGATCTCAGTCATCCACTTGTATCACCCATTTATGCGGATTTGTCTGGTCTTCCATCGATGTTGGTTCATGTAGGTAACGATGAAATCCTTTTAAGTGATTCAGCCCGATTAGTCGATCGTGCCCGTGAAGCAGGTGTGGAAGTAACCTTTAAAGTATGGGACGACATGTGGCATGTTTTTCAAACGTTTGCGATACCAGAAGGTCAACAAGCGATTGACGAAATTGGAGAATTTGTTCAGAAGCATTTTAATTATTGATAGGTTAGTAGTTACAATTTTTTTAGCAGATAACACGTGCCGTCTTCGGCGAAGAATAAAGATTCGCCTTGGAGCACGTTAAAATTAACATTCTTTTTGTCATAAATTAGTTTTGCCACTTTTTCAAATTTCTCTACTTCTTCAGCTGTTGGATTAACAGTTAGATCTTGTTTAGCGTTTGTCGTCACAAATCCTTTGGGGTTATATTTCCGATGGGGTTTCAATTCTGTGCCCCAACTTCCATCGAGGAGAAGAGAAAATGCGGTAAACTTTGTTTTTCGCGTTTGAATAGACCAGAGTTTCCGGCAATTACAACGGTGTATTTTGAATTTCATCACAAGTTACCCTCTTTCTGTAAATTCAAAATAGGATGATTGTAAATTGTATTCGCCCGGGGACTAAATTATTTAATCAGTGTTAGGTTTGGAGCTTGGACTAAGTGGAAATTTGAAATTTATCCAGTAAATGGTACAATTACCAATGTTTAAATTTTACACAAAAGGGGTTATCATACATGTCTGTTGATGTATATCTTAATTTTAATGGGAATTGTCGTGAGGCAGCAGAATTTTACGCGGAGGTATTTGGCTTAGAAAAGCCGAAAATTATGACGTTTGGGGAAGCGCCACAGCACCCAGACTATGCCCTTCCAGAAGAAGCAAAAGGCTTGGTCATGCATACAAGGCTTAATATTGATGGAAGCAACGTCATGTTTTCTGATGTTTTCCCTGGAATGCCGTTTGTAGCAGGTAATAACATAAGTCTATCTATTGTTAATAAAGACTTGGATAAGATTAACACTTATTTTAACCAACTGAAAGAAGGCGGTACGGTAGTCATGGAGCTTCAAGAAACCTTCTGGAGCAAATGCTATGGTTCTTTAAAAGATAAGTTTGGAATTGAATGGCTATTTAATTATGATAATGGGGAAAGTGTTTTTTAATTGATTTATATTATGAAGGAAGACTGAGCAATTTGCCCAGTCTTTTTTTGATTTTCTTATTGATGAGCATTTAGTACTGTATTGATTGCCATGGGTGGGATATTTTGGATCAATGGGCATCATAGGA
>NZ_JBALSN010000482.1:0-4410 GCF_036966985.1 Neobacillus drentensis | reverse complement strand
TAGGACTTCTATGGTTACTGTTGAACGAATTCTTACGTATAACTCAACTGGCATCTAGGATGATCATTAAATTTAAACCTCAATTTGTTGATTTAGTTGTGATGGCAGTCCCTCTTCTTCCCAACCTTTACATACATCAATCCAGTCTTTTGCAAAAGAATAGGTAAATAACTCTTCTTTCGTTAATTCAATTGCAGAGTTGGTACTTCCGCAAGCTGGGTAGAGTGTTTCGAAGCGCTGCATGGAGACATCCAAGTACACGTCAAGTTCATTATTCAACCCAAACGGGCATACACCACCAATGGCATGTCCTGTTTGTTCGAGTACTTCATCCGGGGAGAGCATTCGTGCTTTGAAACCGAATTGCTGCCGGAACTTCTTATTTTCGATTTTTGCATCCCCTGCCGCAACGATCAAAATAGCTTTATCCTCACTTCCCCTAAATGATAAGGTTTTAGCAATTCGAGCTGGGGCCACTCCAATTGTCTCAGCGGCTTGCTCTACTGTTGCGCTGGAGGTTTCAAATTCCATTACATCATTTTCACGATTCCATTGTTTAAAATGGGCCTTTACACTTTCCAATGACATCTTATTCATCCTTTCTCGGTTGGTAATATTATGAATAATAACATACTTTAAAGGAATAAAGCGAACAGATGACTTGTGTTGTACCTCATTCCAGGCGATCTTTGACGAAACTCCTATTAATTAAAACTAATTTACAAATACATGATATAATCATTGTTAAAAGATTAATACTTTAGTATTTTCACACAATGGAGGGATCGAATGAATTCGCAAGTTGCAGCAGTTTCCTCCCCAAGGCCAAGGTTAAAAGGTATCTTTTTAGTGCTTATTGCAGCAACACTTTGGGGTGTTTCAGGAACAGTAGCTCAATATTTATTTCACACACAAGGTTTTAGTACCAATTGGTTAGTGGTTAACCGGCTCATTTTTTCAGGCCTTGGCTTGTTATTTTTTGCACAAACATTCAAAAAACAAAATATTTGGAGCATATGGAAAAATAAACAGGATATATTACGCCTAGTTATTTTTGGGATACTTGGCATGTTTGGTGTGCAATATACATACTTTGCCGCTATCGAATATGGAAATGCAGCAACTGCCACGGTATTACAGTACCTGGCACCAGTCATTATTGTCTGTTATTTAACTTTTCGGTCAAAGAAATTACCTGCGAAAAATGAAGTAATGGCGATAGGATTAGCCCTGTTCGGAACATTTCTACTTGTTACAAAAGGAAGTATTCATTCCTTATCCATTTCAGGCTCTGCCTTTACATGGGGAATCCTCTCCGCTTTTGCTCTCGCATTTTATACACTCTATCCTGGCAAATTATTAGAAAAATGGGGCTCACTTCTTACCGTTGGCTGGGGAATGTTGATTGGCGGAATTGGCTTTAGTTTCATTCATCCTCCGTGGAAGTTTCAGGGACATTGGAGTTTATCATCATTTATTGCTGTGGTTTTTGTGATTATTTTCGGTACTTTAATTGCCTTTTTTTGCTTTATGGAAAGTTTGAAGTTCATTGGTGCGTCTGAAGCCAGTCTTCTCGCTTGTGTTGAGCCACTATCGGCTGCCTTTTTGGCCGTTGCTTGGCTTCAAGTATCTTTTGGCCCGGCCGAATGGATTGGTTCCTTTCTCATTATAACAACCATTTTTATATTATCAGGTAATAAACGATGAGGGCCTGGCGTCATAATAAAGCAGTCCTAATCCATTAACAGAAGAGGATACTTTGTCCGTTATAAGGATAAAGGTCCTCTTTTTTTCTTATAATCATAGATTAAGTGGGTTTATGGGTCATTCAGTTCAAATTCTAAAACTTTTATGTTTATGACAAATTCCGCTAATTACCTGAGTGGTTATCACACACCTGCTTTAGGGGACATGTCATATGATATATTAGCCTTTGAATTTTCAATCACCACAACCTGTTTTAATGGGAAGCTGCTTTTTTTCAAAAAAGGAACTTCAGGAGGGACATTTTGAAGACATTATTATTGGAAAACATTTTAACTGCCATGAACATTCAGCCACATGAAAAGCAAAAAGGGATACGGATTAAGACGGTCACTGATAGCAGATTTGAAATTAGGAGTCATACATTATATTTTCGTTTGAACAATCGAGAGATGCCGGTTGAAAGGATAAAGAATTACAAGAATGTATTTATTGTTACAGATACTCCATTTTCCCATATGAAAAAATTAAATTCTGAGCAAATCATTATGGTGAAGGATATCCAAGACAGTTTCTTTAACTTCACCTCGTATTACAGGCACCTGTTTAACATTCCTGTAGTGGCCATTACAGGTACATGTGGAAAGTCTACGACGAAGGAAATGCTAAAACACATATTAGAAGATACACACAATGTCCAGGCGACCATATCCAGCAAAAATGCCGACTATTACAATCTTTCTTATTTATTGGGAATTGAGGAAGATACGGATGTGGCAGTGTTTGAAACAGCTGTATCTAAAAAAGGGGATATGACGGAATCCTGTAAGTATTTTTACCCTACGATTGGGATAATGACAATGATTGATGTCGATCATACGGATAAAATTCGATCATTTGATCGTTATCTAGTAGAAAAGGCAAAAATAATGGAAGGGATGAACAATGAGGGAATTCTCATTCTAAATTCGGACGACCCCTATCTCTCCTCGATCGATACATCTAAATTTAAAGGAGAGATTATCACATTCGGAAAAAACAAGAATGCTATTTTTAGGATTAAGAATTATCAATATACTTCAACCGGCATGACTTTTTGGATGGAATATATGCAAAGTGAATACCAAGGATATATACCGGGTCTTGGTGAGCATAGTGTTTATAATGCAGCCGCTTCATTAGCAGCTGCTGCCATGTTAGGTGTGGATATTCACTATGCTTTAAAAAGATTATCTTCTTATCCTCACATGAGATCCCATTTTCAAGTAATGGAAGGACGAAATCACATTACGTTGGTGGATGATACGTGGAAGTCAAATCCTGCTTCTTTAAGAACAGGCTTAGAAACATTAAGCAAGATCGCATTGCCATCCCAAAGAAAAATTGCGGTTCTGGGAAGAATGACGGCACTTGGAAAATATGCAGATGAAGAATACGAAAAGGCAGGACATTTAATCGCTGCTTCGGGGGTCGATATTCTCATCACCAAAGGGTTTATTGCAAAAGATTTTCAAAAGCCTGCTATAGAGGCAGGAGTAAATCCGCATAATGTGTATCATTTTTCAGATGCCGATGAAATAAAGAGGTTTTTTGATTCTTTTTTACTGCCTAATGACATTGTTTATTTCAAAACGGGCGGGAATGACTCAGACTTTGATGATGTTATTGACTATTTAAGAAGTTAAATGATAAAAAATTTTAACATAAAAAGGCAGCTTTCTTTTAATGAATGACAACCCAATTGTTTACAATTGGAGTTGATGTTCATGAGTGGTAAGCTGCCTTTTTTTGTTTAATGTTTATTTTTATTTGCTAAATATTTTGCATACAAAATCGTATTTTTAGCTACATCTAATTCAAGACTATATATATTTGGCGGACCTGGTCTCCAGTTGACTTCAAAAAGCCATAGTTTGTGGTTTGCATCAATTCCGACGTCAATTCCTAATTCATCTAATTCATTGTCATATAAAGAATCAAAATGATTTGAGAAACTGATCGCAAACTGTTCAAGGTACCTTTTAATATCAAACCAGGAATCATCAAACTCGTGTTTCAAGAAAATATCCAGGTAAGTACTATAGCCGCCACTCCCCATATTAGAGGTTATAGTCCCTGAACGCCCGATCCGTGGATAAATAGAAGTGATCACCCATTTTCCTTCTCCATTTTTTTGTACATGCAACCTGAAATCAAAAACAAGACCAGATTTTGTTTGACTTGTAATAAACTGTTGAACTACGTAATCTTGTTCGTGTATTTTATGGGATACCAATTCTATCAATTGTTTTTCATTAATCGATGATTCTAATCCTGCATCATTTATTTTGTAATGATTTGAACCATCTTTTTCAATAAAAATAATACCCCCACCTTGATGGCCAGATAATGGTTTGATGATAACTTTTTGATATTGTCTGATCATGTCAAAGAAAATCTGAATGTCAGTTAATTCATAAAAAGGAATAAGGTATTGTTTAAATTTATTTGCCTTATTAATTCTGTTATAAACCGTTAATTTGTCCCCTATTGAATGACTTGTAAACGGAATCCTTTCATACAAATAATCAAGGATTGGTTTAGTTTTCTCACTTGCAAGATAACTTGCATTATATATGACATCAGGGAAAGGAAATTCCTTTTCAATCCATTTTCCATTTTCATAGGCTTTTCATAAAATTATTTGCAGTTTGATGTTCACCTTCC
>NZ_JBALSN010000481.1:0-3382 GCF_036966985.1 Neobacillus drentensis | reverse complement strand
GAATAGGATTCACATTAACGATAATAGCATAACTAAAAATGATTCGCACTCTAACCTTGTTATTTTTCCAATATGTAAGCACTTTTATTTAAAACTAAATTCTAGAAATAGAAAAACCAAAGGAATAAAATCCTTTGGTTTCCAAATATTAGACTTCAGTGTCGATTATCTCTGGTTCATTCTTTTGGTTTTCAAATTGTATGCCTACCACATGAATGTTTACTTCCTCTGCATCAAGAGCAGTCATATTCAGCAATGCTTGCCGAATATTATCCTGAACTTTACTTGCAACAGATGGAATGGATATTCCAAACTTCATCATACAATAAACATCAACTTTTATTCCTGACTCGGTTAGTTCTACTTTGACGCCTTTACCGTGGTTTTTTTTCCCTAAACGTTCAACCACACCTGTTGCGAAATTCCCACGCATCGCAGCAACACCTTCCACCTCAGAAGCAGCAATGCCTGCAATCACTTCAATCACTTCAGGAGCAATTTCAACTTTTCCATGTCCGTTATTGCCTTGTTCCATTTCCAAGACACTAAACTCACTCATTCATAACACCTCCAAATATTAATGAGACTTCATCACATCATACAATTCCAAGAATTTTGTATTAAAGCCGCCTTCTACAAATTTTTCATGATCGAGCAGTTTTAAATGGAATGGAATGGTTGTATGGATACCTTCGACAACGAATTCACTTAAAGCACGTTTCATTCTTGAAATTGCCTCTTCCCTGGTTGCGCCATATGCAATGACTTTTGCAATCATGGAATCGTAATATGGCGGAATCGTATACCCTGGATAAGCTGCTGAGTCAATACGTACACCAAATCCACCTGGTGGAAGATACATGTTGATTTTTCCGGCTGATGGGAGAAAATTCTTTTCTGGGTTTTCGGCATTAATCCGACACTCAATTGCCCATCCAGTGAAAGTTACATCCTTCTGATTTAACTTTAGTTTCTCTCCAGAAGCCACTCGGATTTGTTCTTTAATGAGATCTATCCCGGTGACCATTTCCGTTACAGGATGTTCCACCTGAATCCGTGTATTCATTTCCATAAAATAAAATTTCCGATTGCGGTAGTCATATATAAATTCTACCGTGCCGGCACCTGAATAATCAACTGCTTTTGCAGCTTTTACAGCCGCACTTCCCATTTCTTCCCGGATTTCACCATCTAATGCTGGTGATGGTGTTTCTTCAAGAAGCTTTTGGAGTCTTCGTTGAATGGAACAGTCTCTTTCTCCTAAATGAATGGTGTTTCCGTAGGAGTCAGCAAGGACTTGGATTTCAACATGACGGAAATCCTCAATATATTTTTCAATGTAGACACCAGGATTTCCAAAGGCTGTCATCGCTTCTTGCTGTGTAATACTTATGCCCTTTACTAATTCCTGTTCATTCTTGGCAACGCGAATCCCTTTGCCGCCTCCACCCGCTGTTGCTTTAATAATTACTGGATATTGGATTTTTTTCACAAGTTCAAGCGCCTCATCGATGTCGTTAATAATCCCAGTTGACCCTGGGACAATTGGAACACCGGCTTCCCGCATGGTTTCCCTTGCAATATCCTTTGTACCCATTTTTGTAATCGCTTCAGGGCTTGGACCGACGAATGTAATATTGCATTCCCGGCAAAGCTCTGCGAAATCAGCGTTTTCAGCTAAGAACCCATAACCTGGGTGGATAGCGTCACAAGCTGTTAACTTTGCTACACTAATAAGGTTTGTTACATTTAAATAACTGTCTTTTGATGAAGTTGGTCCTATACAGTAGGCTTCGTCTGCCAGCTGAACATGTAATGCTTCTCGGTCTGCTTCAGAGAAAACAGCTACCGATTCAATTCCCATTTCACGGCATGCACGAATAATTCTAACTGCAATTTCTCCTCTGTTTGCAATTAACAGTTTTTTTATCATCCTGTTATCGCTCCTAACTTAAGGTTTTACTAAAAATAAAGGCTGTCCGTATTCTACTAATTGACCATCTTTAACGAGGATTTCAACAATTTCTCCGTCAATTTCTGCCTCAATCTCATTGAATAATTTCATAGCTTCGACAATGCATACAATGGAATCTTTTGTTACGTTCGATCCCTGTTTCACATAGGCGTCAGCATCTGGAGTTGGTGAAGCATAGAAAGTTCCAACCATAGGAGATACAATTTTGTGAAGATTTGTTGTATCGGCTTGCTTTACAGTTTCTTGCTTTTGAACTTCTTGGCTTACTTCCTGAACGGCAACGGATGGTGTTGCGGTTTGAACGATTGGTGCTACTGGAGTTGATACAGCTTCAATTTGAGATGGAGCAGCACTAACTTGTGAAACATATGTAGCTGAAACATTTTTTTTCATTTTAATTTTTGAACCTTCGTTTTCATATACAAACTCATCAATACTAGATTGATCCACCAATTTTATTAATTCCCGAATTTCTTGAACTTTTAACATTGAGTTACACCCCTCATACAACAAAATTATGACTAACTACTATAACTATACGATAATATCTAGTGAAAATTCAATGATGTATATCTTCTTCATTGAAAAATCCACCCTCTGTCTTATACCTTGATCTTAATATTTTTACGAACAAAAGGAAATTTTGGACAGTTGATATCTCACAGCATATCATTTTACCCTATTTGATGGACCTCAAGCAAAAAAAAAGGAAAGTCGGTGACTTTCCTTTTGATCGTAACTTACTTAGTTGGCTGAAATTCAACTGCTACATAATTGGTTTCACCAATTTCTTTTTTCACTTGTAGGATGATTTTATTTGCCTCAGTTGCAGAAGGCTTATTCTTAGATTTAACGGTAACTCTTACTTCCTCACCATCTGCTCTGACTAATGCATCTTCATAGCCCATGGTTTTAATTAGGGTTTCAAGAATTTCTTCTTTTTGTGCTGCTTGATTCAATTTATCCATTTGGTCCTTTACTTTGCTGCGTTCGACTGCTGGTAGATCAGTCGAGGCAAGCTCAGTCGTTAAATCCTCTTGTTGTTGACTTCTTAGGTCATCTAACTTCATACGAAGTTCTTCAAACTCTTGATCACCAGCAACGGTTGATACAATTGTTTTATCATCCTTAGCTTCTGTTTTTGTTGTTGTTTTTGTTGTTGTTTTTCCTTTATTTTGCTCCTTGGCATCTTGCTGTATAGCTGCAAGATCATTACTCTTCTGCTCAGGTGAAGTAATGTAATAAACAGATAATACAACAACTAAACTTAACATCGTTAATAACCAAACTGTTTGTTTTTTCAATAACATATAAAAACACCCCTTTTATTTTTTAGGCCTATTAAACTTACCTGTTGATTTCCGCTCCAGGCACGTGCGGTTCGCGGGCGGTCCGGGGAGCCTCCTC
>NZ_JBALSN010000480.1:718-1276 GCF_036966985.1 Neobacillus drentensis | reverse complement strand
AAAATCTCTTTTTTATTATCCTTTTCGGAAGGAAGCTTCATAAATTTCATTAAATACGCACCAAGGAAATACGTGCCTGCGAAGATCCAAATAACCCCTTTTGCACCGATAAGTCCAATAAATAACCCAACGATTGCTGGAGCGATAAAGTAGGACATTCCTGCACCAAAGCTTACAATCGCCATCGCCGATCCTTTTTTCTCAGGAGCAAGTGATGCTACCAATGCTGAAAGCGGAACGAAACCACAAAGAACAATTCCCATAAAAATGCCAGCAATATTTAAAGCCAAGAAACTGCTGCCAAATACTTCAGGTGTGTAAAGCAAGACGAGTAACATAACGCCCATACCGAAGCTGCCAAGCCATTGAATCGTTTTTTGCCAGCCTAACCATTTATCACTGATGTAAGGAATGATTAGGTTAAAGATAATATTTGCAAACCACATCGTTCCCCACATTTGTAAAAACTGTTCAGTCGTAAATCCGTAATTTGACTTCAAGTACATCGGGAAAAAGATTGGCAGGGAACCGATCCCCGTTGAATTGATAATCCGGACC
>NZ_JBALSN010000480.1:0-687 GCF_036966985.1 Neobacillus drentensis | reverse complement strand
CTTTTCCTTCGGATTTCCCTTTTGTTCCGTTCTTACATCACCTTTTACCACGATAAGACCAACAATTCCTCCAACTAATACCCAAGCTACTGCACTCCACAACAACCCGATATATCCAATCTTCGGAAGCATGTAAGCAGGGAAATAACTTCCTACAACATAAAGTCCGCCACTCCACGCTGCCCAGAACAATCCTATAGCTGTTGCCAGAATCCGCTCTGGACTGCGATAAGTAACCCAGACTAAGAAAGAGTAGCAGAATAAAGGATAACCTAAACCACGAATCCCATAAGTCGGGAGCATAATAGCGTAATTGTTTAACTTTAAACCATATTCAATGAATAGTACCTGACCGATTAACCAAGTAACAAGACCGATAACCATTACCTTCCTAGGTCCCCACATCTCGGTGAGTACACCAGAAAAATAAGATGCGATAGCCAAGATGGCTCCATAAACCGCAAAAAGAGTGGCTGATTGTTGAACGGTCAATCCCTTTTCAATCAGATAGGGAGACAACCATGCGTGCTCGAGACCATCACCGGCCATAAAAATTAACGTTGCAACGAATCCCCAAACGACTCCCATTGGAAGTCCGCCTAAAGTACGTTCTTGACCTACAAGCGTTTTCATTTTTAACACCTCTATTTTTATTAATTGGGTGCAGGGGGGACGGTTCTCATGCTT
>NZ_JBALSN010000479.1:0-1642 GCF_036966985.1 Neobacillus drentensis | reverse complement strand
ACCTTTATAAACCAATCGGTGGGATGGAACGCATTTCAATTAACAGGAAAAAGCATTTTAGATATGCTGTTTCTACTCCCTCCTGTCTTAATATTCGTAGGTTTGCTTGACAAATGGGTGGAGAAAGAAACACTTATAAGATATATGGGAGAAAAATCCGGCATCTATGGCATTTTGTTCTCCCTATTATTAGGAGTAATTGCAGCTGGTCCCCTCTACGTAGCTTTTCCAATTGCGGCACTATTATTAAAAAAAGGAGCAAGCATACGCTATATTGTATTTTTTTTAGGAGTTTGGACAACTGCAAAATTACCGGTTATTGTATATGAATTTGCTTCATTTGGAGTTAAATTTACACTCATTCACATTTGTTTTGGTTTGTTATTTTTCTATTTAATGGGTATTATTTTTGAGAAATTTTATAAGCATCGACAATTGTTAAAGTATGATATAACTAAAGACGTTTAGATTTAGATCGATAAATCTTTAACCACTCAATCCCAGATTATTTTGTAGCTGAACCTACAACGGACTATACTGCGTGCAGCAAAAGATTAGAGGATACAGTTTCCACTGCATCCTCTTTTTAATTCCCTTCTTCAACTAACCGCCCCGTCGAATAAGAAAAAGCCACCAAGTATGGCAGCTGGATCTTCAACTCAAGCACCCGTTAGCTTAAGTACATTCCTTCACAAAAGGATTATATTCCAAAGTGTATCATGTATTTATATTCCTCATTAGCCTTTATTATTTTAGATGCTAACTGATTGAGTTCAGCAGAATTTTTATATATCGTTGAAGATGTAATCACATCATTAAACATTGATAAAGATTCAGGTGGAATAATTGTAATTCCCCAGTAAGCTAATCCAAACTCTGGACGTTCAAGCGAATGGAAGTAGGTTCTCATTATAGATAAATGCTCATTTAAGTGAATAATAATTTCATCATCAACAGAAATACAATTATATTTTTGTGGTTCATAACCAATATTTCTTTTCACATTTTCAATATTATCAATTATTCCAAATTCATGAACTGGCATTATTATCGACCACCTGATACACATAGTATAATGCTATTGCATTAAAGTGCCCTTTTAAGTCCAATAATAAAAGCCGCCAAGATGGCAGCTGGACATTTAACTCTTGCCCCCGTTAGCGTAAGTACTTTTTTACAATCACACAAAAATCTTTTAACTGCATTAGATTTTCCTCACTTTATCATATTTTCTTTTTATTAAAATAAAGTATTCATTAGTTTTCAGTTCAGGAAATTTATCAGTTACAGTATTGAAAAAATCTTGGATTAATTTTAACGCTCCATCTAAGAATTCCTCTTTATCTATAATAAAGTAAGTTTTTATTGGCATATTTTCTTCAAATAAAATATTCTTACCGTCATACCAATGTACTTTTATATCTTCTTCAATGTCCTCAAAATCGGTGTGCATAAACAATTGGATTTGGTTATTTTCATTTACCAAGACTAGCTTATAAATGTTAGGTGATTCACCTAATTCGTATAAGCCAGGTTTATCTGATTCTGCTAAGAAATACAACAAGTCATTAACTATATTAACAATTAGATACTTCATTTTGGATTCAAAAGGAATCCTTCCGTCCAAAGGTGTTTGTAAATA
>NZ_JBALSN010000478.1:0-1013 GCF_036966985.1 Neobacillus drentensis | reverse complement strand
TTCCCGCAACGCCCGCGGAAAGCGAAGTGCCTGGAACGGAAATCAACAGACAGGTTTAAAAAGTCAAAAATTAACGGAAAGGCACCGGATCTGCTGCCTTTTCGCTGGTCACCAAGGAGGTTATAACCGCTTGATGAAGTTAATTGTGAATGCAGATGATTTTGGGTATTCAAGAGGGATCAATTATGGAATTATTGATGCTCATAAATATGGCATAGTTAATTCCACCACAATAATGATGAACATGCCTGGTGTGACGCATGCTGTGGAGCTCGCGAAAGCTAATCCAAAACTTCAAGTCGGGATTCATCTGGTTCTCACGTGTGGGAAGCCGCTTTTAACAGACGTTCCGTCACTAGTTAATAAGCGTGGCAGTTTTAAACGAATTTCTGAATTCAAAGAGCAACGGGAGGTATCACTTGATGAACTGGCAAGAGAGTGGAGTGCGCAAATTGATAAGTTTCTAGAAACAGGGCTTACACCGACTCATTTTGACAGCCATCATCATATCCATACGATTCCGGAATTTTTACCGGTGGTGCAAATGCTGGCAAAAAAATATGATTTAAGTGCTAGACGTTTTTCAATGGATGCAGTAGAGGGAGTTGCTGCATTTTCGGATGTGTTTTTACATGATTTTTATGGAGAGGGAGCGACCTACGATTACTTTGAGAAACTGGTCACACGTGTTCATGACGGGCAAACGATCGAAGTAATGTGTCACCCGGGTTATCTGGATCACGAGATTTTGAGTGGTTCCTCTTATGCAGAGGATCGTGTGAGGGAGACGGACATTCTGACTTCTATTAAACTACCAAGAGGAATTAAATTGATTTAGAGGACTTTTAATTGCCCAAGAGTTGGTTTCATGGAGGGTTCCGATAAGATAGAAGGCTCTTAAATGACCGGAACCCTTTTAATAGTAAAAATAGCCATAATTCACACTTTGTTCAACACTTCACAATCTATTTTTATGAATTCATGTTATGATGAATCCATAAACAAACAAGGAG
>NZ_JBALSN010000477.1:0-3470 GCF_036966985.1 Neobacillus drentensis | reverse complement strand
GGCTTTGTAGAATCGTTCAAACACATGGATCTGGTCTTTTTTCGAGATCCCAATCCCCGTATCAGATATTTTCACGACTGTTTTGTCATCCACCTTTTTGAGCTCAACACGAATCATTCCCTGATTCGGAGTAAATTTAATACTATTGTGAAATAGATTGGTCCAAACCTGACTCATTAAATCCTCATCCGCGATGATGGCGGCCTTCTCCATAGAAACATCCAATTCCAGTTCCTTTTCTAGCCAAAGCGGTTCACAGGCTAAAATAATCGTTCGAATTTGCTGATCTAATCGATAGCTATGCCGATCAAAAGGGTGATGCTTAGATTCTAACGAAGTTAATTTCAAGAGATTATCACTTAATTTAGAGAGCCTTCTACTTTCCGTTTCAATGATACTGAGGTAATGGTTTCTCTCTTCATTTGTTAGCTGGTCGTATTGAAGGGCTTGAGCAAAACCTATAATTGACGTTAACGGTGATTGAATTTCATGAGAGACATTTGAAATAAACTCCTGCCGCATCTCTTCCAACTGTTTTAATTGCTTAGCCATATGATTGATATGGTCAATCAGTTTGGTAAATTGATTTTCTCTCCCAACCTTTAAATCCAGGTATACATTAAAATCACCTTTTGCAATTCTGCTTAAGGCATCAAGTACTTCATGAAAGAGAGTGTGACGCCTTTTGTTCGTCAATAAACTAATAAGAAACCCCACAAGCGCCATCGTTAATAAACTACTGACCACCTCTGCCATATGACGAAGGTAATCGGATGTCTGAAGATGGAAAAGGTGATAGATTCCTGAGACGATGAAATAACCTGCCGAGAAGCCCAGCGAAACAAATACAATAAAAAAAACAATCACAAATAAATGCTGAAAAAAACGTTTGGCCTTCATGGTTTTACCTCGAAACGGTAGCCTAATCCTCGAATCGTCTGAATTCGAAACGGGTATTCCTCCTCCGAAAAACGCTCTCTTAACCTTTTAATATGCACATCGACCGTTCGTTCGTCTCCTTCATAGTTGTAGCCCCAAATATCTTCAATCAGTACCTCTCTTGAAAATGTTTTTCCAGGGTAGCTCGCTAATTTAAACAACAGTTCAAATTCTTTCAACGGAATGGTAATTTCCTTATTCTTAAAGGAAATTTCATGTGTTCTCCGATTCAGCATAAATTCTTCAATTGTTATCGTTTGTGAGACCGTTATTTTATAACGTTTTAACACGGCTTTGACTCGGGCCGTTAATTCGGCTGGATCAAAAGGTTTCACAAGGTAATCATCGGCCCCAAGATCAAATCCTTTTACCTTTTGGGAGGTTTCCCCTTTGGCGGTCAACATTAGAATTGGCATATCACTGAACTCCCGGATCTCCCGGCATAAATCCCAGCCATCCATAATCGGCATCATAATATCAATAATCACGATATCGATTTTTACTTTTTCCATCAACTCTAACGCCTTCAACCCATCTGATGCTTCGTACAGTTCGAATCCCTCTTTTTTCAAAAAAAGAAGCACAAGCTCGCGAATATTAGCGTCATCGTCGACAATTAATAATTTTGTCATCGCTCATCTTCCCTTTCCACTTATTAAGCAAGTTCGTTGATTCGTAATTGCTGTTCGGCAAATTCCCGATATAAGGAGTGTGTTTGGACTAGTTGTTCATGCGTGCCGCTGCCGGTTATTTTCCCCTTATCTAAAAAGATAATTTGATCAGAGTCAATAACGGTCGACAAACGATGTGCAATCACGAGTGTGGTTCGTCCCTTCATTAAATTCTGTAATGCTTGTTGGACTACTTGTTCCGATTTGCTATCGAGACTAGAGGTTGCTTCATCTAACATCAATAGTTTCGGGTCCCTTAGAAAGGCACGAGCAATCGCAATTCTTTGCCGTTGACCACCCGATAATTTGATCCCTCTTTCGCCCACTTCGGTTTCATAACCATTCGGGAGTTCAGTAATAAATTGATCGGCATAGGCCATTTTCGCAACCCTTCTTAAATCATCCTCGTTTACTGGTTTATCCATTCCGTAACAAATATTATCGCGAATGGTTCCTGCAACAATCGGACTTTCCTGTGATACATAACCAATTTGGCTTCTCCAAGAAAACAGTGAGAATTCATTTATTGGCTCCTCCCCAAGGCGAATGATTCCTTGCTGTGGTTGATAATACCGCTCCAATAATGAAAACAGTGTCGTTTTCCCGCTGCCACTTGGACCAACTATTGCGGTTACCTTGCCTGCCTCTACGGAAAAACTGATATTATTTAGTACGGATTCCCCATTATTATATGAATAATGCAGCTGCTCCACCGTTATAGGTTGATTCATATTTTGGACATCCCGCTTGGAATCATCTTGTTCCTCATTCATATCAATAATGGCGATAATTCGCTCGGTCGCACCGGTTGCCTTTTGAAATTGGGTAAAGAAGGCAGCTAATTGTCCCATCGGCATGACGATTTGAAAAAGATACATGATAAATGCAACTAAATCACCTGCCATTAATGCACCTGAAGATACCCTCATTCCACCGAATCCTAGAATGACGACTAGTAATACCATGATTACTAAACCAATCAATGGAGAAATCAGTGCTTGAATTTTTGCCTCTTTCAACCCATATTGAAACAACTTCGTAATTCCGTTTTTACCATTCTTATATTCGATTTCCTCCGCATTCGAAGCTTTGACTAGGCGTATCTCGGATAATACTTGCTGGATGACGGAGGTAAACTGTGCTGTTTCAGTTTGCATCCCTTTGGACACCTGATGCATCCTTCGACCAAGTGTCATTAAAATGACTGCTGCAAGCGGCAGGGCAATAAACATTAACAAAGCCATTTTCCAATCCAATAGCAGTAAGACAATAATCGAGCCAATGATGGAAATGGTCCCTGATAGAAAGTTGGCGAGATGGTCGGTAATTAATCCTTTTACCACTGCTGTATCATTCGTCATTCGGCTAACCGTTTCTCCTGTTTGATTTTCATCATAGAACGGTATTGGTAAGACGAGCAGCTTCTTCCATAAACGGTCTCGAATCCCGGCCACAACCGATTGGCCGATATGATTTAATAAATAGATGGATATCCCGCTCACAACGGCTTGAATGATGAGTGCGGAAACTAGAAGAATGATTCTTCCTGTGCTTAACGAGCTAAGAGAAAAATCATTGATAAGATTTTTGGTGAACAATGGGACAAACAGCCCCACCAAGGTGGTTCCTACACTTAATAAAAGAGCGACACCCAAAAGCAATCTAGAAGGTTTGGTTTGCTGAACCAATCGAATAAACTGGCGCCATCCCTTTTCGTCCTTTACATCTGACATATTTCTTTACATCCCCTCTATCGATCACTTACATCCTAAATTCGTTCACTATTACAAACTAAAGTATACAAAAATTATATGAATTGAATATGAACATTCAATATAAAAAGGTGTCAGGCACCACTCG
>NZ_JBALSN010000476.1:0-1396 GCF_036966985.1 Neobacillus drentensis | reverse complement strand
CGCGGAAAGCGAAGTGCCTGGAACGGAAATCAACAGACAAGTTTACCACAGCCTATTTTAAAAGAAGGGTTAGAGGGAAATGAAAAAACAGTTGGTGGTTGTAAAAATTGGGAGCAGTTCACTTACGAATGCCTCAGGGACAATTTCTGAAGAAAAAATACGTGACCATGTTGAGGCACTTGCTTTTTTAAAAGAACAGGGCCATGATGTTTTACTTATATCATCTGGGGCTGTAGCCGCGGGATTCGGTTCTCTTGGTTATCCCACCCGTCCCAAAACTGTTTCTGGGAAACAAGCAGCGGCTGCTGTTGGTCAAGGGCTTCTGATGCAAAAGTATATTCAGTTGTTTAACGAGTTTAGTATCGTACCGGCCCAAATCCTATTAACACGTGAAGACTTTTATAGCCAGGTCCGGTTTCATAACCTCTTTAATACGATTCAGGAGTTACTTCAAAAAGGTGTGATCCCGATTATCAATGAAAATGATTCGGTGGCAATTGAGGAATTGACTTTCGGTGACAACGATATGTTGTCTGCTCTTGTAAGTGGCTTTTTACATGCCAATGCACTAATGATCTTAACCGATGTGAATGGTTTATATGATGGCAATCCAAAAACGTCAAAGGAAGCTAAGAAATATCATTTTATTCCCGAAATATCTGAAAGCCTTCTAGGAGTTGCCGGAGAAGCCGGTTCTTCGGTAGGAACGGGTGGAATGAAGTCAAAATTACTAGCTTCAAAAAAAGCTCTTTCCCTCGGGGTCAGTGTCTTTGTCGGCACAGGTAAAGGAAAGGAAAAACTGGTGGATATTTTAGCTGGTAAAGGGGATGGGACGTATATTGGCGGGCCCTTCCAAACGCAAATGCAAATGAGGAAGCAATGGATCGCCTACCACTCACAGGTCGGCGGTGTAATCGAAATTGATGATGGGGCAGTGAATGCAGTGTTGTTTCAAGGTAAAAGTCTACTGCCAGTGGGAGTGACGAATGTAATAGGCGAGTTTAATGCCTTAGATGTGGTCGTGGTCCGCAATCAAAAAGGGAGAATCGTCGGGAAAGGCCAAAGCTACTATTCTTCTAAGAATCTACAAAAAGTAAAAGGCTTGCCAAGTGAACAATCCAAAGATTATTCGATTAACAAAAAAGCAGAAGTGATTCATCGTGATAATTGGGTTACAATGCCAAAGGAGTGAAAATGGATGAGTGAATTATTAGAAAAAGCCAGCAAATTAAAAAATGCTTCTAAACAATTGGGGATGCTGTCAACTGAAGACAAAAATGCAGCGTTGTTAACGATGGCGGACCATCTATTGACGGAGAAAGAGTGGTTAATCGCCGAAAACGCCAAGGATATTAAAGCAGGAAAAGAAAATGGATTCTCAGAATCACTATTGGAT
>NZ_JBALSN010000475.1:6736-8458 GCF_036966985.1 Neobacillus drentensis | reverse complement strand
TAAGCGGCGGGGAGAGAATGAGACTTAGACTTGCCCAGTTAATGTACCAGGATATTAATCTTCTTATTCTGGATGAACCGACCAATCATCTCGATATTGATTCTTGTGAGGTGTTAGAGGAAGCGCTGGAACAGTTTAATGGCACTATTTTAGCTGTCTCCCATGACCGCTATTTTCTCAATAAATTGTTTAAGAAAATATACTGGCTCAAGGATGGGACTGTTTGCTATTTCGATGGGAACTATGATTGGGCGAAAGGCAAATTGGAAGAAACTATCGAGATGAAACAGCCGGAAAGGCCAGTGTTGACGAAAACTTCCCCACCTAAAGCATCAAAGGTGGAAGAAGTGGGGGCAACCTTGATTGAGGAAAAAATTGAGCAAATTGAAGCGGAAATTCAGCTGTTAAAACAAAAACTTGGTGAGGAAAGTGAACTTGAACTGCTGCAAAGAATTTATCTTGAATTAGAGGAGCGGGAACATAACCGTGACCGTCTCTATCAACAGCTAGAAGAAATCATCTAAAAAGAAATAGATCCCCTTCAACATTCGGGGAGCTACAAGGAAGTCGCATGTTTGCGGCTTCTTTTTTTGTGGTAGAAATTCCTTTTCGTATAGGGTACTTTTCCTTATAATTAGAGATGTTTCTTCAATAAAGGGAGGGGTTCTGTGGATATTAATTTTTCTTTAAAGCAAGTATCGCTCCTTTTAATCGTTACCTTGACAGGGGTGGTTTGGTCAGTCATCTATCATCACCCGCTTGTCACAGGATTTTTCCCAGGCTATCTCGTACTTACTTGGTTGGCTATGAAAAAAAATTTACGTTTAATACAGATTCTACATATCAGTATTTTGGGTGTGAACAAAACTAGAATCGTCATCCTAATCCTATTCTTAGTAAGTTTTTTACTGCCGTCTTGGTATTTAGCAGGAACCATTCAGCAGATGGTGGAAATTGCTCTTCATTTTATTGTTCCAAATCATTTTTTGGTCTTATCCTTTCTCTGCGCCATGGTATTTTCAATGCTGCTGGGAACAACGGTCGGGACATTAAGCGCGATTGGCATACCAATCATCGGAACGGCCATCGTCCTTAAACTTCCCGTCGAAATGGTGGCAGGCGCCTTGGTTTCAGGTGCATTTGTAGGAGATAGAACTTCACCATTTTCAAGTGCCCATCAACTACTATCCCATACAGTTGAATTGCCAGTAAAGAGACAATGGAAAGCGATGCTTTTTACTACGCTAGCTGCTATTTTTCTATGCTTTTGCTTTTATGGAACGGCGGACTATCTAGTCTCAGGAACGGCTGGTTCTACGCAGCAACTTGTAAGTTGGAATGATCTATCAGCTATTAAATTTATCCCGCCACTTATCTTAATTACATTTGTCCTTTTAAGAATTAGTATCGTTTATTCCTTTTTAACTAGTATTCTATCAGCTGCAGCCATTGCTCTTTTCAATGGTACTACCTGGCCAAAACTCGGATTCTCATTGTGGCATGGAATCGAGGGTCTAGGCGGCGGGTTCCTTCATATGTACGAATTGCTCTTATTTCTAGCTTTAGCAGGAGCATATAATGGACTTTTGGAGGAAATGAATGTCATTCAGCCTTATTTAGATAGATGGTTACAATCATCTCGCACTCTAACTGGCGACACTCTAAAAACACTATTGGCTACATTTTTGATCACGTTAATCGCAGCAAATCAAACGCTGCCGA
>NZ_JBALSN010000475.1:0-6713 GCF_036966985.1 Neobacillus drentensis | reverse complement strand
TTCCTGCCACATTGGTCTAGTAAATATGGAAAAGAAGAGTTAGCCCGAGTTATGGGGGATTCAACCATGCTGTTTCCGGGGGTGGTGCCTTGGAGTGTTCTTGCCATCATGTGCAGTACCATCGTCGGAATACCAATTATGGCATACCTTCCATTTGCACTTTTTTTATGGATTTTACCCATTTTAACGATTCTAGTATCCTTAGTGAAACAAGCACGGAAATCTAAAGAAAAGCAAGCAGTAATAGCCTAAAATGGAGTCCGATGCGACTCCTTTTCTGCAATCAGATATGAATCACTCCGAATGAAGTCCTTAATTCTTTCATATATGTGGTAATAAAGAATTTGGACAAGGGATGATCAGATGCTGAAAAAGTTGGCGATAATAGGATTCGGGAGCACGATGATAGGGATTGGTATTAATGGGTTTATTCTGCCATTACATATCATTAATGGAGGGTTTTTAGGCATCAGTCTGCTGCTAAAATATATTTTGGGTTTTAAAGTTGGAATGACTTTTATTTTACTAAATATCCCTGTTTACATGTTCGCTTTTAAATCTGATCCTAGGTATTTTTTAAATGGTGTGATGGGAGCGATCTGTTCCGGTATTATGATTGAATTGCTGGTACCATTGAATGGAATGTTTCATTTGTCCATCCTGAGCAGTGTGATTATTGGAGCTGTAATCATTGGGAGTGGGGTTGGGGTGATGCTCCGAAATCATATTAGTCCAGGCGGAATGGACCTGCTGGCACTGCTCATCGCCAAATGGTCAAAAGTCAATGTGGGTGTCATAATGTTTGTGATGGATGCGTGCATCATTATTACAGGTTTGTACCTTCTTCAAGATGTGAAACTTTTTTATTCGCTGATTATTGTTGCAATCGTGGGACTGCTAGCAAGCCTAATTACCACTATTAACATTGAGCGGACCAAAAAAGTAAAGATTACATAACCATGGGATATTGGTAAGTCTATATATGCTAATCAATAAGGAGATTTTTTATGGAACACATCAGTGACCATCTTAAGGAAAATTTAAAGGTTTTATTTGTTGGCTTTAATCCCAGCATTCGCTCAAGTGAGGTAGGTCATCATTACGCGAATCCTAATAATCGCTTTTGGAAAATAGTATACGAAGCAGGGTTAACACCACGGAAGTATGAATCAAGTGAGGATGTGAAGTTATTAGATATAGGATATGGCTTTACAAATATCGTTGCACGACCGACGAAGACAGCCGATGAAATTACGAAAGAAGAGTACAAAGAGGGGAGGGAAATTTTAAAGAAAAAGGTCGAACTGTTAAAGCCTAAGGTCGTTTGTTTTGTGGGAAAAGGAGTTTACCAGCAATACAGTGGTGTAAAAGTCGTTCAGTGGGGAAAGCAAACAAACAGTTTTGTTCCCGGGGTTGTCGATTTCGTGGCGCCATCTTCTAGTGGTCTGGTTCGAATGAAGTTGGAGGAAATTATCGAGATCTATAAAGGGCTATTGCCTCTCGTATCAGAAAAAAACATCGTCGGGTGATGCTGCTCCCCGACGATGTTTTTTTATACTTCGAATTTATTCTTAAAGTTGGACAAGGCAATAAGAGGAAAAATATAGCGATAGCTGTGATAGTGAATATAAAAACCTCCGGCCATCCCTTGCCCCTTTGGATAAGCAGTAGTCCAATCTTCTTTTTCAAGGGAAGTTAATAAATAGGTGATTCCGTTTCTAATTTGTGATGTAGGTTCTTCTGAAGCAGCAATCAAGGCATCGAGTGCCCAGGAAGTGTGCGTTAAGGTGCTAAATCCCAATGGCACATAAGCCTTTTTACTATCACTATGGCATGACTCGCCCCAGCCGCCATCCTTATTTTGGATAGTATGTAACCACTTCACGGACCTTTGGACAGCAGAATGATCATAAGGAATCCCGTTAGCTAATAACCCTGTAATGGCCCCCCATGTTCCATAAAGATAACAAATACCCCATCTCCCATACCAAGAACCATCCTTCAATTGATTACTTAAAAGCCATTCCATCCCTTTATGGATCCCTTTATGGTCACTAGATAGATTCGTGTAATTCCCGAAAAATTCCAGAGTTCGCCCTGTAATGTCAGCACAAGATGGATCTGTTAGCAAAAACTCACCTTTTTCAATGGGGAGGAATTCGAACAACTTTGTATCGGTATTTCTTTCAAACGCTCCCCAGCCGCCGTCGTCATTTTGCATCGATAAAAGCCAGTTAAGGCCTCTATCCCAGGCATGTCTCTCAAGCGGTTTCATTCTCGAAATAGAGCGGAGTGAAGCTGTTGTATCGTCCACATCTGGATTCATCGTATTGACATCTGAAAATCCCCATCCTCCGGGCATAGTCTTTAGATTATGAATGACCCAATCACCAAATTTATGATGCTGCCGGTTTAGAAGATATTGATTGGCCTTTTTCACCATTGGATCATCTGTGGTAACCCCAGCCGACTGCAAAGCATAACCAATCAACGAAGTATTCCAGACATTTGCTGTTGTGTACTGCATATGGGGGTGGCCGTTGATCTCGCATTTCATCGATAGCAACCCGTTCACAGCCTTTGTGATTATGGGATCTGTTTTCTTATACCCATGGGCAATTAGGGCAAAAATCATCAAAAAGGTGGAACTGTAATAACTATAAAAAGTTCCGTCAGGTTCTAGATGGTCCAGCATGTACTTTTTAGCCCGCTCGACCGCTAATTGATGGAGTTGTTCAGGTAAACCCATTAATCTTTTAACTCCATCTTTGATAAATGAAAGCAGGGAACGATATTCCGAGGAGCGAAACCAAGGATTTTCATGATGCCGGTGTAAGTGCAGTTCTGAAAGATTCGGGCTCATCGAAGTCTTGATAAAAAACTTTTTATCGGCAAGTAAAATAATTGGCGTTAGATTGGCTCGGCCAAAGACAGAAAGTGAGTAAAAGTTGATCGGAAAATAGTGTGGTAAAAGTATAAATTCAATGGGAAGAGGAGAAAAATCTGGCCAAATATATTGACCCGTTAAAGAAAGCATCACTTTGGTAAAGATACTTACTTCCTCCAAGCCGCCTTTGGATAAAATATATCTTCTCGCTGCCCGCAAACGCTTGTCATCCTTCTTGGCATACCCTGAATACAACAATGCATAATAGGCTTCCACGGTGGCGGTCAAGTTGCCATCGCCTTCATCATAGAAAAGCTTCCAAGCCCCATTCTCCTCTTGCTTACTAAAAATCCTTGCAACCAAACCTTGAATTAATTCTTCATCATTTAATTCCAATGTCCGCAATAAAATGATCATATAGGCATCTGTTGACAATCCTGTTTCAAAGGGGTAATTCCAGGATCCGTCGGGAGTTTGGTCTGCTCGAAGCCTTTCAACAAGCCAATCGATGCCCTTGCTAGAATTGATCATAAGGGTTTCTCATTCCTCTCCCAGTAAAATATTCTCATTCATACATATTCCATTGGAGGAAGGAGAATTCGTAAAGGAGGTCATGAGCCATATTTTTTACGAGAAATCGCCAGAAGACCACACTTGAATTAATTAGAGAAGAATTAAAAAATAAGAGCAAACAAGCAGGGGTGCCGCCAAAACTAACGAATGCAGAAGGAATGCTTTTAGAACAAATAAGAGGAAGGACAGCAGTGCATAACTTAAATAATGTCACAAGAACAAAAGCCTACTTGGAATTTTACCTCCTTCATCCTGAAATCCATTGGGCATTCCTTGGACATATGGTCTCACGTAATGGCGGTTGGAACATGACCGACTTAAAAGGAGAATTTCTCACCCGTTTGCTCTCGAAAAAAGATGCTGAAACGTTCTTTGCCTTTTTAGAGCGTGGGAATTGGTTGATTTTCCAAGATGTATACCCGCAATTTTTGCTGTACCAGGAAAGTTTAAGGCAAAATAAACCATTATTTTACTTATGTTCTTTTCTCAACATTTCAACCTTCATGGAAACAATTTGGAATCAATTTTGGCTTAAGCATGAAACCTATATCCTTGCCATCGCCATGGTTATCAATGAACAAAGTTATTTGGAGAAACGAGTGGTCCAAAATCCACTATACAAAAAGGGCGTGTTAAATAAATTTGAATATATCCTACAAGATTTGCTTTCGTTTAACCATATTCTTTTTCCTTATGGAAAAAAGAACCTAGCTGGGCAAACACTGCATCAGTTTGAGTCATTACATGAGCGTATTTTACTAGGAAAAAGATTATATACCATCCTTTTTAAAAACAAAGAGCGGTTAAAACAAGTGTTAGATTGGGCAAAAACCCATCCGCATACTGGATCAAGGAAAGATTACTGGCCGCATATTTTTAATAACGTTAACGAAGGAATCCCAGGCTTTGCCTATCAAACACGTTTAAAAGCCTGTCAACTCAGGCCACGGGCAAGAAAAATTTATAGTCCATCTCTTGAGTACGCTTGGAAGAATGTCAGTCAAACGGAGGCTGAAAAAGGGGACTGGTTTAAAGATATTCGTGTGGTGGATTACCTAATTGAGGACCATGAGAAAATGGACGGGGAGATAATAAATGAATACTGTAAAACACTTGAACGACTCGAAATCGCAGCCATTGCGAAAAAAGCCATATCGATTTTGGACTAACCCTTCCCTTGCGGCGGTGTTTTTAGCTACCATACTTGCGACGTATTTAGATCTATATTTGGTAGGTAAAGATATTTATAAGTTTCCAATGAGGCCAATCTCAAATGTTTTTTCCATTAATATTGGGTTTACACTTGTGGTGTTGCCGGTGTTTATTTTCGTTTTCCTTCGGGTTATGGACCAGTTGAATAAATGGGGGAAGGCAGGCTTGATCTTGTTTATCAGTCTATTAATGCCCATTTTTGAAAGATTAGCGGAAGTGCTGGGATGGTTTGAACACGCGGAGAACTGGGAACATCTTTATTCGTTTTTTGGATACCTTCTATTTTTATCCTTAATATATTCATTTTACAACTGGATGGAGGAAAGAAAAGGTTAACAGACAAAAAGCCGAGATTTTCATCTCGGCTTTTTGCGATGTAACCCTTAGTTACACCTTGCCCCTTCCGTCCGTACAGTGGTTAAGTGTCCCGCAACAAGCGAATGTCGGAAGGGGTACTATTATAATACCACAAGCGTGGTAGAAATATAACCAATCGAAGAAAATTGGGGTCCCAAACTTTCTTTTCTTCATTGAAAAGTGTATGATAAAAATGATTTTTACATAAAGGAGTGTTTTTTAATGGCTAAAAAAGGATACATAGTAATGGAAAATGGAGAAAAGATGGAGCTTGAATTTTACCCTAATGAAGCTCCTGGTACAGTTGCGAATTTTGAAAAATTAGCGAATGAAGGGTTTTACAATGGTGTGGTTTTCCATCGTGTCATCCCTGGTTTTGTAAGCCAAGGAGGGGACCCGACGGGAACTGGGATGGGTGGCCCAGGCTACACAATTAATTGTGAAACAGAAGGAAACCCTCATAAGCATGTTCCAGGTTCCTTATCAATGGCGCATGCGGGTAGAAATACAGGCGGCAGCCAGTTCTTCATCGTTCATGAATCACAGCCACATCTAAATGGTGTTCACACCGTTTTTGGTCAAGTGACATCTGGACTTGAGACTGCTCTTAAAATGAAAAATGGTGACAAAATGAAAGAAGTTAAAGTATTTGATGAGGATTAATCCTTAGAAGGAGGGAGCAGCTATGCTCTCTTTTTTTTGTCTAATTTATGATTGGATAGGGCAAATTAACCTCAAAAGTTAAATTGGGGGTCATTTATGAAAAGAATAGTTTTCATGCTTATTCCATTTCTATTATTTTCTTTTCAACCAACTGCTAAAGCAGAAAAAACAGAAACCAAAAATTTGAGGGCTGCGGTTATCATTGATGATTTTGGGGGCGGAACAGGTGGGGTTCGGGACTTCCTCGAAGGAGGGATACCGATTACTGCTGCAGTCATGCCTTTTACCGAAAACTCGAAAGAACATGCGGAATGGGCACATAAATACGGCATCGAAGTGATGATTCATTTATCTATGGAACCGAAAAGAGGAAAAAGATCGTGGCTTGGGCCAAGGCCGATTACGAATGATCTTTCACCTGCAGAAGTAAAACAAATTGTCGAGGATGCCATAAAGGATGTTCCGTATGCGGTAGGGATCAATAACCATATGGGTTCCCTTGCTGTTGAAAATGAACAAATCGTTCGCGCAATCGTTGAAGTGGCTAAGAAAAAAAGATTATATATCATTGATAGTGCCACGAGCCCAAATACAAAATTCCCGAAAATAGCCGAAGAGCTAAGTGTTCCTATCCTTAAAAGAGATGTATTTTTAGACGATATATCCTCCTCTTCACATGTGTATAAACAAATGATTAGACTAGCAAAAGTTACTGAAATTAAAGGGACAGGAATTGCGATTGGACATGTTGGTATAACTGGGAAGGTTTGTTCGATCGGTGTCTTTCAATCGATGGACGAATTCGAAAAGCGAAAAATAAAAATTGTCCCAGCTTCTAACCTGTTTTCCGGCAAATCAGCAGAAAAATACTTTATACCATTAAAAAAGGGCAGTTAACCACTGCCTTTTATTTCGCATTCATTCTACTTTCACAATTGCACCATTACTGATAAAATGTCTCCTATCAAAATAAATAATAGGCTGTGATAAATGTTAGTGTTGATTTTGGCACTTTGTTGAC
>NZ_JBALSN010000474.1:6788-8185 GCF_036966985.1 Neobacillus drentensis | reverse complement strand
ACATTAAATAGTCCAAGAAACCTTTCGTTGCCCCACTTGGTTCACCTTTTGTATAAGAATGTTCATAGGCCCAAATAGGAAATTTACCGGTTTGTACATTTTCATCAGTAGCTTCCACCCCATCAATTGACAGCGGCGTTACCTTATCATCAGTGAAATAAGAGAAGGCTAAATAACCAACGGCACCTGCGGTTTCATTAACGATTTTTTTAACAGTATTTGAGGAATCCTCGGTAATACCTTCTGCTGGGGTTGCTCCATCTAGACCGAACTTGTTAAATACGGCACGAGTACCGGAAGCATCGGGACGATTAACTAAGACGATTTTCTGATCTTTCCCGCCTACGTCTTTCCAGTTAGTAATTTTCCCAGTAAATACTTTAATCAGATTTTCTTTTGAAATGTCTTTAATGCCAACTCCAGGATTGACTGCAGCAGTAATCCCAACAACGGCTACTTTATGATCGACTAATTGATCTGCAGGGATACCTTCCTTTTCTTCTGCAAATACATCTGAGTTACCAATTTGAACGGATCCTTCCGCAACCTGTGATAAGCCTGTACCAGATCCGCCGGCATTCACTTGAATATCCACATCCGGATTGTTCGCCATATATTCTTCCGCTGCAGCTGCAACTAGTGGCTGCATGGCAGATGATCCTGATATAACTAAAGAACCAGATACTCCTTTTTCTCCTTTGTTAGCAGTGTCTCCACCGTTATTCTTATCATTGCCACCACCGCATGCAGCGGAGAAAACTATTAATGCTAAAATAGTCATCCATAAGCTAATTTTTTTCATATTCATCATTCTCCTAAAAGAAATTTTTATTTCTTTTTTAGAATGCCTTCCGAGGTTGTTTTTATTAATAAAATTTACTAAAAAATCGCGTGTATTAATTGTTTGTAAATAACAAAATTAATAGAAGATAGTATGAGCACAAAAATGAAGAAGCGAGGGATTGATGTGTTAAAAGAAAGCGAAACAAATAATGCTACTACGCAGGCAAATCAGGCTATGAATAAAAGTTTTAAAGATTATAGTGAGAGAATGTCTTCCGAGCCTACTTCTGATACAGAAATGGCCAATCAAGAAATTCAGGAAGAATTTTATCAAAATGAAGATGATAATCTTCTTCCTTTTCATGTGGATATCAACAATCCTCCTGTAAAAAAATAAAAAAAAGTAAAATCCCATCTGTCAGCCAGATGGGATTACTTAAAATTAAAAAGCTCTTTGAATAAACCATACTAGCCCAAAAGCTAATATCGCTGCTGATGTACTAGGGATGACCCATTTGATTGGTTTATATCTGAATTTTCTTATCCACAAAATAAATGGAAAAGCTAAGGATACGATCAATAGCTGACCGATTTCTATTCCGATATTAAAAGAT
>NZ_JBALSN010000474.1:0-6756 GCF_036966985.1 Neobacillus drentensis | reverse complement strand
AAGGGACGCAGCCATATGATTGGGATCTAATCTCATTTCCGATAAGATTCCTGCAAAACCGAATCCATGAATCAGTCCGAAACCAAAGGCAAGCCATGGCTGGTGTTTCGAGTCCTTATTAAAAATGTTTATTAGTGCAACGTATATTATGCTTAATGCGATTGCTGACTCTACAAATCTACTTGGCAAATGAACAATATCGAATGTTGCCAGAGCCAATGTGATACTATGTGCAATCGTAAAGGCCGTCACTAAGGAAAGAATGTGACGAATGGTTAAAGCCCCAAAAAGTAAACTAATGACAAACAGGATATGATCGTAA
The DNA here is from genome assembly GCF_036966985.1 of Neobacillus drentensis. Classification (GTDB taxonomy): domain Bacteria; phylum Bacillota; class Bacilli; order Bacillales; family Cytobacillaceae; genus Neobacillus; species Neobacillus drentensis_E. Next base: position 6,434 of record NZ_JBALSN010000474.1, on the reverse strand, counting down.
CCCGTGAAGATGTGCTCTAATCCAAGAACCACAAACTGCTTCACATTCTTGAAGAGACTTATTTCTCCGATTTCTAATTCTCTTGATTCGAATGTAATGACTTTTTCTTGTTGTTTGCCTTCCAGTTTAACGGTTGCAAAGTTCGCATGGCTTGGGTCCGACTCATCAAAGAACATATTATATTCAACAACTAGTTTCTCTGGTTTGTGCTTAATATTATATTGTAAGTTAATTACTGCAAAGGGCCGTTCCTTAATCATCTTAATATCGGACTTTATCACACTTCCTTCAACCCGTTCACTATCTGCAAAAAGTTTTATATGGGAATTGATATATTCTTGTACCACTTTGTGATTTATTAACTGTTTTTGATCCGTTTCCTTATTAAGAGCATGACCCAATTCCTCTAAATCTAGCTTCAATTCATAATCTAATGATTTCTCTTTGACTTCAATAGTAGAATAACCTTCACTGTTATTGGTATGTGCAGAAGCTGGGGAAGGAAGGGAAAAAGCAATTGAAAGTAAGAGGAGCAAGATACAGTAGCGTAACTTTATCATTAAATTCCACGTCCATTTCTTTTGTTTTCTTTCAAAGATTTGTTGACATATGTAATGAAAATACGAGGAGTTTTTAATTCCCCTCGTCAAGATTTCCGTTTTCCCCCAATTATTTATTTGATTTCATGAAAATTGGGTTTGAGTAGAACCAAAGATCATTCCAAGGATTTTCACCTTTAGGATCTTGGGCGGGTTCTAATTGGTCTGTGTTCGTACCACGTAAACGAATGTAGCTATCTTTATCCACATCTTTTAAAGTATAAGTAATTGTGATGTATTCACCGTCTTGTTTCCAATCGTTTTCAGTGAAACGCTTTACGACTTTTGTTGTCGGATTAGAAGCTGTTGAGCGGTCTTCCACTTTTCCATTAACTTCTCCCATGATTAAGTCAACACGTTGAACATTTGGCTTATCACCATGCGAGTTCGCAGAGTTTGGATCTTTGATGCGAACGGTTACTGTTACATCTGTTTTCTTACTTGGAAGTGTAAGTGTTTCACCGATTGATGCTGTATTTCCTTTTGCCTCTGCATGCAAGGGTGATTTGCCTCCTGCTTGTACTTTAACATCAAGTTCAGAGATTAGGTCACCCGTGGTAACAAATACATTACCTTTACGAAGATTTTCCATTACATCTTCATAATTTTTCTCTGCTTTTACATATGTTTTAGAATATTCACCAGGCCAGAAATCACTTCCACCATCTCGCCAGTTAACATGTGAGTCAGAGGTAGCTGTAATCCACCAGTGTCTTCCTTCACCTAACATCGAATCCCATAAACCACCAACGACAGCACTCATCTGATCGAAACCACCCATTGTTGGAGCGTTTGCGTTTCCGTAACTACCACGAGATCCTTTAGGGTCAAGAGATCCATCTGGATTAATAGCACTTGCTTGGTGACCAGGAGCTCCTTCCATACCAATAGAGATATTTGGTGCTGTATCATTCCAATTACGGAATTCTTGCGGAGTATCTTGTCCCCATACACCAACACCTGTTGCTGAACGGGATGGATGATGTGCGATAGAAATTGGAAGTTCATCCATTTGTTTCATATAGTTAAGTGCTTCGATCATTTTTGATTCAGTGTTACGGCTTGGGTCATTTGGATAAGCCTCACGAGAATTAAACTTGCTCTCAAGATCGTAAAGCACTTGTGATTCATCTTCACCTTTTGGAATCATTAGAGTGCTGTGGTCAGCTCCTGGTGTGTCTAACTCCATTCCGTAGAATTGAAGAACTTCAGGAACAGCTGTACGAGATTTTAATAATTCAGGATAGGCTTGTTCTAAGTTAACCTTGGAATGGTTAGGACCCCCATGATCTGTTGTCATCATCCAATCCAGTCCATACTTTTTGCCATTTTCGGCATTTTTAGAGATTGGATAGATAGCATCCCCACCTCTTATAGCAGTCGGAGGATTTGTAGAATTGTCCCAACCAACACTCCATTCACTATGTACATGATGATCTCCTGCTAGCCATGTTGCCCCATTCTTTTTCGCTTCTTCTTTTGACAATGATTGTGCTTCTGCTTTTTGATTTCCTCCCTCATTTAATAATGTTTGTGTGGTAAGAGCAGTAGTTGCAAGAACAGTTGTTGCGATTAAAGGTATTGCTTTCTTAAAACGTTTTTTCATTTTTCCTTCTCCTCCTAATAAACTTGTTTCAACAGTTAAAATATTAATTTAGTTTTGTTAGGGGTTAATGGATATTTCGTAAATTTTATGTAAATTAAGGAAATTAGAATAAAGTACCTAATTGCACTAACTTATCGGCTTAAGTAATAGGAAGTATTTCGTGGTTCAAAGCTCATTATTAAAGTAATCTTCTTAACTATTTTGCCCATTAGTTAATCAAGTACTAACACAAAAACGGATTCAACTCTCTCCTCTTTTATCTTATAATCATTACTAACAAGGGGGAGTTAGATGGAACAAGAAAATAATTTAACAAAGATAAAAAACTACGCAAGAAAACTAAAACAAAATTTATTCGTCCTTTATTTATCATACAAAGATAATAGAGTACCTTGGTACGCTAAATTGGTTGCTATTTGTGTAGTTGCTTATGCTTTTAGTCCGATCGATTTAATCCCTGACTTCATTCCTGTGTTTGGTTATCTCGACGACTTAATTATTGTTCCACTAGGCATTTCGCTGGCACTAAAATTAATACCACCTTATATTATTGAAGAAAACAGAGAAAAGGCTGAAGAAATCAGGAAAAAAGGTAAACCAAAAAACTGGTTTGTTGCTGTACTATTCATTATGATTTGGATATTACTTGCATTTTGGGTTGGTAAATTATTATTCGGTATACTTCATTGATAGTAAATAATTTTAACGGATATGCTTCGTTGCATATCCCCTCTTCAATTAATCTGCCAGTTAGAACAATAAGAAAACGGGACCGCAGCAGCCATCCATTATTCAACATAAGCACAATGCTCTCTATAAAAAAGTTTGTGAACCGTTACACTTAAGCTAACGGGTTCTTTTAAATTTTCTCCCGATAAAAAAGAATATCAGACACTTTATGGTAGCGTCTGATATTCGGATTAAATTGCAAAAATAAAATTATCGTTTTTATCTCAAGGTTTTCAATGCACCGCTCCAAGCGTTAACTTGGTCAAGCATCAAATTCACATTATCAAGATGTAAGTCAGCTGGCTTAAATGTTGTAAAGTTTTCAAAATCTGTAAATAAAGATAATGTTGGGTGAGTCTTCACATCTGCAATGAATAATTCACCACAAATCCCTCGTAAATGTTCAGCTGCACGAGCTCCACCAGTTCCACCATAGCTTACAATACCTGCAGCTTTGTTATTCCAAGCTTCACGATTCGCAATATCAAGTGCATTTTTTAATGCTCCAGTAATACTGTGATTGTATTCCTGAACAATAAATACGAATCCATCCAAGCTGGCAACCTTTTCACTCCAAGCTACTATTCCAGGTTCTTTTCCATCGGTAGTTCCAAAAAACGGCAATTGGAAATCGGCAATATCGACAATTTCATAATTTGCATCTTCACGTTTGTCAGCAATTCCTTTTACCCATTCTCCAACTTGAGGACTCACTCGACCCTGACGAGTACTTCCTAAGATAATTCCGAGATTTAATTTTCCGTTTGTCATGATTTCTTCCTCCTTGGTCTAATAAAACGAATTTTTTGAATTAGTTCTACAATAATTTAATGGTTGTTTGATATAGTTGGCTAACAATTTGGGCCAAAGCCTCTTTCATCGGCGTGACTATGCGTCTAATACAGCGGCATTCGTAATTATTTTAATAAAATTTGTAACGCTTCTTTTACAGAAGTTGGTTTGCGACCTAGAAGCATTTCTAAATCAGAATGTGGAGCTTCTAACCCACCTTCACGAATTCCTTTTTGTATCATGACTAACATTGATACAAATTCTTCTGGCACACCAGCCTTTTTTAGCATTTTTGCATGAGCATCAGAATCTACAGCTAATAAAGGAATTTCTTTCCCTGTAACCTCATTAACTGCATCAACGAATTGTTGTTGTGTTAAGTTTTCACCTGCTAATTCGTATGCTTTATTATCGTGTCCATCACCTGCTAACACATTGGCAGTGGCTTCACCTAAATTTGGACGGTAGACCCAAGCTACCTTCCCTTCTCCAGCAGATGTAACCCAAGGTGCACCATTTAAGCATTGTTGAATGGTACCTAATTCGTTTTCAACATACCAGTTGTTACGAACGAATACATATGGAATACCTGATTCTTTAATGATGTTTTCACGTTCACGGTGAGGAGCAGCTAAAACGAAATCACTCACATCTGCACGAGGAGCACTTGAGTAAACCAATTGGGATACACCAGTCTCTTTCGCTGCTTCCACAGTATTTTTCTGCTGTTTCATTGCTGTTTCCATAACAGGTACTGTTGAAACTGTGAATACACGGTCAACACCTTTGAATGCCTCAACTAATGATTCTTTATTCTCAAAATCTGTTAAGCGAACTTCAATACCTTGTGCTTCGTACGCCTTTGCTTTTTCTGATTGTGGATCACGTACACCTGCGATAATATCTGAAGCTGGTACTTTCTTCACTAAATTTTCAACGATATTTGATCCTAATTTTCCTGTTGCACCTGTAACTAATATTTTCATATACTTTCCTCCAAAAATCCTAGTTAGATTAGATAATTTTTTATATTATATATAGAAAAAATACAACAAACGATAGAATGGCTAAGAATAGAATCATAGCCGTGTCCTTAAAAGAATCCTTTACACGAATATGAGTAAGGATGCCGTCTATACCTGTGATACCAAGTAAAAGTGCTCCTACCATTGCTGAAGTTGAATTCCAATATCCAACGATTAAAAGTACAGCCCCTGCTAATTCAACTAGTCCAGTAACAACTCGAAACCATTGCGGCAATCTCCAATGAGTAAAAGCCTCTACATGCATTTTAGAACCTGTTACTTTCCCGAATCCCGCCATCAAAAACATTAAGGCAAGAATTCCTTGTAAAACATAAGTTAATATTTCCAACCTTCTTCTCCCCTTTATTTGTTCTTTTTTTAACAAAGCCATTTGCCAGTTTAGGTTATTTAGATAAAGCTCTACGAACCATTGGTGCTACTTTGTTTGCCAGTAAATCAATCGCTTGTTCTACTCTGGCTAATGGCTGACCACCCATATCGAATTGTCCCATAAAGCGTGAATGTCCGAATAGTTCATGCTGATACAAGATCTTTTCTGCTAATTCTTCAGCACTGCCAACAGCTAAAATTTGTCCTGCTGCTCGCTGAGGCGTCAATTGCTCTGCAGTTGTTCGGAAGTGTTGACCACGCTCTTTTAAAAAGTAGCCAAAATATTGGTTATAGTGCGGAACAAATTCGTTAATCGCTTGTTCTCCTGTTTCGGCTAAATACGAATGCCCCGTTACAGAAACTCTTAACTTCGATACATCATGACCCGATTCTTTTGCACTTTGCCAGTATAGGTCGGTTAGTGGTTTGACGGATTCTGGACGACCACCTAACAAGCCAAGTGCCATATTTACACCAAGACTTCCTGCACGAACAGCACTTGCAGGGGTACCCCCAACACCAATCCAAAGTGGCAGATTCTTCTGAACGGGTCTAGGTGCTATTTGTGCATTTTGAAGGGGGGAACGAAAATTCCCGTGCCAACTGATGACTTTCTGCTCTTGCAATTTCAAAAATAGATTCAGCTTCTCTTCAAACAATTCATTGTAATCATTTAAACTTGCTCCAAAGAGAGAGAATGATTCTAAAAATGCCCCACGACCTAAAATAATTTCAGTGCGTCCGTTCGATAATAAATCTATCCTCGTAAACACGCACTGGATCGGCTGTGCTAATAACTGAGAGCGTGCTGGTAAGTTTAATATTTTTCGTCTCCCGTGCAATAGCTGCAAGCAACATGGCATAAGAAGATGTGACAAAATCGAGACGATGATGTTCTCCAACACCAAATACATCGAGTCCTGCTTCATCCGCCATTTTTGCCATTTGAATAATCTCTTCCACTCTGGATTGAGAAGTAGGACTATTCCCATTTGCATCAGGTATTCGTTCGCCTAATGAATAAACCCCAAATTCAAATTCGCTCATTTCCTATCCCCCCTAGTTGTTAAATGCGATTGGCATTTTATGAATCCATTCATCTTTCATCGTAGCTTCAAGCAAACATTTGAAGTGCTTGCTTTACAAGAAAGCTGACCAATTTGACCATTTGCTCCAGAAATCGTTATTTTCATTTTCTTCACGCCAACACCTTTTGTTTAAACAACATTTGTTGTAAAATCAATATATCAAGGTGGAAAACATGAAGCAACCAACAAAATAATACTTATATTG
>NZ_JBALSN010000473.1:0-1285 GCF_036966985.1 Neobacillus drentensis | reverse complement strand
GTTCAGAGTTTAATTGAAGCTTATCGGTATTCTGATGAACTTGAGAACCAGGATATGCTCATTGAAGCTCTCTGTCATCAATTATCTCGAGAAGCATTACCTGTAATTAGCGATCATATGAAAAAGGAATACTTTTCTAGCCTAGTTGATATCGAACAGACGGTTTATAGCTATTATTCCATTTTAGGCGAGTCACATCCGGAACTATTGGATTGGAAACTTGCAGCACTTGAAAGAGAAATTGATTTCAGAAATGCTAGCAAACAGGGTCGCGATCCTCAAAATGGTCCGATTCAAAAGGAAAATAAAGTTGGCCGAAATGATCAATGTCCGTGTGGAAGCGGTAAAAAATATAAAAAGTGCTGTGGCAAATAAGGAGAGAAGTAGGATGAAGTTTGATAAGGTACGTTGGGGAATTATTGGATGCGGTGACGTAACAGAAGTGAAAAGCGGACCAGCTTTCCAAAAAATCAATCATTCAGAGTTGGCAGCGGTTATGAGGAGAACAGGGGAACTTGCGGAGGACTATGCAAAACGGCATGGTGTCCCCAAATGGTACGATAATGCCGATGAACTTATTAACGATCCTGAAGTCAATGCAATCTATATTGCCACGCCGCCAGGATCACATAAAGAATATACCATCAAGGCAGCAAAGGCAGGGAAACTTGTATATGTTGAAAAACCAATGGCCTGCAATTATGCTGAATGCCAAGAAATGATCGCTGCTTGTGAGGAAGCCGGCGTGCCTTTATATGTTGCGTACTATCGCAGGGCACAAGAGCGATTTTTAAAAATTAAAGAGTTATTGAAAGACGGTGCGATTGGAGAAGTCCGTTTTGTATCGTCAACCCAATACCAAAAAGCTTCTGAAGACGTGTTGGACCCACAACATCTCCCTTGGAGAGTACAACCCGAATTAGCCGGAGGAGGACTCTTTTTTGATTTAGCCAGCCATACACTTGATCTATTAGATTTTCTGCTTGGACCGATTACATCCGTTCAAGGATTTGCTTCCAATCAAGCTGGATACTATTCGGCGGAGGATATTGTAACAGGAACCTATAAGTTTGAATCTGGGATCCATGGCGTGGGAAATTGGTGTTTCACGGCTTTTGAAGATGTCGATATGAATGAAATCGTGGGGAGCAAAGGGAAAATCTGCTTTTCCACTTTCGGAAACGAGCCCATCGTTCTGACGACAGCAGGCGGAACGCAGGAATGGAGTTTCGAACGACCACAGCACGTCCATCAACCACTTGTCGAAACAATTGTTGCAGACGTA
>NZ_JBALSN010000472.1:0-2294 GCF_036966985.1 Neobacillus drentensis | reverse complement strand
AACAGCAAGGTCAGATTTAATATTTTCAACAACTGAACTAGCATAAATAATTGAATCGGAATTTTTTAAATATGGTTCTACCGCTTGCACAACTTCATCCGATTGAAAACCAATTAATGCGGATGAAACCTCTTCTAACAAGATATCATCATCACGGTCCAACAAACTAGCTAGCAGGGGGATATGCTTTTCTAGTTTCAGTAATCCAATCATATATACAGCCAAATTTCCATGAAATGAAAACCATTTTTCGTTTAATTCCTCTTGTAGAATTTCATCGATTTCCTCTTCTGTGATCCAGCCATTTTGGACGATACAGGCGGCAAGTTTTTTTGCTTTAATAAATTGTGAATGCTGATAGGTTGTGGCTTTGTCGAGAGCATTGATTGTATTTGCAAATTCTTCCCAAACTTCTTCCTCGTCCCCCTTTACGATCAGTTCAACAAAGGACCAATGCTCTTCATTAAAATATTTTTGCAGCGGTTCTTTATATTTTAGACCAATTCTTGGATCAATCCGTTCTAATAAATTCAACGCTAAGTGGATTGGGGTCTTGTCCATCTTTGGGATATTCTCTAACAAAAGCTGGACGCCCTCTTCATTGATCTTCATGTTATCAATGTAAATTAGTATCGACGATTGCTTGTCCTCGTTCGTAAAAGCTTCCTTCAATAATTTTATCGTCCATTCTTCAGGAACGTTTGGATAATCGTGTAAGGCATGAAGCACTATTTCTTGAATTAAGATATCCTTGCTAATTAAGTGTGGTTTTATTTTTTCTCACAAAGTCCTCGTATCCGTCCTTTTACCAACTTTATTCTCCATAGTATTATAATTGATTTTAGCAGCATCACCAAAAGAAAACTTTAATGGTATGTATGAGCTGAAGCAATCGAAATACAAAAACTCGCCGCAAATCTTTTTTGGGCGAGTTTCTGATTTATGATTGTTTTACTATATATTAAAATGTTAATCCATGACCAAGCTTATAGATATTACCATCACTATCTTTATAAGCATAAGTGAGACCTTCCCGCATATACTTGTCCTTGTCATAGCCTGGTACATCATTTCTCGATACACAATTACCTTCTTCATCAACCGCAATGACGGCTTCACTAGCTGGCAATGTCAAAGGTAAAACACCAACTGGACGGCTTTTGCCTGCGATCACCTCATATTGTGCCTTATAGTAGGTGTCGTAACCAGCGATTAGGACATCCGCTAAAGGTTCAACGTTTCCAAGGATCCATGGCAAAATAAAATTCACACTCATAATGACTTTTCCGCCGCGGACATGGATACTGTCTGCCACTTCTTTAAGATGGTCCATTCCACTTAAAGTGGTTTCTTGATAGGTAGACCCATCCAAAGCTGTTTCTGTTTTATCTTCGCAGATTTCAAGTTCTAACAATCCTGGGGTTGCATTGAAATATGCCCCAGATTTTGGACTTAAAAATAGAATGGCAATGTCAGCTTCATTGTAGTTATCCGTCAACGTAAATTGACCAAGCTCTTGACATTCTTGTCTTGCTATTTCAGTATAAGAAGTTGCTCGCTCTGGTTCTTTGTGGAAGACTTCTACATAAACTTTCTTAGTACCAAGCTTATCAGCTGTTAAAGGTAACGTCTGGTTGCTATTTTTAAGAACGGTTACTGATTTTTTATGAGCCTCATAGGCTGCTTCCCAGCTAGCAGGATTATTAACTACTGAAGCAGCATTCTCTGGTGAAACGTATGTGCGATCATCAAATAGACCTAAAGCAAACATTTCAGTCAACAGGCGTACATTCGCTTCATTAATCCGCTCTTCACTAATCCAGCCATTTTCGATCGCTGTTTTAAGGTTTTCAATATCATTCGTGTCAGAAATAAGATCTGTCCCCGCATTAATCGCTTTAGCAAAACGTTCCGCCTCGGTTAAGGTTTCAACGCCCCAGCTCATTTTACTTGTGACGCCGCTGTCACTATTGATATAGCCTTTGAAGCCTAATTTTTCTCTAAGAATCGTATTTAAGAAATATTCATTAAAAGTAAACCCAACCTCTTCGAAGGGAATGTTTTCACCTTCGAATTCTTGGACTGAACTTTTCTTGATACTAGGGATCGAATAATATGGCATCATCGATGAAGTCCCATGTTCTGCAGCTGCCCTAAACGGAGGCATATGATACTTTTCTAAGCTTCCAGGTGTGGGATATAGGTTCCATTTTCCCTCTTCATAGTGTGGATCAAATCCATTTTCCCTTGGTCCACCGCCTGGAAAATGCTTAGTCGTCATAGCGATACTATGA
>NZ_JBALSN010000471.1:0-1024 GCF_036966985.1 Neobacillus drentensis | reverse complement strand
TTTTTATTAAAAATGAGAATGGGTTATCCTGACTTACAAGAGGAAATGGAAGTGTTGAATAGAGCACAAAAGGTCCCGCCGATTGAGGAGTTAACCCCAGTCGTTGACCTTGAAGGCCTTCTTGATTTACAAAAAGAAATCAAAGATGTGTTTGTCGATGATACGATGAAGCGCTACATCGTCGATATCGTTAACCGCACTAGAGGCCACGGCAGTGTCTACCTTGGGGCTAGTCCAAGGGGATCAATTGCCTTGATGAAAGCAGCGCAGGCCTATGCATATATGTATGGCCGCGATTACGTTCTCCCGGATGATATTCAATATTTAGCCCGATTTGTCTTATCCCACCGGATTATTTTAAAGTCAGAGGCAAAATTCGAAGGGATTTCTGCTGAAGATTTAGTGAACCAGGTGGTTGCCAGAGTTCCGGTGCCAGTTCAAAGGTTAGTGAAATAAATGAAAAAGACTTGGATGATCTTGAAAAAAGTATGGAAGTTTATTCTGCTGCTTTTTTTGATTTTATTAGCTTTCTCCTATGCCATGTTTCAAGGGGGATTTGTAAGTTGGTTTTTATTTTATAGCTTTCTTCCCTTCGCCATTTATTGTGTTGCCATCTCTTTTTACTCCTTAAATGAACTTGAAGTAACAAGAATCTTGCCAAAAACGGATTTTAATGCCGGAGAACCCTTAAAGGTGACCGTTACAGTGAAAAGAGCAAAATCATTTCCGCTCTTTTATTTACTAATTGAGGACCAGTTAGATGAATCCTTAAAATTTGCTCCTCAGCAAAAGAGACCGAAAGCCCTGCTTCTTCCGGGCTTAAAAAAGGAATTTTCCTATGAATATATCATTGATGAGCTGCCGCGCGGGGAACATTTTTTCGAATCTTTTACCTTGAGAATTGGTGACCCGCTCGGCTTATTTGAAAAAGAGAAAAAAGCTGCCATGGAGGGTAAAATTATTGTCTATCCGGCGTATACAGAGCTATTATACCGATCATTTGAAAATCATTATGATTCTGGTC
>NZ_JBALSN010000470.1:0-11919 GCF_036966985.1 Neobacillus drentensis | reverse complement strand
TATTAAAATATAATAGCCCTTCCATCTTAGGAAGGGAATTGATCTGAAGGGTTAAAAATATAAATTTCTTGTTCTAACTTTTTCTTTACTTTTCCCTTTCCTTTAAAGTTATCTAAACACCTGTTTAATTACTATAAAATAACTGAAAGCCCTTTCCTACTGTAAAAACGACTTTTTTTATCAAATTTCCGACTTTTTTAGCTGAATAGGGTAAACCCTTCCTTGTTTTCGAATACCTTTTCTCAAACAAAAAACCTCCTAATTTGGAATTTGAAGGCACCGAGAACACACCATTTTGTTCAAAATGAACAAAAGACAATCGTGAGGGAGTTTATGTTATCATGAACGAAACTAGCTCCTTACTCTTAACACCGTAGGTTAATTTGGTTAAACTGTTTATTGGAAAAAAACAAACCAAATCAGAGCTACATACCGAAAGGAGCTAGCTATTATGAAGGAAACCATAAAATATGGAGGTCAGACGTTTCAAAGGAAAAAATTGCCGTTGCCATTTCAGATGAAGGTTGAGTTGAGCCAAGATATTGGGGCATTGATTCCTAACACAATAGAATCTATTAGAAAGTTAGTAAAAAATATTCCCTGCCAGCCACTACAGCCGTACCCCCTTCGGTAGTTCCAAATAGAACTGATTCCACTGCTGAGATAGTAGCTGTTTCCGATGCGGTTACAACTCCTCCAACAGTAAAACCTGTAGCGATTGGACAGGCAGCTAACCCGTTCCGTTTTTTTTCGTTATCCCAGTTCAAGATTTTCTCTTGTATTTAGTAGGATATTAAACTGTTTTTTTCTAGAAAGAACCATGATGAAGTTCCTTACGAAGCTGAAAGAGGAATGGGGATTATTGTTACATAAGAACAATTTGTATAGAATGAAGCTAAATTAAATTTTTTTAACATGATATAGACACCTATTTTTTGATTTAATAATATCAAAACTAGTATTTCCCCCGCCCTTTTCCTTTGGGACTTTAATGGAAATGACTCCTCCTTCAATTTCATTACGAAGCCATAAAATTCCCCGGGTTTCAGTTTCATCCATCCAACCTATTAGCTTGTCTTTTTTAAATACAGCAGCCCCATTAATAGTCTGTATTTTTCCTGCTTCATTTTCTGTATCTACTTCTAATGAAGTTAATTTATACTGAGGGGCATATGGTTCTAATCCGTCTGTAAGAAGCATGTTTAAAAAATCCCTGACATAAACCTTTAAACCTACACTTAGCTTTGCAAGTTCCTTCGTTTCCTCTGCTGAAACACTTTCTAAATTTGGTATGTTTTTAATAACTTCGGAAGCCGCTCCTTCTGTAAACATAATAAAACTGTTCATTCGAGGTTGATGGAACCTTGTATAAAAGTCAATAATATTAAAAATTCCCTTTCTAGCTAAAGACTAACCGATTAATAAGACCCTGCTTTGAGAAAAGAATACACGTCTCGATAGCTTCATTTGTAAATTTCGGTACGCTTCAGAAACCGTGACCCCTTTCTCTGAAATGACAAATGTACTGCGTTCTTTTCCTCCTCCACTACTTCCTCCAGTTGGTCCTAGCTTAGTTGGTATGGCCACTTGAAGGGTTAAGCGAATCATATTGTCTTCAACTAGGTCTAATCCAATCGCAGTAACAATGGCAATATCATTCACTTCAATCCGGTTCCAACAACCTGTAAGCAAAAAAACGGTTATTAGTACTATTAGCAGTTTTCTAATCGCTTTCATAATCCCATCCCGTCCTTTTAAAACGAACTAGTTATTACGGTTGCGGGGACCTAATCTTTTCAAATTCCTTTTTCCAGTTTGTTCTGGGCGTTCATTCATCCTCCACCAAGGAGCACGAACAAAAACATCTTTAAGGTTGTTAAAATTAAGCGGGGCAACAGGGGCCAAATAAGGAACACCAAAAGAGCGCAGTTGAACAAGGTGTACTAAAATAAAGAATACTCCTAATAGGATCCCATAAAACCCTAATGTTGCGGATAAAAAAATCATTAAAAACCGAAGGATCCGAATAGCTCCAGTTAGGGTATAACTAGGAAACATAAATGATGCAATGCCTGTAGTGGATACAACAATAACTAATGGAGCGGAAACAATCCCCGCCTCAACAGCAGCTTGACCGATTACTAATGCTCCAACAATACTAACTGTTGATCCAATTGGCCGCGGCAACCGCAAACCTGCTTCACGCAATGCTTCAAAGGTTATTTCCATTAATAGGGCTTCGATAACCGCTGGAAAGGGCACCTTTTCGCGTGAAGCTGCAACACTAAACAAAAGATTGGTTGGCAGTAATTCCTGATGGAAAGTAGTCACAGCAATATAAATGGAGGGAAACAATAGTGCAACCAATAAAAATAGATAGCGGATGAATCGAATAAAGGTTGCCATAATAAACTTTCCATAATAGTCTTCAGGGGAACTCATCATTTGAAAAAATGTCACAGGAACAACAAGTGCAAAAGGGCTATTTTCAACGATAATCCCAATTCTGCCTTCAAGAAGGTTACCGACCACTCGATCAGGCCGTTCAGTTTGCAATATTTGCGGAAACACTGAGAAAGGATGATCCTCAATAAGCTCTACAATGTAACCGCTGTCCTCAATCGCATCAATATTAATCTGGTTTAATCTGCTGCGAACTTCTTCTATAATTGAATGTTGTGCAATACCATCAAGATAGGTAATGACTACTTCGGTTTGGGAAAGGTTCCCAATTTGTACACTTTCGAATTTAAGCTTTGTTGTTCTTAATCGTCTTCGAATCATACTTGTATTGGTTCGGATATTTTCAGTAAAGCCTTCTCTTGGTCCTAAAACGACCGCCTCGGATAGGGGTTCTTCAATTGAGCGCTTTTCCCATGCTTGTTCACTAATAAAAAGGGATTGTTTAAATCCATTAATCAATAAAACAGTGTCACCTAACAAAATATGATTAATCACTTCCTGGATTGTTTCCCCTTGTTTTACTTGAGCTGAACTTAGTTCTTCTATGATGGTCTCAATTGTCGGTTTAGGGTTATTTAAGAATGCATCATTGTTTTTGAGTAAAGGAGTTATGACGTTTAATTCAATTCTTTCTATACCCACTAATCCATCGAGATAAAAAATCATAGCCGAGTACGTAGAGTTTATTTCAAGTTCACGATATCTGAAATCTGAAGCCCCTTCAAAATAATGCTTTACCTGTAAAAAATCTTCCTGAAGAAATCCTGATAATTGATCGTTTCCTTTTTCCTCATGAGTTTTGTCTCGGTTTTGATTTTGGAAAGTCGAATATAATTTTTTAATCCGTCCTAAATTTCTCAATGAACGTACCACCCTTATTGATTAAATGAGACTATAAAAGGCCCAATTTTTTACGAATCATTGCGGTAAAAAGTAATAAAATCGGCACAATGATTTGTAATAGAGTTAAAAAATATGGAACAAAATACTTAAATCCAAAATCTATATGTTCAACATAATTAGATGAGGTTATGAGTGATAAGGGGGTAATAATTAACCCTAGTGATATCAGTACGGAACGAGATTGTTTTAACTTGAATAATTGAGATATGGCAATGGAAGCACCGAATGTAAATCCTCCCACCTTAAAAAATACTCCTGCTACCATCATTAAAATAACAAGGGCATCAAACCGCTCAAGAAAGTCTGCAACAGAAACCATTTGAGTTGCAGCAAGCAGGGTAAAAAGATCTCTGCTGTAAATTTCCGGTCCTAGCGTAGAAAGCATCATAATAGAATTAACTGTTAATAGGATTCCTCCAATTACTAGCGCAGACAATCCTATCTTTCTTATATGTTTTTTATTGCTTAAAAAAGGAAAAAACATCATAATGACAATGGTTTCGCCAAATGGAAAGTTTATGGCAGTTGGAACTGCTTTTTTCAATAAAGGTTGTACTCCATTACCTAAAACCGGAGTTAGATTTTTTACATCAAATGATTCAACACTAAATAAGAGAAGCCAAATCAGGATAAGTGCAAAAATATAGATAGGAAAGATGATTTCCGCCATTCGCCCCAACGTCTCTACTCCGCCCAGCAAACAATAGATCATTAACACCATAAAGCTTCCTATTACCACTAAGATTGGGGTTTCAGTTAAGATGGTTGTGACAATCAGATCCCCTAATTCTCTGCACGCTCTTGCGGCAGAATAGGTAAAATGCACAATATAAAGCAGGATTACGGGATAGGAAAGAAACCTTCCGATTATCTTTGGGAGCATCTGAACGAGTGTATCCCCTGAATAATAGGTTGATAATTGAGTATAAACAACCATTAATATTAGGCTGGAAACCATGCCGATTAGGATATAGATCCATGCATCCTGCTTCGTGTCAGCCCCTAAACCCAGAATCATCGCCGTTCCTAATACATAGCCTGCCATTAAATAAAAAAGCTGGATTGCACTGATTTTTTCCTTAATCATTCATTTATCTCCCTTTTGCAGTAAGAAAAGCTTATAACATACAAAACAACCCGTTCCTAACAAAGTATTCCTTTTTATTTAATATTCTCCATAGAAATACATGTTATCCATGAAGCCCAGATTCCATGAACTACTTAAAGATTCAAAGCATGCTGAGTTATTTCAACCAATTAGGCGAAATTTGTAACTTTACAATATACTTCTGTATAATAAAATTGTACCTATACAAAGGGGGCGAAATAATGGCAAAACTAGATGAAACCTTGACGATGTTAAAAGAGTTAACGGATGCCAAAGGAATTCCTGGTAATGAGCGTGAAGTTCGCGAAGTTATGAAAAAATACATAGAACCATTTGCGGATGAACTCACAACCGATGGACTTGGCAGTTTAATTGCTAAAAAGGTAGGTAAAGAAGGCGGCCCGAAAATTATGGTCGCGGGTCATTTAGATGAAGTTGGCTTCATGATTACCCAAATCGATGATAAAGGTTTTCTTCGTTTTCAACCGGTTGGCGGCTGGTGGGGCCAGGTCATGCTCGCCCAGCGCGTGACGATTGTGACGAGAAAGGGAGATGTAACCGGAATTATCGGCTCCAAGCCGCCGCATATTTTATCACCAGAAGCACGCAAGAAACCTGTAGAAATTAAAGACATGTTTATTGATGTAGGTGCTTCCAGCCGTGAGGAAGTTACGGAGTGGGGCGTTCGTCCGGGCGATATGGTTGTTCCATATTTTGAGTTCACCGTTATGAATAATGAAAAGATGTTATTAGCTAAAGCTTGGGATAACCGGATTGGCTGTGCCATTGCTATTGATGTGTTGAAGCAGCTTAAGGGTGTCGATCATCCTAATGTTGTTTATGGTGTTGGTAATGTTCAAGAAGAGGTTGGTTTGCGCGGTGCCAAGACAGCAGCGGCAAAAATTAACCCAGATATCGGCTTTGCTGTGGATGTAGGTATAGCCGGTGATACACCGGGAGTTTCTGAAAGAGAAGCCATGAGTAAAATGGGTAAGGGACCACAAGTTGTTATCTATGATGCCTCACTTGTTGCCCATAAAGGACTGCGCGATTTAGTGACCGACACAGCTGATGAATTGAACATTCCTTATCAGTTCGAATCAATTCCTAGCGGCGGTACGGATGCAGGGTCGATCCATTTGACACATAATGGGGTTCCGGCGATGGCGATTACGATTGCGACTAGATATATCCATTCTCATGCTGCGATGCTCCATCGTGATGATTACGAAAATGCAGTGAAACTGATTGTGGAAGTCATCAAGCGTTTAGACCGAGAGACTGTTGATAAAATTACGTTTGAATAACTTATTGTGGGATCCCCGGTAGAACTTTACCGGGGATTTTTTATTCGAGTTTTTGAATCGCTGATTGAAAGGTGAAATTCGCTGATTGAGCATGAAAATTCGCCGATTGAAAGGTAAAATTCGCTGATTGAACATGAAAATTCACCACTTGAATGCCCAAATTCGCTCATTGAATCCGAAAATTCGCTTATTGAGTGTCTGAATTGCTGATAGTCTCTTTATATCTTCATTAAAACATTTATTATTGCATCTAATTTTGCTGAAAGTTTGAATCTTTACAGAAAAAAGCTGTCAACCTTATCCGATTGACAGCCTCTGAACCAACAAATGACTACTTTAACCCACTTTCAAGAGTAGCGAGCATTTCTTTCTTCTCTTCTTCGGATGAATTTTTCCAAATAATTTCAAATAAAACACCGAGACCCGGGAGCATTTTTTCTTCCCCGTTTTGAATCGCATCAACAATCGTATCTTCTAATTGATCTTGTGTATTCCCAGCAACATTGTGAACAATTGCATTACGTAAATTTAAATTCATGTATATGCACTCCTTTTTATCCTGTATTACTTTAATATGTTTTCTATTTTAGGTTTTATTATGTATTTTTGTTAGGCTATAATATAAAAATCATCGTTATTGTAAAAGGAGAGCGGGTTTTGAAGCATATTGAATCAATAAATAATCCGAAAGTTAAGCAATGGAAAAAGCTGTTAACGAAAAAAGAGCGGGATAAATCAGGAACATTTTTAGTGGAAGGCTTCCATTTAGTGGAGGAAGCGCTGAAACAAGGAGAACAGATTTTAGAAATCATTGTTTCTGAAAAAGTGGATTTACCTTCCCGATGGGATGCTGGTTCCACACCAGTAACACAAGTTACTGAAGAGATATCGAATTCACTATCTGATACAGAGGCACCGCAAGGAATTTATGCTGTATGCCGAATCGCAGCTGCTGAAGTGCGTAATGCAAAAACCTACCTGTTCATAGATGCGGTTCAGGACCCAGGCAATCTCGGAACTATGATCCGCACAGCAGATGCAGCTGGGATTGACGCTGTTGTGGTTGGACGTGGAAGTGTAGATATATATAACTCTAAGGTCCTTAGGTCCGCACAAGGAAGTCACTTTCACTTGCCGATAATTAGAGGGGACCTTCACGAGTGGATTGATAAGCTGCACGAAAAAAATATTCCTGTTTATGGTACAGCACTTGAAGGCGCCTCTGCATATACTGATATTTCCACAGGAGAGTCTTTCGCCTTAATTGTTGGAAATGAAGGAAATGGTGTCGGTAAAGATATTCTTGCAAGTACCACTGCCAACCTTTATATCCCAATTTACGGGAAAAGTGAGTCACTAAATGTTGCCGTTGCAACAGGGATCCTCCTTTATTATTTGAAAAAATAGACGTAAACTAGTTTGACCTTGCGTAGAGAATTATTATATAATAATGAACAATATGGAATATTAAATGACGATGACGGAGAAAAGTATCTTATTTAAGACCATTTAGGGAGAAAGTGCCGCGACTGAAAGCACTTTTATGGTAAGAATAAGAGAAGTTCACCTCCTGAGTTGGCATCGGGACCACGAAAATAAGCATAGCTGTCCAGCTACTTCCGCTTTCCGTGTAAAGATGCGCCGGCATAAGCCGTTATCCGAATGAAGCGAACACAATGTGTTTTACATAACGTGTTTACAAGGGTGGTACCGCGAAACTTTAACCTCGTCCCTTTCCAGGGATGGGGTTTTTTTGTTTTTTTCTGGTGCCTGACACCAATTATTATTAAGGAGGAATTGACATGCAAGAACGTTTAAAGGAATTGCAGGAAGAGGCTATTCAAAAAATTGAGCAGTCCGGAAGCTTAAAAGAATTAAATGACATCCGTGTTGCCTACCTAGGAAAAAAGGGGCCAATTACAGAAGTACTGCGCGGCATGGGTAAACTTTCTGCTGAAGAGCGTCCAGTTATGGGGGCATTAGCAAACGAAGTTCGTGAAGCGATTGCCGAAAAAATTGAAGCCAAACAGAAGGGATTAGAAGAAGCTGCTGTCCTTGAAAAGCTAGCTTCTGAAAGTATCGATGTTACTCTTCCTGGCCGCCCGGTGAAGGTTGGAAATCACCATCCGCTGACTAGAATCATCGAAGAAATTGAGGACTTATTTATTGGTATGGGTTACCAGGTAGCCGAAGGTCCGGAAGTTGAGCAGGATTATTATAACTTCGAAGCTCTTAATTTACCGAAAGGCCATCCAGCCCGCGATATGCAGGACTCTTTCTATATTACTGAAGATATCCTTCTCCGCACCCATACATCTCCAGTTCAAGCCCGGACGATGGAGAAGCACCAAGGCAAAGGTCCAATCAAAATTATTTGCCCAGGTAAAGTGTACCGCCGTGATAATGATGACGCGACACACTCCCACCAATTTATGCAAATCGAAGGTCTGGTTGTCGGTGAAAACATCCGAATGAGTGATCTGAAAGGAACATTAGAAGTGTTTGCGAAAAAAATGTTCGGGGAAGATCGTGAAATCCGTTTACGCCCAAGCTTTTTCCCTTTTACAGAACCGTCTGTCGAAATGGACATTTCTTGTAAAATTTGCGGCGGCCATGGCTGCAGCGTTTGTAAACGCACAGGCTGGATCGAAATTCTTGGAGCAGGAATGGTCCATCCTAATGTTCTAGAGATGGCAGGATACGATTCTAAAAAATACACTGGCTTCGCCTTCGGTATGGGACCTGAACGAATTGCAATGTTAAAGTACGGTGTCGATGATATCAGACATTTCTATACCAATGATGTTCGTTTCTTAAAACAATTTTCAAAACACGAGTAAATTGGAACGCTTCAACCCGTTGAAGTTGAATAAATAAAGGAGGATGACGACATGTTCGTTTCATATAAATGGCTCCAAGATTATATCGATTTAACTGGAGTAACTGCTGCTGAGTTAGCAGAAAAAATTACAAAAAGCGGTATTGAGGTTGAGGGAGTCGAAATCCTTAATGACGGAATTCAAGGTGTCGTTGTTGGTCATGTTCTTGAACGTGAACAGCACCCAAATGCCGATAAATTAAGCAAGTGTCTTGTCGATGTAGGTGGAGAACAGCCGGTACAAATCATTTGCGGTGCTCCAAATGTGGCACAAGGGCAAAAGGTTGCGGTGGCAACAGTAGGTGCAGTATTACCAGGTAATTTTAAAATAAAACGCGCAAAACTTCGCGGTGAAGAATCGAACGGAATGATCTGTTCGCTAACAGAGTTAGGTATGGAAGGAAAGGTAGTTCCGAAAGAGTATTCAGAGGGAATCTTTGTTTTTCCAGCGGATGCAGTAGTAGGTGTCGATGCATTGGCCGAGTTAAATCGAGATGATGAGATTCTTGAACTTAGCTTAACTCCAAACCGTGCGGATTGTTTAAGCATGTTAGGTGTTGCCTATGAAGTGGCAGCGATTCTTGGCAGAGACGTTAAACTTCCAGAAACGAACCTGCAAGCTTCAACTGAAAAAGCATCTGATTATGTAAAAATTACGGTCGAGGCAAAAGAGGATAATCCATTATATGTAGCGCAAATCATTAAAAACGTAAAAATCGGACCATCTCCACTCTGGATGCAAACACGTTTAATGTCTGCTGGAATTCGTCCACACAATAATGTGGTCGATATTACCAACTACATTCTGCTTGAATATGGTCAGCCGCTTCATGCATTTGATTATGACCGCTTAGGTTCCAAAGAAATCCTTGTCCGCCGTGCAGCGGATGGCGAGAAATTCGTAACGTTGGATGATGCAGAACGCACGTTAACATCTGATCATCTCGTCATTACTAATGGAACCGAACCAGTTGCCCTTGCTGGGGTTATGGGTGGAGCAAATTCAGAGGTAACTTCAGATACAACAACTGTACTACTTGAATCCGCTTATTTTAACGGGGCAACTGTCAGGAAAGCTTCGAAAGACCATGGCTTAAGAAGTGAAGCTAGCGCTCGTTTTGAAAAAGGTGTTGATCCTAATCGTGTTCGTGCTGCTGGAAATCGGGCTGCCTACTTAATGGCAAAATACGCTGGCGGTGAAGTACTAGAAGGAGCAGCAGAGGCGGATACAATGACAGTTGAGCCCGCTGTAGTTTCTATCACTTTAGAAAAAATCAATCGAGTTCTTGGTACAGACCTAGTGATGAATGACGTAAAAGATATCTTTGATCGCCTTCAATTTGGTATCAGCATTGAGGAGGATACCGTAACCGTAACGGCACCAACTCGCCGCGGTGATATTAAAATTGAAGAAGATTTACTAGAAGAGGTGGCTCGTCTTTACGGCTACGACAACATCCCTAAAACATTGCCAATTGGTTCAACTACCCCTGGTGGATTGTCTGCATACCAGCAGAAGCGTCGCGAGGTTCGTCAATACCTTGAAGGAGCAGGATTGTACCAAGCAGTGACATATTCCCTTACTAGCGAGGAAAAAGCAACTCAATTCGCGCTTGAAAAGAGAGACACCATTCGTCTTTCTATGCCAATGAGTGAGGAGCGCAGTATCCTGCGTTTAAGCATTATGCCACAGTTGTTGGAAGTATTAAAATACAACAGTGCACGTCAAAATGATAGCTTAGGTGTGTATGAAACTGGGGCTGTTTTCTTAGCGAATGGCACAGATACTCTTCCATCAGAAAAAGAACACTTAGCCGCCGCTATTACAGGGCTATGGTCAAGTCATTCTTGGCAAGGAGAGAAGAAGGCAGTCGACTTCTTCGTGATCAAAGGAATCCTAGAAGGAATGTTTGCTAAACTTGGTTTACTAGAACAGGTTCAATTTGTTCAAGCGCAAGTAGACGGTATGCACCCTGGACGTACGGCTGAGGTACTCTTAAATGGGGAGAAAATCGGCTTTATCGGCCAAGTTCACCCAACTGTTCAAAAAGAGTTAGATTTAAAGGATACCTACGTATTCGAGCTCTCATTAAAAGCAGTACTTGAAGCAGAAACACCAGCATTACAATACCAGGCCATCCCACGCTTCCCGTCCATCACAAGAGACATTGCCCTTGTGGTAAACATAGAAACGGTGTCAGGCACCCTAAAAGAAATTATCGTAACAGCGGGTGCGCCGCTTCTGAAGGAAGCTGAAGTGTTTGATTTATATGAGGGAGATAAGATGGAGGCAGGCAAGAAGTCGATTGCGTTCTCTCTTAAGTATGTCGATCCGGAACGTACGTTAACGGATGAAGAAGTAACGAAGATTCATAACCGTGTACTTGCAGCGTTAGAAGAAAAAGCAGGTGCGGTTTTAAGGGGTTAACGAAAAGAAGCTAGTTCGAAGATTGTATTCGAACTAGCTTTTTTGATTAAGAAAACGAGGTTTCCACAGGTTAACCTCGGTTCCATTTCACTTACTTTTATATCTTTTCATAAATCATGTCATAGTTTTTCGCTAAAGTGATATCCAAATCAGTTAATCCCCCGGCATTCCATGAGGTTAATCGCAGTGTCACTAATTTATAATCAATCGCAATGAATGGATGATGATTTTTTTCTTCTGAAAGCTGTGCAATGACATTCACAAACGCTACGCCTTGTAAAAACTCACGAAAGCGGTACTTTTTCACAATGAATTTTCCGTCCAATTTCCAGCCTGATAAGCTCGCAACAGCTGCAGTAATCTCCGCTTCACTTAGTCGAGTAGCCAACCTAAACTCCTCCAAACGCCGTTTTAATATATCTATTCGGAAAACAGCCCAAAAAATCATTTCAATTTCGTTTTTTATTAACAAGGGCGATCGCTTTGTCCGTATTTGCAAAGTGGAGCTTTACATAAGACGGAAGGATGTCACGGCCTTTGTTCATGATTAGCTTTGCTGCAGCTACATCCACCTGTGCCCCTGCACCTTTTGGAATTTTAAAGCCGGCAGACTCACTGAGTTTATCAATATATTGGATGAAGGCATATCGTGCGAGAATACTTGCTGCCGCAACAGCCAGATGAATACCTTCTGCTTTCGTACTAAAACAAACATTTTCTTTGGCGACTGCTTTTTGGCCTTTAATATGCTGAAAATAGGTACTGCCTTGAACAAATTGGTCGATAAGAATTGCTTCAGGTTTCTCAGGCGAGATTTTGTCTAATACATTTA
>NZ_JBALSN010000469.1:385-995 GCF_036966985.1 Neobacillus drentensis | reverse complement strand
TTTAAGAAAAGCACCTCATAACTGAACCCTTTATGGGATTCGACGGGCGGCTTTTTTTATTTGACTGTAACCTTGAAGTCTTTTAATCGTCGGTATTTATAAGTATGCATTTATACAGGCCGTAACAATAAGGACAAAAGGGGTGTCTGAAGATGAAAAATAGAAGGTTACCAATCCTATTTATTATTTTATTAGTTTGGATTACTGGATGTAGTGCTAGCAGTGAAGAAAAAAGTGAAAAAATGTCTCAAAGTAATGACGTGGCTATGGATAACGCTCAATCTGGAAGTGGCAAGCAGGCAAATTTTTATTCAAGTGAAATGGGAAAAGCGGAAAAAACAATTAAGCCTGATAAAATAAAAGTACAAAACCAAATGGTCATTTATCAAGCGGATCTCGAACTGCGTGTAAAAAAATTTGATAAAACGGTCCAGACTCTTGAGGACAAAGTAATCAAATATGGCGGCTATATTACTGAGTCTAATGTGTCTAAAGAGGGGAAGGAGCAGGTCAGTGGCAGCATTAGGATAAGAATACCACAAAAAAACTTTCAAGCCTTTTTACATGATGCAGAGAGCCAGGCTGCAGAGGTTCTACAAAGAAACATAAC
>NZ_JBALSN010000469.1:0-338 GCF_036966985.1 Neobacillus drentensis | reverse complement strand
CTTGAGTCAAGATTAAAATCAAAAAGGGTAGTGGAAGAACGGTTAACAACTTTCATGAAAAGTGCTGTAAAAACAGAAGATTTATTGAAAATTTCGGCTGATCTAGCAGTTGTCCAAGAGGAAATCGAGGCTATTGAAGGAAAGATGAAATTCTTAGAAAATCAAACATCCCTTTCGACAGTTAACATTACTCTATATGAAAAAAATGTAGTTATTCCAACCATTGATAAAGACAAGTTAAATACTTGGGAAAAAACAAAAAAACAATTTATGAAAAGTATCAATATGTTATTAGTTGGCTTATCAGGTTTAGTTGTTTTCATCGTTGGTAATATTCC
>NZ_JBALSN010000468.1:466-2638 GCF_036966985.1 Neobacillus drentensis | reverse complement strand
AAATTTTTTTGAATTCTGAAATAATATTAGTGCATAATACGGAACGATTCCGATTTCCATTAGTATCTTACATAAAATTTTCTTCAAAAGCAAGTATAAAATTTTGTTTCTTCATCAAATATTATGTATGCTTAGATAGAAACAAAGGAAGGGTGGTTAACTTGAATAATTCAAAATTGTTGAATGAGATTCTAGACTTTAATGAAAAATTTGTGGAAGGCCATGAGTATGAAAAGTATGAAACAACTAAATTCCCGAATAAACGAATGGTCATCCTAACATGTATGGATACAAGGCTGCTCGAACTATTACCCAAAGCATTAAACTTGGGTAATGGCGATGCGAAAATAATTAAAGATGCTGGTGCCTTAATCTCACACCCATTTGGCAGTGTGATGAGAAGTATATTGATCGCACTTTATCAATTAAAGGCTCAAGAGGTTATGGTGATTGCTCATTATGATTGTGGGATGAGCGGTATGAAGGCAGAACCAGTAATTGAAAACATGAAAGAGCGGGGAATATCGGAGGAAACGATCGATACGCTTATATATTCAGGGATTAATATAAAAGAATGGCTGCATGGGTTTGACAATGTAACCGAGAGCGTAGAACACAGCGTAGGAATTATTAAAAATCATCCATTAATGCCGAAGGATGTTCCTGTGCATGGCTTAGTTATTGATCCTAAGACAGGGAAACTGGATCTTATTGTGGATGGTTATAAGAATTAATGTGAATCCTTTTCGGGAACTGGGTCCAGCCCTCCCGGATGAAACGGATGACATTTTGATATCCTTTTAAGCGTAAGCCAGCCGCCCTTTAAGGCACCAAACCGTTGAATTGCTTCTACCCCATAATGAGAACATGTCGGATAAAACCGGCAGGTGGGTGGTTTTAATGGTGAGATAGCAACTTGATAAAAACGAATAATAGCAAGGAAAAATTTTTTTACCATTCGGATCACTCCTTTATTACAATTATCTACAACATACCATAAATTAATAGTAACGTCTAAATTGTTAAATAAATGTAAGTGGATGAAAAAACTCGGAATTTATTGTATGATACTAGTAGATAAAAAAAGGAGTGATTTCGATGCCTTCAGTTGAAAGCTTTGATTTAGATCATAACGCTGTTAAAGCCCCTTATGTGAGACATTGTGGTGTTCACAAAGTTGGTAGTGACGGTGTTGTTAATAAATATGATATTCGTTTTTGTCAGCCAAACAAACAAGCAATGAAACCAGATGTGATTCATACATTAGAGCACTTGCTTGCTTTTAATCTTCGGAAGCACTCTGAGAAATATGATCACTTCGATATTATCGATATTTCACCAATGGGCTGTCAAACCGGTTATTATCTAGTTGTTAGCGGCGAACCTACGGTGGAGGAAATCATTGATCTTATGGAAGATACAATGAAAGATGCCCTTGAAATTATTGAAATTCCTGCTGCTAATGAAAGACAATGCGGTCAGGCAAAACTGCATGACCTAGAAGGAGCGAAGCGTTTAATGCGTTTCTGGCTCGAGCAAAGCAAAGAAGACCTAAAAAAGGTTTTTGCTTAAATATTTTTAAAAAAATTCCTATTCGACGTGAATAGGAATTTTTTTAGGCTTTCTTTTCATCCTGATTTTTTTCCTGTTCAAGATGCGGGTTATTTTCTAATGGGTCTACAGTATGTTTATAGGTGTAGGCTTTAGAAGTGGTGCCCACGGCTAGAATTAGAACTACGAGAACAATAATGATACAAATTACGGCTACTACATACATTTCTGTAGGCGGCCTCCTTTTTTACTCTATTGTAACATGAAATGATGTTTTGTTGAGCAAAGAAAAAGGGAAGCCCGCTGTTTTGGCTTCCGCTTCTACGCTATTATGTATAATCAATGAATATTTCGAGGATGATAAGTATTCGTGCGATGCTGGCCGTACTCTTCTTGGGCAAATTTACCTTTTAAACTTTCAATTAAATAAATGCCCATTAGATTATATAATTCCTGTTTATCCATGTCTTGGATTAATGCAAGTAAATCCTCATGTGACATTTCTTCTAAGAAGGCAAATGCCAGCATATCAATATCCTCTTCGTCACCGGTTAACTTATTACGGTACATTTCATACAATTCATCGACTAATTTCATTTTGTACACCTCCTTGTTATATTC
>NZ_JBALSN010000468.1:0-453 GCF_036966985.1 Neobacillus drentensis | reverse complement strand
TTCTAAAAAATGAATCGAAATTTGGCAGAGAATAAATTTTTTCTATTTGCAAATTACTAATGAGTAAAAGGGGATGAACATAATGGATGAGCAAAAGAAAACCTATTATATTGATGTAGGGAGCGGAGAAATTTCGCAAAGTGCCACAAGTTCAACATGGAGTTATAAAATCCAGGCAAGTGATGAAGAAATTACTCAACTGCGTGAATTATTTAATCAAAATTATTCAACCGAATGGAAGAACTTCTTTCGAGCCCATGTTCCATATGTCGAGTATCATTACGACCGTGAAAACGATGCTTATGATAGTACACTCCAACAAGTGTATGGAATGCTGCATAAGCTGGGTGATGAAGAAGCAAAAACCCACATTGAAAGCATGAATATTTTACCAAAGTAAATAAGTTTATTTTGTAGAAAAATCCTTCCTTTAGGATTTTTCTTTTTTTGATT
>NZ_JBALSN010000467.1:0-1982 GCF_036966985.1 Neobacillus drentensis | reverse complement strand
ACAATGACAAATGTAAAATTAGCCGTAATTTATTACAGCATGGGTGGAACAAACTATCAATTAGCCAAATGGGCTGAAGAAGGAGCGAAAGAAGCGGGTGCTGAAGTAAAAGTATTAAAAGTCCCTGAGCTTGCACCACAATCAGTTATTGAAGGAAATCCAGGTTGGAAAGCTCATGTTGAAGCAACGAAGGCAGTACCTGAAGTAACATTAAATGATTTAGAATGGGCAGATGCCATTATCTTCAGTGTACCTACGCGATTTGGTAACATGCCTGCACAAATGAAGCAATTTTTGGATACAACCGGAGGTTTATGGTTTAACGGAAAGCTTGTAAACAAAGTCGTTAGCGCCATGGCTTCTGCACAAAATCCTCATGGCGGTCAAGAAGCAACGATTTTATCCCTTTATACCACCATGTATCATTGGGGTGCCATTGTAGCAGCTCCTGGTTATACAGATCCAGTCACCTTCGGAGCAGGTGGTAACCCTTATGGAACAAGTGTTACTGTTGGACAAGATGGGAAAATGATCGAAGACGTACAGGCAGCTGTTAAACATCAAGCTAAACGTACCATTACAGTTGCGGAGTATGTCAAAAAAGCGAATCAATAACATTTTGACCGAGAAGAAAAGCTAGTTGGAAATTTCCGATTAGCTTTTCAAAATGTTAGGTTTTGAATTAAGGGTAATAAGCTCTCTCTTTGTGAACATTAAGGCAAGACATTATTCTCAAAAAAGGAGAAAATCGATGACTACAAAACCATTATTCACATCATCTGCAACAGCTCGTGGAGGAAGACAAGGCAGAGTTGAATCATCTGATGGCAAAATAAAAGTGGATTTAGCAATGCCAGGCTCCCCAAGAGCGAAAGAATTACCAAACGCGACAAACCCTGAACAGTTGTTCGCTTGTGGTTACTCTGCTTGTTTCGATGGGGCTTTACAGCACATCGCAAGGCAGGAACATGTCAAATTCGAATCAGAAGTAACGGCAAATGTAGATTTCTTAAAAGATGAGTCTGATCAAGGATTCAAAATTGCAGTAACGTTGCAAGTAAAAGGGACTGGTGTGGAAAAGGAAAAATTAGAAGAGCTTGTACATAAGGCCCACGAATTCTGTCCATACTCAAAAGCCACAAGAGGGAATATTGACGTCACTCTCCAGGTTGTTGAATAAATCAGTTTAGTGGTTGGAACTAAATTATTTCTAAGCATGAAAGATCTAAGACGCCAATATAGACTAATTTAGACTTTATGAATCATATTAAAACGCCTCAGAACAAATTCTGAGGCGTTTTAAACATAAATGCTCAAATGTATCAGTTGTGATTTAAACTAAGCATGTTATAGTTTAACAATCGTTCTTCCACGTATTTTTCCTTCTAAAATATCCTTTAATACTCCTGGAAGCTCTTTTAATGAGATTTCATTTGCTACGTCTTCATTTAACGTTGTTGGTTTAAGATCATCACCCAGACGATCCCAAACTTTTAATCGCTTCTTCATTTGACATTGAACTGAATCAATTCCGAGCCAATTGACGCCCCTTAAGATATGAGGAAGAACTGTTGTAGATACTTCTCTTCCGCCTGTAAAACCAGACGTAGCTACCGACCCACCATATTTCAAAGTACTTAGTATGTAACACCATTGCTTGAAAAGTTTTAATTATATTAATCATATCCTCTCTTCATGATTTATAACATCCTGTTCAGCTTTAGCATAAAAAACCATGTTCCTATTGGGAAAGAACATGGAAAGCCGATCCTTTTTAACTTTAGTGTGAATAGGTGTCTTTACTTTTTCTCATTAAGTGCATGGAGTACGGATAATTGTCGACGATCACGCTCTTCTTCAAGCTGCTTTTCCGAAATGTTGCCATAAGAAGAGATAGCCTGTTCAGATAATGTTTGAATCGTAGTTTCATCAAGTCGTGGCTTACCAAGGTTATCCCAAAGTGCCTCCATTCCAGGTCCTAG
>NZ_JBALSN010000466.1:0-2282 GCF_036966985.1 Neobacillus drentensis | reverse complement strand
TGGATCAACAAGACACCGGCTTTTTTAGGTCGGTGTCTTGTTGATCCATTCTTTTGTTTTAGTGCTTTTCTTTTGGGTAAACAATGAGCTGCAAAAATCAGAATCTAATACATAAATAACTGCTAGAGCTTCGAAAGATTGTGTCGTTACTAGTGGAAATATTAAATCTATTCCCAACCGAATAAGTAACTCTAATATTACATTATGATAACAAATTTCGACATATTCTAGCAATCTATATAGATAGTAAGTAAACTGAAAAATATATAAATAATTTATTATACGTGGGGTAAAAAATGAAAAAGAAACTTTTAACGATGATTGCTGCTACAGTATTTGGAACTTCGTTATATAGCACTTCAGCTATGGCTATGAATATAAAGGTAAAAAGTGGCGATAGTTTATATAAACTATCAAAAAAATATAATGTACCGGTTACTAAATTAAAGACTGATAATAAATTAAAAAGTGATAGGATCTTAGTAGGTCAGAACTTATATATCTATGAAAAAGGCAAAGTTGCTGCTAAAAAGAGTACCTCGCCGTCTACATTAATTTATACAGTAAAAAAAGGCGATGCTCTGTCATTAATTGCAAAGAAATATGGTATGACAGTGACACAATTGAAGTCTTTGAATGGCCTAAAAACAAGTCTTATTAGACAAGGACAAAAGTTAAAAGTGAGAGGTAAGATTACTACGCCGTCTATTAAGGCCCCCAAAAATACTTCTACTCCTAAAATAGTTGTGTCTACCTTCAATAAGAGCAAGTTGATAAAAGATGCAAAAGCAGTCATAGGTACACCTTACAAATGGGGAGGAACCACTCCAAGCGGCTTTGATTGTAGTGGTTTTATCTACTATGTTATAAAAAAACAAAAGTCCATTCCCCGTGAAACTGTTGGAGGATATTGGAATAGGATGAAGCCTGTAACTACTTTATCTGTTGGCGATTTCGTCTATTACGAAACATATAAACCCGGCCCTTCGCATATGGGGATCTATGTAGAAAATGGTAAATTCATTCATTCTAGTTCTTCCAGGGGAGTCCAAATTTCTGATATGAAAAATTCTTACTGGAAATCTCGATATCTAGGAGCAAGACAATTATAACCTAACTTGTATTCTTTTATGGTTGCATTTTTTGCTGAATAATTCTCGGATTTATAACCATTTCTGGAGAAACAGGGAGTTTTCCTTTAAAAGGAATCTCCCTGTTTCTGTTGATACGAATATGTATATTCACTTGTTTAGGCAGATAAATTTCTGCACGCTTCCTACATTTTGAACAAGCATCAGCACATTTTTGACAATGTTCAAGATGATGTTTTTGACACTCATTTTCGCATGCTTTGCACATAGTAGCACATACTTTTACCAGCTCTGAAATAAAGGGCGTTCCTCTTCCAATCGCTTTTGCCAAATAAGCACAAATTTCCGCATATTGGACTAAATGTTATTTAATTTCACAAAATAACAAGTGATTGGTGTTGTCACCTTTAATGTAAGAAAGTGTTCAATTTTCAAACAAAATCCATACTTTCTGCACATTTTTATAGTAGGATAAGTTTTGTAACAAATTTTAGGAGGGTTAATATGAAATCTAAAAAATTGTTGATTGGAATTGTTTCCTTGGTATTAATGTTAATGTTAGCTGCTTGTTCTAACAATAATGATGATAAGAGCACGGATAATTCTGATATGGATCATGGAAACATGCAGATGGATGATAAAAATTCAAATACGGATGATTCAAAAACAGATGATTCAAGTATGGACATGGGAGATATGGATCACTCTGGTACAGGTGAAGTTCCTGAAGGATTAAAAGAAGCAAATAATCCGACCGTTAAAGTAGGAAGCAACGCCATTGTTCATTCAGAACACATGGAAGGAATGAATGGTGCTAAGGCAACCATTGTTGGTGCATTTGATACAGTAGCTTACGCTGTTACCTATACACCGACTACCGGTGGAGAACCGGTAAAAAATCATAAATGGGTTATTCAAGAAGAAATTAAAGATGCCGGTACTAAAACCTTAGAACCTGGAACAAAAGTTACCTTAAATGCAGACCATATGGAAGGTATGATGGGGGCAGCTGGGACAATTGATTCCGCAGAAAAAACAACGGTATATATGATTGATTACACTCCAACTAATGGAGGAGAAAAAGTAACAAATCATCAATGGGTAACAGAAAGTGAACTTTCTGTAAAATAATATTAGAGGGTTTAAAAATGAAGAGGGGTTGCGTTGCAGCCCCTTTTTTCAATTCCAAAA
>NZ_JBALSN010000465.1:4286-4824 GCF_036966985.1 Neobacillus drentensis | reverse complement strand
TATTCGGGTCATAGTTCAAGGAAGATCGGGTTTTTTCGTTAGTAAAATAGTGTTCCATTCTTTTTATGCTTGTACTTTCAATAGAGTTTGATTTTCCTCTTGCAACTCAGGGGGTAATTCGATCCGTTCAACTTTGTTCACGATGAAAATGTAAGATAATGCTCCGATTAACAATACTGCGCCAATAAAGAATAACCGGCACTAAAGGAATGTGTTGTACTCAAAATATAGCCAACTACGATCGGAATCACGATACCGGCCAAGTTACCTGATGTATTAAAGATTCCACCGTTGAGTCCAATGAGTTCCTTTGGAGACATATCTCCAATAAGCGCCCAGGTTCCTCCAGCCATCCCTTTGGCGAAAAAAGAAACCGACATGATTAGCATGATGAGCGCTGCAGAAGAAGTATAGTTCGCCAAGACAACCACACTCGAGAAAAGAAATCCGATGATAATCGGTGTTTTACGTGCTGCACCAAGGGACTTTCCACGTTTTAACAAGTAATCAGATAAATAACCGCCAACAATTCCTCCTA
>NZ_JBALSN010000465.1:3765-4151 GCF_036966985.1 Neobacillus drentensis | reverse complement strand
GCAATATAGATTCCGATCATTTGTCGGTTAGTTAACAGCAGTTTTACATGGGCCCACCTGATTTTGATTGGTTTATCCCCTGCATTCGCCAAGCCGCCGCCTTCAAGAATATAGTCAATTTCGGCCTGATTAGCTTTTGGGTGTTTTTTCGGCTCATGGATATGCTTAAACCAAAAAACCGACACCACAATTCCAGCCAACCCTGCAACATAAAAAACCACTTGCCAGCTGTAACTCTGTAAAAGCCAGGCCATTACAGGGGTAAACAACGCAATTCCAAAAAACTGAGCAGAATTATACACAGATACTGCCCTGCCTCGTTCATTCTGAGGAAACCACATGGCAGTCAATCTGCTATTGCCAGGAAACGATGGAGCTTCTGCAAC
>NZ_JBALSN010000465.1:3219-3723 GCF_036966985.1 Neobacillus drentensis | reverse complement strand
CCTACCACAAATCTTAGAATGAATAACATGAGAAATCCGCTAACCCATCCTTGAAAAAAGGTGAATAACGACCATAGGAACAACCCAACGCCATAAACAATACGGGCTCCAAATCGATCCAATAACCATCCACCAGGGATTTGCAGAAAAGCATAGGCCCAGTTGAACGCCGAGAAAGCAATTCCCAATGACACCGCATCCAATTGTAGATCTTTGTTCATTACAGGGGCAGCAACACTTAGCGCCGAACGGTCGATATAGTTAACTGCGGTCGTGATAAATAATATAGCCAAAGTCAAATAGCGTACATTGGTTTTTTTAGTAATCGCTTTCAATTCTTGCATATTAACACTCACAAAATTCCCCCCTAAATTGTATCAATTCCAATCTATTGCAAACGCCACTATTTTCATAAATCAATATTCAGTCATTAATTAATATTTTGATAATTCATCAGTTTGATCCATTAGAAACTCTTTCCTACTATCACCCTAGCAGTTTCAT
>NZ_JBALSN010000465.1:0-3214 GCF_036966985.1 Neobacillus drentensis | reverse complement strand
TCATGGGATAGTTGCTATACGAAAAATATGGTTACTAGACATTCGACTACCTCCTTCAATTTCATGTTCGTTTCATTATTTCAGGTGAAAACCCTTACAGCAATTATTACTTAACGTATACATTATTGTCAATATTTTATTTTTAGTTCCATTTTCCTATATATCAAAAGACACAAAGGAAACACAATTAAAAAACAATAAATTAAAGGGTTTTTAAGTCAATAATATCAAACTATCAATCCTATTTTTTAAAAACCCATTGACATTAACGTATACATTAATTAATAATTAACACATAAAGTCAGTCACACCATCACTAAACTAACTGGGTTACGAACTAACCATAAAAAGGAGAGTTATTATGAACGCTATTATGGAAAAAACACAGCAAAAAGAAAAGATGACGAATCTGATGTCAAAGTTTATATCCCTTGTCAGCTACAAACTTCCAGACGATGTGGAAAATAAGCTGAAAGAGCTGAGCGAAGGGGAAGATAATCCTCTTGCAAAAATCATCTATAAAACTATGTTTGATAACCAGAAGCTCGCCTTTGAGTTAAAGAGACCTTCCTGTCAGGATACAGGCGTTCTTCAGTTTTTTGTAAAGTGTGGAGAGAACTTCCCTTTGATTGGGCAATTGGAAAGTATTCTAAGAAATAGTGTCTTTCAGTCAACCAAAGAAACACCTTTGCGTCACAATTCTGTAGAGACATTCGATGAGTATAATACAGGAAAGAATATCGGGAACGGTTCACCAAGTATCTTCTGGGAGATTGAAGAAGACAGTGACAAAGTGGAAATCTACACTTATATGGCAGGAGGCGGATGTACCCTTCCTGGAGTGGCAACGGTTCTAATGCCCGGTGAAGGCTATGAAGGCGTAGTAAAGTTTGTTCTTGATCGCATGACAAGTTATGGACTTAATGCTTGTCCCCCACTTCTTGTAGGTGTTGGCGTCGGTACTTCTGTTGAAACAGCAGCATTAAATTCAAAATTAGCCCTTATGAGACCCGTTGGAAGTCAAAATGAAAATGAAAACGCTGCAAAGATGGAAAGACTTCTTGAGGATGGAATTAACGCGATTGGCCTTGGACCTCAGGGACTTAAGGGCTCTAAATCCGTCATGGGTGTAAATGTTGTGAATACTGCAAGACATCCTTCTACTATTGGAGTTGCAGTTAATACCGGATGCTGGTCCCATAGAAGAGGAAAGATCACCTTTGATAGTAATTTGAACTATGAAATTAGTACTCACGAGGGGGTAACACTATGAGTAAGAAAGTATTAACAACACCTATAAAAGATGAAGATCTTAAAGAAATCCGAATTGGAGACATTATCTACCTAACCGGTACGATTGTTACTTGCAGGGATGTTGCCCATAGAAGGCTTATTGAAGAAAAAATTCCATTACCTGTAGATCTTAGGGGTAAAGCTATTTTCCATGCTGGTCCTATTGTTAGAGACCTCGGAAATGAACAATACGAGATTGTCTCTATTGGCCCCACAACCAGTATGAGAATGGAAAAGTTTGAAAAGGAATTTATTGAAGAAACAGGTGTTAAACTCATTGTTGGAAAAGGTGGAATGGGGAAGAACACTGAAGAAGGTTGCAAGACTCATAAAGCACTGCACCTCGTTTTTCCAGCCGGAAATGCCGTTTTTGCCGCAACAAAGGTTGAAGAAATTAAAGAAGTACACTGGAAAGACCTTGGAATGCCTGAATCTCTTTGGGTCTGTGAAGTGAATGAGTTCGGTCCTCTGATTGTTTCTATTGACGCAGAAGGAAATAACGTCTTTGAGGAAAATAAGGTGGAGTTCAATAAAAAGAAGGACGAACAAATTGAGTTAATCAGCCAGCAGGTTCGATTTATCAAGTAAGTGTTTCAATAGCATGATTTCTTTTAGATATACTATTTTATCTATTGATGGAGATGGTGTGGTATGATAATGCAGGTACTACAAAAAACACAAACAATAGTTCGATATCAGAATGATAACCGTGAAGTATATTACGGAATTGTTGAGGATAATAAAATTTCACAATTGTCTAGTAATTTCGCGGAAATTCTAAACAATGAACTAAAATTTGATGGTGTAAGAGTTAAATATAGTGATGTGAAAATATTGGAACCTGTAGCACCCTCAAAAGTAGTTAATTTCGGCTGGACCTACGCTGCACATGCAAAAGAAACTGGAGGCAAGGCCAATCTCAAAGAACCGTTTTTGTTTTTAAAGCCGGCATCTTCCTTGATTCCAGATCAAGGGGAAATCATTCTTCCTTCAAGTGAGTTAACCAAGCAGGTGGAATTGGAAGGAGAAGTGGCACTTGTTATTGGCAAGCGTGGGAAAAACATAAAAGAAGAAGAAGCATTGGATTATGTTTTTGGCTGTACAATCTTTAATGATGTAACAGCTAGAGATCTGACAAAAAAGGATCCCCAGTTTACACGCGGCAAGGGGTTCGACACATTTGGTCCTTTAGGTCCGTGTATCGTGACAGGGATAGATCCAACTAATTTGCAAATAGTTACAACCTTAAACGGAAAAGTCGTACAGGATGGTAATACGAATCAAATGTCACTTTCCATTCCTTACCTTATCAGTTGGATATCACAGGTTATGACACTTGAGCCAGGTGATGTTTTGGCTACTGGTTCTCCTTCTGGCAGTTGTCCGATGAAGTCCGGTGATGTTGTTTCTGTGGAAGTAGAAAATATCGGGAAACTATGTAATTATGTAATATAGCATATTCTAAACCAGAGCTGCAGCGGATTTCTTGAAAATCTCTGCAGCCCTTTTTCATTAATTAAGGCATCGACCGGATAATTTGTAATATTTCACTGCGTGCTCTATAACGGTGGGATTGTAATTGGATTTATTTCCTAGTGTGGTATCAGGCACCACACTAGGAAATAAGGACCACAGGGTCTTCTGTTTTCCAAGGATTTACACCTTAATTTTAGGCTCTGTTATTGCTGAATATTGGTTTCGCAGTGTTTGAAAAATTAAACGGAAAAATTCTTTTTAAAATTGGGAAATACCCATATTTTCTTTAAAATAAAGGAAGTTTTTCCGTTTATATTATCCAAATCTTTGGATTTTGCCTTATTTAGAGCAGTTAATCGGAATACTCCGCTTATATCTGCTTCTTAAGCCTCCACTATATATATTAGCCGGAAATTCTCCGCCTATGAATTCTCATACCTACACG
>NZ_JBALSN010000464.1:7428-15589 GCF_036966985.1 Neobacillus drentensis | reverse complement strand
GAACAAATTCTCCAAGTTTCAGTTCGCAGGTAACCGATGAAGTACGGGTCATTATGGAAAAAGATTTAAAGTATGAGGTGACACCAACATCAACCGTTTTAGAAGGCGACATCGACGATTTGTGGGAAGCGGCCAAAGAAATGCACCAAAAAGCACTCGAAGTGGGTCCGGAACGAATCATTACCAATATTAATATTGACCATCGTACGGATAAACAAATGGATATGGATCAGCAGATTGAAAAGATTGAGAAACATATGGGTTAGGAAATCTCCTTCCAAGCGGTACCATATATGTATCCAGTCAAATGAAATACTTCAACTATTGGTTCTTTTGATCGATTATTTCAAAAGGACAAATAAGTAATCAGGCCTCTACGATCCAAGACATATTTTATGTTTTGACGTAGAGGCCTTTTTTCTAAATATAGGTGCCCCTAATAAACGGAGCTTAATCGGATTCCTTCCTCCACTAACCTGCCGTTACTTGAATAAAAAAAGATCGCAGCAGCGATCATTCTTGAACTCAAGCACCCGTTTAAGTACATTGGATCACAAACCTATATCAACCAATGAACTTATTATTCGGCGGCATTAGCATTCCTTTTGGTTAGAGAAATACTATAATTAAACTATTATGAAAAATTAGCAATAACTTATTCCACCTAAATTCATTTAATCTCAAATGATATAAATGTGGATTATTTCCGGATATAAAATTTGAAGGCATTAGCCATTGATATTAACTTTCAGCTCCTTCAAATTGAACATCCCAATCATCTGTAATATCATCTGTTTCACAATCGTCAACTTCTGTATATAGGATGGAATCGACTGCAATTCTTTTTATTTTCATTCGCTCCAATTACCCTATCACCCCTTTAAACTTGGTTTATTTAACAAGTGATTCATTCGTACGTGGAATGTGCTTACGAAATTTCTTTTATTTCTTTCTTTAATATATTCTCATTCAAACAAGTTCGATTGTTCATTCTAGCGTTTTTATATAACAAAAAAGACTGCCGTAGCAATCCTAATTTGGCAACCCTAATTTAAATCGTAAAGAATTGTTTGACAATTAACTCCTTGTTACAATAAATTCCAATAAAAGCACACAAATTCGTTGATGAGAAAAAGTACCGTTTCGTCTTGATCCACAGAGAGCTGACACTTTGGTGCAAGTCAGCGTTCGAGTGTTACGTGAATATCCCCCAGCATAGATGACAAAGAGCGCGTTGGCTGTTCCAAAATCTGAGTCAGACCCACAGTGTCCTAAAGCGCTAGCACATTGAGAGTCTGACCCTATCCCCTTTATTCAAACATGTTAATTCCATGAAATTCTTGATATTTTCTATTAGTCTTTGTGTTTTGTGTCTATGTATTGTTTCCAAGCGGTAATCCCGCCATCAAGTAATGTAACTTGGTAATCCTTTTTGGATAAAATTTCCGCACATTTCCTGGCGGAATTTCCGGTTGTACAAGTAATGAAAATGTCACTGTTTTGGGGCAAAGATTGCAGCCCTTCTTCTCCATTCTTCTCAAGATCAAAGATTATATTCTTAGGGATATTCCGATTAATGATATTTGGATCTGTAATATGATAATCATTGTATTTTTCTTCAGCACGTACATCCAGGAGAAAGATTGGTTCATTATTTTGAAGTTTTTCATCAAGAGCTTTCGGCGAAATTATTTTAAGCGACATGTTAACTACTCCTTTATTTATTGAATTGAAAATTGGGGCAGACTCTCAGTTTAGTAAGGTGTACAGCAAAGGGGGAATGACCCCATAACTATCGTCCTTTGTACAAGTTTATGATACAAGATAGCACTTTTTCAAGGTTTTACTTCCTTCTTTGTTGTTTTTGGAATCAACCAAAGAATAATTTACTCATGCTATCTTTTCCAATCTATTTCTTAAGTTAGTAAAGCTTTCAAAAATACTTAGTCTTTGGTCAACAGTTAACATATACGATCCGAAATTTCATTTTGTCTATTTGATAAAACCCTTAAGGTATTGATAGAGTTCTTCTAATTCCTGCTCTTTTGCAACCACGCAATTGGGATACTGTTTAATTTCAGGAATGCTTGTTATTTTGAAATCGTTTGGCGAAGGGAGTCCAGATGCACAGATCACCAAATAATCAGCATAGTATATCAATCCTGTTAGGGCTGACATTTTAATTGTCATTTGTCCCATTGCTCTCCCGGCGAACAAACCTTTCATCGCACTTTTTCCGCCAGATCTCTCAATGATTATCTGAGTCTCGTCAACCATTACCTTTGTACCTGATTTAAAATCGAACGTTTTCATATATAATCTCCTCCCACTTTACTATAGTGGTTTTATTTTCCAGTTTCAACAAAAAAAGCCCTAATTTTAGCATATTAGAGCTTTTTTCCCTATCGAACACACCCAATAAACCCCATATACGACACATAGTCCTTCCTACCCCAAATCCTTAATTTGCTCTTCTTTGCAAGATTTTCATCTGTTTTATATAGGTTAAGATATTTATAGGGTGGATCCATAATATACGCCACCCGTGCATAACCTTCCTTGATCAGCGTTTCTTGAACAGACCGCCCATCCACGTACACATAAGCAAGCAGTCGACAGTATGCATCTCTATTCGTTCCCTCCTCAAGCTCTAACGATAGACTTCCTTCCTTTACCAACTCGTTATTCCTTTGAAAAGCTTCCGCTGCAAATGGCTGGACACACGTTCCTGGCTTTTTCGATTCAGGGGTATCGACCAGTAAATAACGAATGGTTTCAACCTTTCCCTTTACTCTTGCTTTAATCGTATCCCCATCGATGGTTTGAACTAGTGTAATAGGAATTTTCTCAGGAGCCTGATCCCTCACTTCTCCAGTAGGCACATCCTTGGCAGTATGGTTGACTTGACGATTTTCACCTGTGATTGTTTCTGAAGGATGGACAGCAAAAAGTGATGCTGCTACGATGAAGGCCCCTCCCGCTAATTTCTTTCTCATGTTCTACTCCTCCTTAGTTTCTCCCTTCCAAGGCAAGGTTTCTAACTTATCACTAAAACAAAAAACCTCCTCGTTCAAGGTTTTCTCGTGATTTCATGTTAGATGCGTGATTCCCACGATTGGGTCATCCGCTCTCTTCTATATAGAAATAAAAAGTGAAAAAGGACAGGGTAGGTCAAAGCGTAAATGTTGATATTTGATACCTGCCCGATTAATTGATAAAATTAGGATAAGAACAAACATTCGAAATTAGGTATAACCTACGATTATCTACATTCGTTGTGTAATCCTTATTCACGGGGCAGAAGAATCAAAATCTGATTGATAAAAGGAAGAAGAGTTATGACAAATAACATAAAACAGAGAAGAATAATTTTAGATTTAGCAGTTACGTTAGATGGGTTTATAGAAGGGAAAAATGGAGAGGTTGATTGGTGCATTATGGACCCTGATATGGGGTTCACTGATTTTTTGAATCAAATTGATACTATTTTATATGGTAGAAAAAGCTACGAATTATGGGGACAATATTTTCCAAAAAGTGAGAACTCTGATACCGAAAAGGAAATTTGGAAATTAGTTCATAGTAAAAAAAAATATGTGTTTTCCAGAACACAAAAAGAGCCTGATAATCATGCAATATTTATAAATGATAATATTCTTGAAGAAGTAAATAAATTGAAGAAAGAGTCTGGTAAAGACATCTGGCTATATGGTGGAGCAAGTCTCATTACAACTTTTATAAATTTAGGGCTTATTGATGAATTTAGATTATCTATTCACCCTGTTGTTTTGGGAGAAGGAAAACCGATGTTTGTTGATATAAAACAGATAATAAATTTAAAAATGGTTAATACAAGAACATTCTCGTCTGGCGTTGTGCAACTAATCTATCATTGGAATGGTGACTAATAATATCTCTCACCCCGAAGATAAATTATTTCACAGTAATACTCGACAGTAGTTTCACTTTTTCAACTAAGCGGGAACCCATTATTTATGGGTTTTTCCTTAATTATTATGGAATTATCAACATTAATATTGACAGAGCCAAAAAATAGCTATCCATTTGAATGAATAGCTAACGATAGAAAGTAATGTGCATTAAAAGCAATGACACAATATAACGTAATGCCGCAAAATTAATTCACTTATTTAGTATGATTAAGATTTAACCTGCTCTTGTGCCAATACAAATGAATTGCTTAATGTCCCAATCTCATTAATTTTACATTCAATAGTATCTCCGGCAGTGACAAACTCTGCTCCAACCGGACTGCCAGTCAGGATGACATCCCCCGGCTTAAGTGTCATCACTTTTGTCAGATAGGATACCATTCTTCGGATCGGAATAATCATTAGCTCTGTTGCACTATTTTGCTTCTCCACACCATTCAGTCTTGCTTCCACCTTCACAGAAAATGGATCTAATTCTGTCTCAATAACAGGCCCTAGTGGTGTGAAGGTATCAAAGGACTTACCAATGGTCCAATGCCCGTCCTGATGAAAAAATTGAGGAGCTGTTACATCGTTTCCAACCGTATATCCGAACACGTAATCCAACACATCTGATTCAGGAACATTTTTAGCTTCCTTACCAATGACAATGGCTAACTCTGATTCGAATTTCACCTTTTCGATCCCTTCTGGAATGATGATATCTTCCTCAGGCCCAATAACGGAGGATGTTGGTTTAAAGAAGAATACTGGAATTTCTGGAAGCTCTGAAGGTCGGTCTTCAAGTTTAGAAACATAGTTTGC
Organism: Neobacillus drentensis; assembly: GCF_036966985.1. GTDB lineage: Bacteria > Bacillota > Bacilli > Bacillales > Cytobacillaceae > Neobacillus > Neobacillus drentensis_E. The sequence continues at coordinate 10,832 of NZ_JBALSN010000464.1, read as the reverse complement.
TCCAATTCCAATAATTTGGTTTGGCTTTATAGGCGCCAGCTGTGTTACATCAGTCACAGAAAATATTTGTCCCGTATACTCCCAATCACCAAAAATATCTCCATTAATTTCTTGTATTGTGTTTTCAGATATCACACCTGTGTAAATGGAAGAACCTTGAGTAAATCTAGTGTATTTCATTGCGATACTCCCTCTCAAATAGTGTTTTCTAGTTAAATCTTTTTTCAAGCCACTCCCGTTTTGAAAGCAGCCTTGGATCCTAACTTTTCGGAAACGATTATTGTTTTACGGCAAACTTAGCCTTTGCTTCTGCACGTCTACGGTGAAGAATCGGCTCCGTGTAGCCATTTGGCTGATTATAGCCCTCAAAAATCAATTCGCAAGCGGCCTGGAAGGCAACAGATTCGTCATAGTTCGGAGACATGTTCCGATACAAAGCATCTCCTGCGTTTTGTAAATCTACTACTTGGGCCATGCGCTGCAATGTGTCAAGAATTTGCTCTTTCGTACAAATACCATGGTGAAGCCAGTTTGCCAAATGCTGGCTGGAAATTCGTAATGTAGCACGGTCTTCCATTAATCCCACATTATTGATATCTAATACTTTTGAGCAGCCAACGCCCTGGTCAACCCAGCGGACAACATAGCCTAAAAGAGTTTGACAGTTGTTGTTAAGCTCTTCCTGAATTTCCTCAGGAGTCCAGGATGTTTTTTTAACTACTGGGAATTGTAAGATATCCTCTCGAAAGTCTGCAGTCAGATGGAGCATTTGGTTCTGCACCTCTCTAACATCTACTTCATGGTAATGCAATGCGTGCAATGTCGCAGCAGTTGGAGAAGGTACCCAAGCTGTATTTGCTCCGGTTTTTACATGACCGATTTTTTGCTTCAGCATTTCCGCCATTAAATCAGGCATGGCCCACATGCCTTTGCCAATCTGTGCACGGCCTTTTAAACCGCTTGAAAGTCCAGCAATCACGTTTGATTGTTCATAGCTCTGAAGCCATTTCGATGATTTCATATCATTTTTGCGAATCATCGGGCCCGCTTCCATCGAAGAGTGAATTTCATCACCGGTTCTGTCAAGGAACCCGGTGTTAATAAAGACAATCCGTTCTTTCACCTGTTTAATGCATGCCTTTAAGTTCAAACTGGTTCTGCGTTCTTCATCCATCACACCGATTTTTAGCGTATTGCGCTCGAGTCCAAGCAATTCTTCCACGCGGTCAAAAAGATTATTGGCAAATGCAACCTCTTCTGAACCATGCATTTTAGGTTTAACGATATAGACAGAGCCCTTTTCCGAGTTTTGGTATGGCCCATTTCCTAAAAGCGTATGTTTGGCAATAAGACTTGAAATTACCGCATCCAAAATCCCTTCATAAACTTCCTCGCCGTTTTGATCTAAGATCGCACTATTGGGCATCAAATGTCCAACATTGCGGACAAATAGCAAGGAACGGCCTTTCAAGGTAATTTTCTCTCCAGCAGCAGATAGGTAATGGCGGTCCGGATTGAGCGTCCGTGTTATCGTCTTATGGCCCTTTTCAAAAGTGGCGGAAAGGTTTCCTTTCATGAGTCCTAACCAATTTCGATATACCTGCACTTTATCTTCAGCATCTACTGCAGCTACGGAATCTTCGCAGTCCATAATGGTTGTAATTGCGGATTCAAGGACAATATCCTTCACACCAGCCTCATCCGTTCTACCAATCAAATGATTCCGATCGATTTGTATGTCAAAATGAAGTCCATTATTTTTTAACAAAATGGCAGATGGGGCTTCCTTAGATCCCTGGAAGCCGACAAACTTTGCTTCATCTAATAACCCAGCTGTCGAACCATTCGTAAATGTCACCTTTAGTTTCCCATCTGCTACAGTGTAGGAAACGGCGTCCTTATGAGTGGCATCTATCAATGGAGCGGATTTGTCAAGAAAAGCCCTGGCAAAATCTATCACCATTGCACCGCGGACAGGATTGTAACCCCCCTCACGGAACGCGCCCCCTTCTTCACTGATGGCATCTGTTCCGTATAGGGCATCATACAGGCTCCGCCATCGTGCGTTAGCTGCATTAATGGCGTAGCGGGCATTATTGACTGGGACAACTAACTGCGGTCCGGCTTGGACAGTGATTTCGCTATCGACATTTTCAGTCGTAATCTCAAAATCTTCTACTTCCGGTTCAAGATAGCCAATTTTGATTAAAAAGGAATGATAGGATTGGAAGTCAAAGTCTTTACTGTTTTCGCGATACCATGTATTAAGTTTGTTTTGAATATCATCACGGACCGCCAGCAATTCCTTGTTTTTAGGGGATAAATCGCCGATTAACTCTTCAAAACCGAACCAAAATTGATTCTCATCCACCCCGCTTCCTGGAAGGGCTTCTGAATTAATAAATTCATAGAGTTCCAGAGCCACTTGAATTTTTCCTTTTTGTACATATTGTGTCATCGTACATATCCTCCTTTGGTTTCTTAAAAAATTTATGTAGAACCTAGATTATCAATTGATTTCAATAATTTTATAAAAATGGCGTGCCCAAACTGTTATTTGTTTAGGAACGCCATTTTTTTAAAAGTTATTTTAATAAATAACCAATTCTTTATGTCACGATGAGGCAAAACTCTTGCCGTTCAGATAATAAGCAGACTCCTGAAATGTGCTGAATGCGACTTCTACCTCTGGAATTTCGATTGCTTGAATACGTTTGGTTATAATTTTGGCAAATTGGTTTTGAATTTCCTGTCCGCGATCAAACCATTTTACTTCAATTAATGGATGGCAAGGAACTTCATGGCCATCATTTATATAAGTTGAATTGACAATTTCTAAGGTAAAATTATCGGTCCCACATGCACATAAATCTGCCAAATCTTGTACTAAAGAAGTACTAATCGTTTTAACCTGATCAACTGAAACTCCTCTAATGAATAAATGTGGCATACAAATCCCTCCTTTAACCAGATGATGAATTTTAAACACAATGTTCAAATTGACACGAATTTAACTATTGGCCATATCAAATCTACTAATGGAATAGCGATCAATTGGTATCGATGTTTCCCCATCGAGAATTAATTCAGTCATAAGCGTTCCTATTAGCGGCGATAGAGTTACACCGCTATGCGTTGCGGCCACATAAAGGTTTTCAATACCCGGGATATTCCCCAGAATAGGAAAACCATCTTCCGGCATGGCTCGAATTCCTGAAAAAGCGCGAACAACCTTGGCTTTTCTCAATTGCGGAACATAATGGACAGCCATATTCGCCGTTTCTTGAATGACATCCAATGTAGTTGCTCTATTAAAGCCTTCTTCTTCCATGGAATATCCGATTAATACCTCCCCATTATAGGCCTGTCTTAACCCGCTGATCGTATAATTTAAAAAAGGTTTT
>NZ_JBALSN010000464.1:0-7370 GCF_036966985.1 Neobacillus drentensis | reverse complement strand
AACACTGATGTCAATTAATTTTCCTAATTCTCTTGACCAGGTGCCGCCAGCAAGAACAAGATTCTTGCAAGCGTATGTTCCCTTTTGTGAGACAACAATAAATTTTCCAGGAAGCTTTTGAATTTCCGTTACTTTATTATAAGTAGAGTATTGAACCCCATTTTTCTTGGCGGCCCTCATATACATATCGACTAACCGAAAAGGATTGACGTTGCCATCAATGGAGCTATACGTCGCGCCGACAACCTTCGGATTGAGCGATGGTTCTTTTTCTAAGGCCTCTTCTCGGGATAATACCTTAATTTTGATGCCGATTTTTTTGTAGGACTCCGCAAGCCGTAATGCCTTTTCACGATCTGCTTCATTAAAAAATGGAGAAAGTCCGCCAGTCCGTTTATATTCTACATCTCCTATTTTTTTGGATAAATAAGGATAAAGTTCGGCACTGTACATATTAAATTCCGCATACCATGATGGTGTTTTATTATGAACCCATACCCACGCTTGTGTGGATCCTGAAGTTCCCGACAGTGGGAATTTTTGATCCAGCACCAGAATTCCATCCTTATTTCGTTCCGAAAGGTGATAAGCGATACTGCTGCCGACGACCCCTCCCCCGATAATGATTGTTTCATAACTTGTTTCCATTTATCTCACCTTCCCATCCTCTAGCTCCACCTCATCTAAAACAGATTTCACGGAGGAAAATGAGGTACTATTAGTTGCAAGTGTTTCAAGCTTAATTGGACTTATCGGCATCCTCATACGTGGTAAAGGAATCTCATGAAAAGGTATTCCTGTTTTCTCATGAATAATAGCTGACACCAAGCTGGTGCATATTTTTGACTGGCATGGTCCCATTCCGCAGCGTGTCATTCTTTTAATATCATCAAATCTTTTGGCGCCACTCGAAATGACCGCCTCGATTTCTTCGTAACTAATTTCTTCACATCGACAAATAATCGTGGTTTTATCCAATTTATTCACCTTCTTGTCTCTTAATTTTTTAAACTAAGAGATAAATTGGTCCTTAAGGACTGGATGTTCAAAGTTTTCAACATGCTGATTTCTTGCTTTCCATGTCTTCTGATAAAGCTTCGTCTCCAGAATCTCGAGTTCTCTCCATAGAGACAGGGTCTCGATATCGGCCTCTTGCTTACTGATGGCACCCAAGGATGCACAAACACTAACCCCTGCGATCATACCTGTTACTAATAAAGCACCCTGAGAACTGATCCCGGCAGCGTTCCCTGCTAAAAAAACATCTTCCCGGTCAGTTTGTAAATATTTGTTGTACTGTGGGACCCAGCCTCCTAGTTCTTTTTGATAACCGAAGGAACAGCCAAACTGGTAAAATACATCTAGAATTGGCGACCGGCCGCCATCAATACAAACGACATCAACACTTATGGTTAGAATCTGTTCTCCCTGTTCGATATCAATTTCCTCGACTTTCCCAACTCCCCTAGCTTCTTTGATGGATGAATTCACAAAAATAGGAATACCCTTTTTCTCAACCTCTTCCACCTTTTCTGCATCCTGTGCCGTTACGGTGGGATTATTTTCAACAATCCCTTTTATCTGTACACCGACCTCAGTAAGCTGGAGGGCCACTTCCATCGCAAAATCACTGGATCCAACGATAATCGCCTGTTTACCAGGCAGGACAAAATCCCGATTTATTAATGTTTGAGCTGCACCTATGGTCATGATTCCCGGGAGCGTCCATTTCGGAAAAGCGATAGCATTTTCAGCGGCACCGGTAGCCACGATGATTTTTTTCGCTTTAAGTGGAAATACATTGACCTCATCTGTTAGACCAACACTACCATCCTTGTAAAAACCAATTACGCGATGACCTAGCAAACAACGAATGTGGGAATCTTCTACATATCTCGTTAAAAGTCCAGCCAGTTCAAACCCTCGCATAGGCTGATAGGCAGAAGGCAGCGAATGAAGGACCTGGGTCTGTTGAATCAATTGTCCGCCTATAGACAAAGACTCATCTACAATGGTTACATCTAAACCTCTTGAGGCTGTTTCCAAAGCGGCGGTAATGCCTGCGGGACCGGCACCAATAATAAGAACATCAGTCTCCACGTACTTCACTCCTTACATCTGGATCTTCATCATTCGGATAAATCTTCATGCCTTCTTCGACCTTAACCATGCACGTTCGCACATGATCCTCCCCGTTAACCGTCATATAACAGCTGCAGCATCTGCCTCGTGAGCAGAACATACCCCTTGGCTGAATTAAGTTCCTGCTCTGGCCCAATTTTTTTATATCATTCGCCAACAAGGCTGCTGCCACGGATTGGTGTTCATAGGCAGTTAACGGCTCATCATTAACAAAGATTGTTACTTGTTTTTGAAGCTGATCCCCCAAAAGGGGATGATATTTGATGTGCATAAAAACACCTTCTTATGAATTTTTCGACTCAAATACTTTTCCTACGCCTAATACTCTTTCGATGACGATCATTAATACAACGGTTAGAAGAATCATGATACTAGAAACAGAAGTGATGATAGGATCATACTGATATTGCATATAGGTATAAATCCGTACAGGCAGTGTCACCACATCAGTACTAACAATAAATAATGCAACGGTTAAATCGTCAAAAGAGGTAATGAAGGCAAAAATAGCTCCTGCAATGACACCAGATTTAATGATTGGAAGTGTAATTTGAAAGAATACCCTGAGGCTTCCCGCCCCTAGATTCATTGCAGCTTGCTCGATCGTACGATCAAACCCTACTAAACTAGCAACAACCAGGCGCATAACAAAGGGGATGGTTAAGATAATATGACCAATAATTAAAGCAGCCGGACTCGCCGCCAAACCAATCCAAGAAAAAAACTGCAAAAGCGCTACCCCAAATACAACGGAAGGGATCAACAGAGGTGAACCAACTAATTGCATGATGGCTGTTTTCCCTTTAAATTGATATCTGACAACCGCTATAGAAGCCATCGTTCCGATAATCGTTGAAAGGATTGCGGTACCAAAGGCAACGGTAATACTGAGCATGAAGGACTGCATAAATTCAGGATGATTAATTAATTCGACATACCACCTTAAGGTGATCCCTTTGGGCGGAAACACAATAAACTCAGTGGTTGTCAGGGAAGACAATAAAATAACAACAATCGGGGCAGCCAAAAAGATGTAGACGAGCAGACAAAAGAGATTTAAACCGAATTTTGGTAATGCCTTTCTCATTGAATGGCCACCCCTTTTTTGGAACTAGTTAGTAATTTGCTATAAATAATGATGGTAATAGTGGCTATAAAGATTAATAGGAACCCAATGGCCGAACCATAAGGCCAATTCAGCATCACTGCAACCTGTTCATATGTAAGGAACGACATCACTTTTACCTGCGGACCACCTAAAATCGCAGGCGTTACAAAGGAACTCACTCCTAAACTGAACACCATAACGGAACCTGCAAATATACCGGGCAGCGTTAATGGCAAAATGATGGAGAAGAAGGTTCGAATGGAGCTGGCACCAAGATTTTGGGAAGCTCGAATCACAGAAGGGTCAATTCGTTCCAGCGAACCCATAATACTTAAAACCATATAAGGAAATAGAACGTGCACCATTCCTATGACCACACTAAACTCCGTATAAAGCAGGGTTAACGGTTTATCAATCAACCCAAGATTCATTAACGTATTATTGACCACTCCATTATTCGATAACAAAATGACCCAGCCATAACAACGGATCACCATGCTGATTAACAGTGGTGATAGAACTAAAAGGGTTAAATAATTCTTGATCTTACCCTTTGCTTTTGTAATTTGATAGGCTACTGGGAACGAAATAACAATCGCAGTAAGAGTAGTAATCAACGCTATTTTTACCGTACGCCATACCACCCCAAGATAAAATTTATCTGAAATAAATTTAAGATAATTCTGTAACGTCCAGTCATGGCCAATCCCGCTTGCTGCGTCAAAAGTCTTAAAGCTTGTGATAAAAAGGAAGAACAACGGAAGCAAAAAGAAGAAAATAAAGATACCAAGGGTCGGAAGTAATAAAAGCAAATAATCAAGCTTTTTTTTCGTTAGATTCTTTTTTTTCTCCCTGATTTGCAGTTCCTTTTCCTGATACGCTGTTTCAGCCTGCATTAGATCAAGTCACCTCACTTTTTGATCGCTAATAAATCTTCTGAATTCCATTTAATACATACATGTTGCCCTTCTTTAATATCATCAGGATTTAACATCGTATTGGGAATATCGGCAATTACATGTTTCTCCTTGTTTACTAAAATGTACCGGGTCTTCGCACCCAAGAACATTTTCCTTTCAACCTTAACCTTAAGACCTTCAATATCATCTAGCGAAATTTGGATTTTTTCAGGCCTGATATAAAAGTCAATCACAGAATCCTTCGCACTATAATCCCTTATAACCTGTTCATGGCCATCAAAAGACACTAAGCATTGATTTTCACCTAATGTCTCTAGCACCTGCCCTTGAATCTGGTTGACTTCGCCAATAAACCTAGAAACGAAATCAGTCTGAGGGTGGTTGTAAATAGCCACAGGAGTATCGAGCTGTTCTATTCTGCCTTCATACATAACCGCGATTCGGTCTGAAATGGCAAGTGCCTCTTCCTGATCATGCGTGACAAAAATGGTCGTAATCCCAACCCTTTTTTGAATTTCTACAATTTCTTCTCGCATTTCTTGACGGAGTTTGGCATCCAGATTGCTTAGTGGTTCATCTAAAAGCAAAACTTTCGGCTTGATCACGAGTGCTCTTGCTAAAGAAACACGCTGCTGCTGACCGCCAGATAGTTCTTTTGGAAAGCGTTTTTCATAGCCTTCCAGCCGGACCATCTCAAGCGCTTCAGTAACACGATTTTTAATCTCACTTTTACTGACCTTGCGAAGCTTTAAACCATAGGCAACATTATCAAATACAGTCATGTGGGGAAAGAGAGCATAGTTTTGAAAAACCATGCCCATCTCTCTTTTATTAGGAGGAAGCAGGTGAACAGGCTTCCCATCCACCACGATTTTCCCTCCGTCTACGTCTAGAAACCCAGCAATCATATTTAAGGTTGTTGTTTTTCCGCAGCCGGATGGCCCAAGGAAAGAAACAAGCTCCCCCTGCTTGATTTCAAGGTTCATCTTTTTCACAACCTCTGTTTTATTAAAGGTTTTGACAACGTTTTCAAGGCATAAATAGCTCATCTTATCACCTCTTTTTTAGTGGGCTACTTCAATTTCCTTATTAGCTCTCTCTGTCCATTCCGCTCTCTTTGTATTGATATACTCCCAATCCACTTTCACAAGCTTTGCAATTTCATCTTCACCGTAAACAATCTTCTTGGTAATATCCCCATCAAGTTTCACATTTTTATTTACAGGTCCGTCAAATAAGGCATTTGCAAATTCCACTTGGGTATTTTCACTTAAAATAAAATTCACAAACTTTTGTGCCAGTTCTTCATTTGGGGCGCCTTTTACCACACTAACGGTTGCAAAAAGTGCAGGTGCACCTTCCTCTGGAATCACATATTCAATTGGGAATCCTGTATCCTGCAACGTGTACACGCGGCTGCTTCCCCAAGCACTTGCGACTGTTTGGCCCTGTAAGAAGTAGTTAGAAACGTCAGCGGTTTTATCAAATGTCACTGCATTTTTAGCAATTTCCTTCATTTTTTTAAATCCAGGTTCAATATCCTGTGCGCTTCCGCCATTTGCCATTGCTGACATGAGAAGCATATGGACCCCATACGTATTGGCAATGGATGGCAAAACTAATTTGTTCTTAAACTTAGGATCTGCTAAGTCATTCCATGATTTAATAGGTTCCCAGCCATTTTGCTTAAATGTATCCTTGTTATAAGCCAATCCAGTAGTAATGATGCCAAAACCAACTCCGATGTTGTCCTTATCTTTGGCGATATCATAAACGTCTTTCAAGTTTGTAACAATACTCTCATTCAATGGCGCTAATAAACCAAAAGCTTTTGCCTGGGCCTGCGGTCCATCATGCATGAAAGCAGCATCGATTTGCGGCTTATCCTTTTGTGCCTGAAGTTTTGACAAGGTATCAACAGAACTCCCAGTAATATACTTCACTTTCACACCGTATTCCTTTTCAAACTTTGGAATGAGTGTCTCTTTCATCTTCTTTTCATAGCTGCCACCATAGGCAGCTAATACTAATGTTTTGCTGCCTTCGCCCGCTGATTTTTCTGTCGACGAACTGCCTGTCTGGCTGCCACACCCAGAAATAATACCTAGAACAAGAATAATTAATAGAACTACCGACAAATTTCTTTTTTTCATTATTATTACTCCTCCTCAAATAAAGTTCTCTTATATGTGGAAAAAGCTTTATCTACCCGACTTTCCTCCCTTTCCTATTAAATTATTATAGTAAACATTGATGCATTTTTTAGAATTTTCAGATAAGCGCTTACAAAAAAATATAATATTATAATTTTTTAAGTTATAATATTATACTTTTATACTTATCTAAAAATGAATCTCTGTGTAATAGGTAACTTGATCATGACGTACATAAAATTTCGAGTATTCAATTACCTTTTCTTGCTTGGTATACGTAAACCTCTCCCATTCAAACACGGGCGTACCTGGTTCAACCTGAAGCCATTCCGCCATTTCTCCTAAAGCTATATACGGCTTTATTAATAACCTAGCCCTGCCTAACAAAATATGATACTTATTTCTCAGAATATTGTAGATAAGCTCATTATTTATATCATTTGGCAAAAGGTCAGGACATTGATCATAGGGTAGATACGAGTACTCAAGAGCAACTGGAACATCATTCTCAATTTTTAAACGCTTGATCTTAATGATTTTTGCTTCAGGTTGCAATTCTAGTTTTTCTGCCACAACGTTTCCAGCATTTTCAATCGAAAAACCGATTAATTCATGAGGATGTTCCTCTTCTTCAGTTGTTTTGGAGAAGAACACATTAATATCTTGTTCATTCGAGGAACCCGCTACAAAAGTACCTTTCCCTCTTTGCCGGTAAAGATACCCCTTGTTTACCAATTCAATGACCGCCCGTTTGACCGTAATGGTACTCACATCAAACAGATCAGCTAATTCCTGTTCAGTTGGCAGCTGATAACCTATATCCCACTGCTTGGATTTAATTTTTTCCTCTAATACTAGTTCCACTTGACGATAAAGAGGAACATGATTATTTTTATCTATTTTCATAAAATCACACCTAATTTATAATATTATAACTTTATAACCTATCACTATATTTCCTACTAATACATAATTTACTTTGATTTTCACCTGTTGTCAATATATTTTGAATTTTTTAAAAATTATTTATTCTAACAACCATAATTA
>NZ_JBALSN010000463.1:0-4500 GCF_036966985.1 Neobacillus drentensis | reverse complement strand
CCAAGATGATTCTTAGTCCCAAAGACCGAATAACCACTCCCCAAGCAGCTGTTGTCGTCATCAATTTTATCCTTGGAACAGGGATCCTCACACTGCCCAGGGCATCTGTAGAAAAGGTAAAAACACCGGATGTTTGGATTACCGTTATTATAGGCGGACTAATCGCGATGATGGCTGGGGTTATGATTGTGAAATTAAGCCAACAGTTTCCCGAAAAAACCTTTTATCAATATAGTCGTATAATCGCAGGTAAATGGGTAGGCGGGCTTCTCAGTGTTCTTATTGTATGTTATTTATTAATTACTGCCGGGTTTCAAGTCCGTGCCATGGTGGAAGTAACAGGATTTTATTTACTGGAAGGCACCCCCGTTTGGGCAATTACTATGTCATTTATTTGGGTAGGTTTCTATTTGACCATTGGAGGCATCAACCCAATCGCACGGCTGTTTGAAATTATTTTCCCTATAACAGTTATCCTTTTTTTGCTGGTTACCTTTATGAGTTTCGGAATATTTGAGATGGATAATCTTCGTCCAGTATTAGGATTGGGAGTCATACCTGTACTAAAAGGGGTAAAGACAACGGCTCTCGCATATACAGGTTTGGAAATCATGTTGATCCTTCCGGCATTTATGATACATCCGGATAAAGCAGTAAAAGCTGTAGTAGTCGGAATAGCCATACCCTTAATTTTTTATGTAATAACCGTCATTATGGTTATCGGGGCGTTATCCGTCGATGGAGTGGTCACAAGAACGTGGCCGTCCCTTGATTTGATAAGAAGTTTTGAAATCCCCGGCTTAATCTTTGAAAGATTTGAGTCTATGTTACTCGTAATATGGATCATGCAAATATTTGCTACATTTACCATCGCCTACTATGCGGCTGCTTTGGGTCTGGCTCAACTCTTCAAAAAGAATATTCATCCATTTTTGTATGGATTACTTCCGGTTATTTACATCATTACGAGAATGCCGAAAAATATTAATGACCTATTTAAACTCGGCGATATGATTGGCAATGTCGCGTTATATTTATTTGGTTTACTACCGTTGCTGCTTCTCATTGTTTCAAGATGGAAGGTGGGAAAGCATGAAGCAAAGCAATAACAACGTACGGTCCCTCATGGGTATACTTTCCATTCTATTACTCCTGTTTCTTACAGGTTGCTGGAGCAGTAACGAAATTGAAGAAATAGGTTTAAGTGTAGGTTTGGCACTAGATGAAGGAAAAGAGTCAACTATTGAGAAAGAATTAGAGCAACAAGGAGGAGGATATAACCAAACAGAAAAAATAACCATGACTTTTCAAATTGTTAACCCACAAGGAACAGGTTCAGAGAGTAAAGGCGGGGAATCACAACAAAAACCTTACTTGAATATTTCTGAAACCGGTGATTCCATCCATCAAATGAGTCGCGAATTTTCATTGAGAAGTGATCGCCCCATATTCAGCCCCCACCTTAAAGTGATTGTTATTAGTGAGGATCTTGTAAGTAAGTATAGATTGGAACAATTAGTTGATCAACAACTTCGTGATAATGAAATTAGACCAAGCTGTCTTGTGCTCATTAGCAAGGGGCGGGCAAATGAGACACTAGAATCAAAAGAATCAGGAAAAATTCCAGCGTTCCGTTTGATTGGAATTTCAGATAATGAATATCGAACAACAAGGATTTTGCCCCCTATGTCACTCGCCAAATTAGAAGGCAAGATGCATTCAGGATCTAGTTTTCTTATGCAAAATGTTATTCCGACGAACGGAGAAGTTAAATTTTCAGGAGCTGCCGTGATTACAGGAAAGACAAAAAAGCTGATTGGTTTTTTGAATGAAGAGGAAATGGAAGGCTTAACGTGGATAACTGGAAAGGGAAAAGGCGGTTTGGTCAAAAGCTTTAATGCAGCGACAAATCAGCCAATCATTTACGAGGTAAAGACAATGAAAAGTAAAATTACACCTCATGTTAATGGGAACAACATCTCTTTTGATGTAAAAATCGAATCAGAAGGGCGACTTTCTGAAAATTGGGTGGTTACGGGGGAAACTTCTGAAAATAAATTTTTAAAAAGAGCTGAAAAAGCCGCTGAAGAAGAAGTAAAACGAATGGTAAATAATGTAGGAGAAAAAATGCAAAAGGATTACCAAGTCGACGTTGCCGGCTTCGGAAACCGATTGAGAATTGAACATCCTAAAGTATGGGAAAAAGTCAAAAAAGATTGGGACCAAACATTTAGTGAAGTTCCAATTGAATACAACGTGAAATTAACTATTATGGATTATGGATCGTCAAGCTTCAAAAATTGAGATTGTTGAGAGTAGCAATAGTTAGAAAAAGAAAAAAGCCTGCTCCTAATTGATACAGGCTTTAAACTTTTATGTTAATTCAAGAGCTAATTTGTAGTTAAAAATGAGGCTAGTTCTTTACTTTTTTGTTTTCTTTCTTTGCGCATTATTGTTCGCTCTGGAGCAGTTTCGTGTAATTTTCTCTCTTCTTTTGTTTCCGGAATAACTTGTGGAACACGCGTTGGGCGTTCATGTTCATCAAGTGCAACAAATGTTAAGAGGGCAGTCGCTGCCATCTTACGCTCACCGCTTTTTAAGTCTTCTGCAATAATTTTTACAAATACCTCCATTGATGAAGTACCTGTCCATGTCACATAGGATTCGAAACAAACTGAATCTGTTGGTCGAATGGGATGTAAAAAGTCAACTGAATCTGTTGAAGCCGTGACACATTCCCTTCGACTATGACGCGCTGCGGAAATGGAGGCGATTTGATCCAAATCACTCATTAACCGACCACCAAATAAAGTATTGTGATTATTTACATCGTTTGGGAATACACGACTAGTTCGTATCACTCGTGATTCTTTACAGTATTTTACTTCCATACATACATCTCCCTAAAACATATCAATCTGTTTACGTTATATTTACATCATTAAAGGGTTATCCTCTTCCTACCTAAAAACAAAAACCCAAAATATTAAGCGTTTTCACATTTTCTTTTAATCAAGCGAATAAGTTTTCGTGCACGACATTCTTTGTTTCTATGAACCTTTTAGCATTATATCCAGCCCCGGTAACGCGAAGCTTCAGCCGGTTTTCTTATGCCAACCATGTATGCTGCTAAACGCATATCAACATGAAGGGTCTGTGATGTTTGATAAATTTCTTCAAAGGAAGCGACCATTACGTTTCTCAGTTTTTCAGCAACCTCATCCTCTGACCAATAATATCCTTGATTATTTTGAACCCATTCAAAGTAAGAAACGGTGACACCACCTGTACTTGCCAGTATGTCCGGTACAAGGAGGACTCCTCTTTCATCCAAAATTTTTGTCGCTTCAAGGGATGTTGGTCCATTCGCTGCCTCCACCACAATCGTTGCTTTAATACGACCAGCATTTTCTGCTGTAATTTGGTTTGAAATGGCAGCTGGTACAAGAATGTCACATTCTTTTTCAAGCAATTCTTGATTCGTAATGACATTAGTAAATAAAGTTGTTATTGTACCGAAACTATCGCGTCGTTCAAGTAAATAATCAATATCAAGTCCTTCTGGATCATATAGAGCGCCATATGCATCTGAAATACCAATCACCTTTGCGCCGGCGTCATGCATGAATTTGGCCAAAAAGCTTCCTGCATTTCCAAAGCCTTGAATTACGATTCGTGCACCTTGTAATTCAATGTTTTTTTTCTTTACAGCTTCTTCAATACAAATTGTTACACCACGAGCTGTTGCTGTTTCACGACCGTGTGACCCCCCTAAAACAACCGGCTTACCCGTAATAAAACCAGGAGAATCAAATTCACGAAGACGACTGTACTCATCCATCATCCACGCCATGATTTGAGAATTTGTATACACATCGGGTGCCGGAATGTCTTTTGTCGGGCCGACAATTTGGCTGATTGCACGAACATATCCACGACTTAAGCTCTCCAGTTCCCTAAACGACATGTTTCTCGGGTCACAAATAATACCACCTTTTCCACCGCCGTAAGGGAGATTTGCAATCCCGCACTTTAGACTCATCCAAATCGATAACGCTTTTACCTCAGCCTCATTAACTTCAGGATGAAAACGGACTCCACCTTTTGTCGGACCTACTGCATCGTTATGTTGCGAGCGGTAACCGGTAAATATTTTAATAGACCCGTCATCCATTCGTACTGGGATACGTACCGTGATAGTTCTAAGTGGTTCCTTTAACAGCTCATATACATCATCGGTATACCCTAAATTTTGAACCGCCTCTTTTATGATCAACTGAGTTGAACTTAATAAATCTTTTGTTTCACTTTGCTTATTACCTGGCTTTTGAACTTGATCACTATTAACAAGTACTGTCATTTTTCTTTACACCTCTTAGTCTATAAAATGGTTAATTTGAACCCAATCATCTAATAGAATTCTTTCATGCTGAAGTATGAAATTTGGGAAATCCCCACCTCCTGAATCCTAAAAATGAAATGAACAAAAAAGTATTTGAA
>NZ_JBALSN010000462.1:0-2238 GCF_036966985.1 Neobacillus drentensis | reverse complement strand
GGCTGGAAGCGTCGTTCTAAAGCGGAATCTTTCTCGATTTGTCGATACTCTTTTAGTGTGGTTGCTCCAACAACTTGAAGCTCACCGCGTGCTAGGGCAGGCTTTAAGATATTTCCTGCATCCATAGAGCCTTCAGCGGAACCAGCACCAACTAGAAGGTGAATTTCATCGATGAAAAGAATAATATTTTTCCGCTCTTGTAATTCAGTAATGAGTTGTTTCATTCTCTCTTCAAATTGACCACGGATTCCTGTATTGGCAACAAGGGAAGCAACGTCCATCAAGTAAACCTCTTTGTTACGTAACTTGCCAGGAACATCTCCTTCAGCAATCTTCAGTGCCAGACCCTCAGCAATCGCGGTTTTTCCGACTCCTGGTTCACCAATTAGTACAGGATTATTTTTATTACGTCTATTTAGTATTTCGATAACTCGCTTTACTTCTCCATCACGGCCAATAACAGGATCAATTAAGCCTGCTTTAGCCATTTGAGTTAAATTTCGTCCAAATTGATCTATAAAACCGCTATGTCCGCTTTTTCTCCCAGTTTGGGTGACAGGTTGACTGCTTTCATCCTTACCAGGGCTTGCATTGGACATGAAAAAGTCTTCAAAGGGGAAACCGGAGAAAAAGTTCATATTTTGACCTAGCCCGGCGCCTAAAGATTGCTTTTCTTTTGAATAACATTCGTGACAGAGTTTGATTTCCTTACGCTGTCCATTAATTATCATGTTTAATTGTATGTTTGCATTTTTTTCATTACATTGTTGACAAAGCATAAGTAAATTCCCTCCTATTAAAAAATTTATTAAAATGTTTGACTTTGACTATATTTGACCTTATGTCGATAGTATACTCTGACCTTTTTTGACTTTCAAGTTATTTGTTTTGGTAATGGTTTCTATTTAAGTAAAAAAGCTCGTCTTTGTTTGTCCTTATCATCATATATTGATGATAAGGAGGAGATGGTGTGAAGAGGGAATGGTCGCAAGCATTTCAAATAGCTGCAGTCTATGTAGGGACTGTGGTAGGAGCTGGCTTCGCCACAGGAAAGGAAATCGTTGAATTTTTTTCACGGTTTGGTTTCTTTGGCTTAATAAGTATAATAATGAGCGGTTATCTCTTTATAGCGTTGGGCTCGAAACTAATGAGAATGGCTGCACATATAAATGCAAAATCCTATCAAGAGTTTAATGAGTATTTGTTTGGCAAATGGCCAAGTCGTGTCATTAATATCTTTATGCTTTTTATGCTTCTTGGAGTTAGTGCCGTCATGCTTTCAGGGGCTGGGGCCGTGTTTGAGGAACAGTTAGGTTTGCCGAAAACAGTCGGCGTTTTCCTGACCATATTTTTATCCTTTTTAGTTATGTTAGTTGGAACAAAAGGTCTATTTGCCGTTAATACGTTTGTTGTTCCTTTAATGATAACTTTTAGCCTTATCTTAATGCTTTTTTCTGTGCAGATGCCTCACTTTATAGATCAATTACTATTTATCCCGCATGCGGATGATGGCTGGAAGAGTGTCATCGCCCCATTTTCATATGTGGCATTAAATCTTGGTCTATCTCAAGCAGTTTTGGTTCCTATTGCTACAGAAGTAAAGGATGATTGGACGATTAAATGGGGAGGAATTCTTGGAGGGTCTGCTTTAACTATCATCTTAATTGCCAGTCATTTTTCGTTAATCATGCTCCCTAGTTTAGAGATATATAACATCCCAATGGCCATTGTCATGAAAAATTTAGCTCCCTTTTTATTTTGGATTTTTGTTCTCGTTATTTATGGAGAAATTTTCACCTCAGTGATTGGAAATGTCTTTGGACTCGATCGACAGTTGAAACAATATTCGTCTATACCGACAATGCTATCTGTAACGCTCATTTTTGTTGTTTCTTATCTGATTAGTCTTGTAAATTATGGGACGCTGCTCTCCTATTTATATCCTTTGTTTGGGTATATTTGCATGATTTTTTTTATTTTACTTTGGATAAAGCCATTACCAACTAGTATCAGAAAATAAAAAAAGCAGTTGTTCAGCAACTGCTTTTTAATGCAAAGGTAAGATAATAAACATCATCAAGTCAAAAATGATATGAGATACAATCACCAAAGGCATACTCTTTTTCCATAGATACAGATATCCCCAAGCTAAACCAGAAATAAAGGCTGCAAGAACTAACAAAAATGAGCCAGCATAAATATTGACGGAAGCATACAGGATTGACGCTGCCAAAATAC
>NZ_JBALSN010000461.1:0-1345 GCF_036966985.1 Neobacillus drentensis | reverse complement strand
TGAAATAAGGCACCAGTCTACCTAATGAACTTATAGTACCCACTTCTTATAAACTATTCTGCCCCGATAGTTCAATACCTAACGTTTTCATTTCTAAAATCAAGGTAATAATTCCTCTAATATAACGATTAAGGAGGAATTAATGTGTTATTGTCAAAATCCTGGGAACTTTATGAATCGGATAAAAGGATTGAAGGATTTTCTCCTCAGACTTTAAAAGTGTATAAGTCTAAATTTATTTACACTATATTATATCGTCTGGGCAACTTCTAATGGGTCATCAATAAATAGCTGATCCTCTAAATCGTCCCCTTCTTATGCTAATTTGCACCCTTTATTTAATCAAAAAAAAGCATCCAAATTTGAAGGATGCTTTCTTGTAAAACTCCCTTCTCAAATGTCCACTTAGATAAGCGTACACTCTTGTAGTTTCACTCTTTTCATGTCCCATTAAGAAATGAGATAAATATAGTATTAACTATCCCTGAAAAGGAATTAGCAGCTCCATGACATATCCAACTTGCTAAAAATCCATACTTTAAATAGACAAAGCTAAATAGTATCCCAGGTAAGATATAGAGAGGAAATGAATAAAGGTCAGGTCCATGAACGAGAGCGAAGAAAAATGATACCAGTATTACCCAGCCACTTATTAGTTTTTTATCTTTCATTTCAAATACTCGGTAGTAAACCTTATTCGCTACATTTTCTAAGAATATAAAAGGTTTAGAAATACTTTTATTCACATTTTTCTTTGTTACTAGAGGCTTTTTAATGAACGTTTGATAGAGGGCTAGATACGGCAAATAAACAATAAGAAAGAAGCGGAATAGAAATTCTTCACTAAAAGGTCCTATGATCCCTAACAATAAAATCTCACCAGCAGTTGTAAGTTCTTGATTCCCTATATATTGAGCTTTCCCAACCGATAATGGCTCTTTATCAAACAATACTGGAAAGTAGAAATAGGAATACACGAAAAAAAGCAATAATATTGCTAATAGAACGGGTAACAATACTACTCTATCAAAAGCTTTGACTCTGATGAATTGTGCAAAGAAGTGCTTCCTTAGGTCCGGAGAAGCAATCCAGAAGCAAATTAACATAATTGAAGGTCCAAGAAAAATGTCTAAATCGTTATCAGAAATACCTAAATGAAACCTATCGTTCAAAAACATAATTGATAGCATGAATAATAAAGAGGAAAGAAAAAATAAAGATACATTCTTTAATATTCGCATGAATTTTTCACACCCTATGCCTTTTATACATAGTTATGAAGACAAGCTAATGTATATAACATTTACTTGCAATCTTCTTTACCACTTACAATAAGAAAAGCCGC
>NZ_JBALSN010000460.1:0-7818 GCF_036966985.1 Neobacillus drentensis | reverse complement strand
TTAATATACATCTCTTTTTGTAAAAACAAAGAATGAGACGAAGATTGCTACTGCCCACCAAGCGAAAAGGACTTGAATGGAGAATGACAGGTTCATACCTTCTATCGGTGGTGCTGTTCCTTTCATATAATCCGTTAACCGCAGATTGACCATAAAAAAGTACTTGGCGGATTCCCAAGAGGACACCATGTTTGTTAAGATGGCTCCTGAGATTAATGAAGCAAGCATTACACCCATGCCAGCTGCGGTACTACGAATCAATACTGACAGCATAAAGGAAAGCGTGCCAACAACAATGGATACAAACCAGACTAGCCCAAAGTCCATTAATAAAAATTTCCACTGACCCATCAGTTTGACTTCTGACGTATTTAATCCTGTCTCAGTCACATTAAATCCAGTTAGGATCGGTGCTCCCCATCCCTTGTAACCAAAAACCAGGCCTGATATTAAATAAGAAAGAATCCCTGCAATCGCAATGATTAAGGAAATGGCTAAACACAGGGTAAAATATTTACTCAGAAGAACTTTCCACCTCTTGACGGGCCTTGTCAACAGCAGCTTGATCGATCCTAAGCTATGTTCAGACGAAACCAAATCACTGGCTATTACCATAACCATTAAAGGAATAAACAGATCAATTGAGTTTTCCAGGAAAATTCTCATAAAAGTAGGGGCACCTGGCTCAGACGGATTGATATCATGGTCAAGATAATATTGTTGCTGTTGGAGAGAGATTTGCAGCTGTTTTTTCCATTCATCTGTTATTCGACTGCTGCTTAGACGATTCGTCGTATCAACAATCTGCTGTTGTAATATTGTTCGCCAATCACTGGTTCCAAGTTTTTCACGTTGTGTTTGGACTTGTTTATATTGTGCATATGTAAATAACATGACAAGAACACCAATAATGATAGCAATGACAATGAGCCGTTTTTTGGCAATCAGCTTCATCATTTCATTCTGAATTAATTTATTCAATCATGTCACCCCCCGTAAGTTCGAGGAATAAATCTTCCAGGACCGGCATTTTTCGATTTATTTCCAAGACGGAAACGCCAGCTTCAACCAATTGTTTATTCCATAAAGGAATCTTTTGTTCATTAAATTCAGTCAAGATGGTGCCTTCTTCTGTTTCTTCAATGTTTGTTAGAGAACGTAATACTTCCCTTCCCTGTTCAAGTGGTTGTATATGCCAAATGACTCGTTCGCGATTGGAAAGTAATTGTTGGACCGTATCTGTTCGGATAATCGTCCCTTTAGAAATGATTGCGACCCGATCACATAAAAGTTGGATTTCACTTAAAAGATGGCTTGAAACTAAAACACTTAAACCTTCTTCCTCCGCAAGATAACGAATAAATTGGCGCATTTCCCTAATTCCTGCCGGATCCAAGCCGTTGGTTGGCTCATCAAGGATCAACACTTTTGGATTTCCCAATAATGCTTGTGCAATACCAAGCCGCTGCCTCATCCCTAAGGAATAGGTTTTTACTTTATCTTGGATTCTTTCTGTTAGACCGACAAGCTCGGTAACTTCTTTAATCCGTTTTTCTCCGATCCCTTCGATCATTCTGGCAAAATGAAGTAGATTATTATAGCCAGACAAATAGGGATATAATTCTGGGTTTTCCACAATACAACCGAGATTGGTCATTGCTTCCTGAAAATTCCCTTCAATATTAGAGCCACAAATATGAATGCTGCCTGATGTGGGTTTGATTAATCCGACAAGCATGCGGATGGTTGTTGTTTTTCCTGCTCCATTCGGCCCTAAAAAACCAAATACCTCTCCTTCTCGTAAATCGAAAGTCAATCCTTTAATGATTTCCTTTTTTCCAATCACCTTTTTTAAATCTTTAACTGCTAATGTAATTTTTTTCTCCATCGATTTCCCCTCCTTACCAGGTGAGCAGTGAGGCAACTCGTTCGGCAATTAAACGATACCCTTTTGAGTTTGGATGAAACTTGTCTGAATATAGATAATCATTTACCTTTAACTCAAACAAATCGAAAGTTGGGACAAACACTATTTTTGGAAAAGATGCGCTAACTTCTGCACTGTCATAATTCCAATGGCGAACCACCTTTGACATTTCTTTTCCCTGATCTAAATCAATAAATGGGTTATACAATCCAATGAAAAACACATTAGCATTAGGATTGTTTTTGCGTATTTGTTTTAAAATAAATTTTAAATTGTTCAAGAATTTCTTTTCAATGGAAGCAATATCTTCTGTTTCAAAGTCCATTAATGCTTGACCCCCTCGGAACAAGTCGTTCCCGCCAATCGTGACCAGTACCATATCAGCTTTCCCGATTTGGCGGCCGACTTCCGTTTCCTGGACTTGCTTCCTTAGTGAATCAGACCTTTGGCCATTAATGCCGAGATTGGTAAGTTGAACTGGACGTTTTGTTTTTTCCTTGATTTCATCGACCAAGACACCGACATACCCCTTTCCAGTCTCATCCCCAGTTCCTCGAGTTAAGGAATCGCCTAGCGCCACAATGGTTAAGCCTTTTTTATTTTCTACTTTGGAAACGGTCTTTACTTCCGGAACCTTCTCCGGTTTTCCCGCATAATACTCGCCAACTGCCCAGACAAGCCCGACCAGCCAGAGGAGGCAAAACAATACAGCTATGCCCGTAATCGAACGAATGACATTCTTATTCATGAAAATAACATCCTTTCTGGCCATTTCTCTCTTTCATTTAATCATAGTTGCGATATGAATCAAACTTTCAATACCTGTCCTTGCTGAAATTTTCCAAAGTGTTGATAATTGGTAACTTTTAATAGTACTTTTACAATAAAAACAAAGGAATCTCTCTGAGAATTCCTTTGTTTTTATCATTTATTTGGTTCCAGCCTCCATAACAGCATTCCTTATTTTCTTAATCACATAAATGATTCCTAATAGGATGAAAAGGACGATACTTGTAATAATCACGTATCGCTTGATAGTTTCAAAATACATTTCCCATTGAGGTCCAAGGATTTTTCCTAAAAAGATGAAACTTGAAACCCATAGGGTCGATCCAATTCCCGTATATAAAATATAAACCCTGATTGGAACACGAGTGATCCCTGAAAAATATCCGATGAAATGTCTAAATACGGGGATGAATATTGAGATAATTAATAGTTTATTTCCATATTTTCTTATCCAATTTGAAATGGCAGCTAAACGTTCTGACTCTATATGAAGCCGCTTGCCATGCTTTTCAAAAAATTGCATACCGAGCTTATATCCTACCCAATAGGAGAGCAACATACCTAAGGTACATCCCATTGCTGAGGAGAGAATACTCCCGAACCAATTGAGTTGTTTAAGAAAGGATAGAAAACCAGCATAAGCTAACACTGCTTCCATCGGGATTGGAAGTGCTAATATCCCAAGTGCGATTGAAAGAAAAAGGACAAGGTATCCATACTCGTTCATAATTGTTGTTAAAAAATGCAATGATGAAAGCTCCTTTCTCTTTTAGGATTTATGGAAGTAAAAGGCAATAATCGATATAGGTATTTTATCCATTCTTCTCTAATCTAGTAGCGCTTTCCATGAATTAATTGGAATCTAAGAAAAAATGTTGGCAAAAAAAGCCGATTTCCATTAGAAATCAGCTTTTTTCTTTACTATTCTTCTAAATTCCCCATCGGGCCAAAAAATTCAAAATGAATTCTATCTTCGGTTACACCAATTTCCTTTAATGAACGATTAATTGCTTTCATAAATGGAACAGGTCCACAGAAATAGAAGTCTGCATCCTTTGCATTGACTTTTTCTTGCAGCCAATCGCGAGTTACATATCCTTCCACATCAAATCGATTATTTTTGCGGTCCTCTTCTGTAGGTGAATCATAGAAGAAATAAGAATTGACATTGTCTAATTTCGATAATTCCTCTACTTCATCTCTTAAAGCATGGACATTCCCATTAGCAGCGGCATGAACATAAGTGACCTTCCGTTCTGGTTGAACTTCTACAACTGTCTTTAACATACTCATCATTGGTGTTAAACCAACCCCTCCACTAAGTAACACGACAGGTGTATTTTTTTCAGTATTTAAAACAAAGTCGCCTGCAGGAGCACTAACTTTTAAAATATCACCTTGATTCACACCATCATGTAGATAGTTGGATACCATACCGTCAGGATTTTGTGTACCCGCTTCACGTTTCACACTAATTCGATAATATCTCTTACCCGGTGCATCTGATAGGCTGTATTGACGAATATGAGTAAACTTTTCACCAGCTATTTCTAATTTTATACTAATGTATTGTCCAGGGGTAAAATCTGCAATTGCATTATTATCTTCAGGTGTTAAGTAAAATGATGTGATCACTTCACTTTCAACTACTTTTCGGTCAATAATGAAATTGCGGAAGCCACTCCAGCCTCCTTGTTTTTTTTCTGTTTCATCATATAATTCTGCCTCAACACTGATAAAAACATCGGCAATGACATTATATGCTTCTGCCCATGCATCAATAATTTCATCTGTTGCTGCATCTCCTAGCACATCCTTAATAGCTAGCAAAAGATGTTTCCCAACAATCGGATAATGCTCTGGCAAAATTCCAAGGCTTCTATGCTTTTCTGCTATTTGTTTTACAACCGGAAGAATGGCTTCCAGATTATCGATATACATTGCAGCGGCATAAACCGTTCCAGCTAATGCTTTTTGTTGTCTGCCTTGTTTTTGATTAGCATGATTAAAGATATTTAATAATTCAGGATGGTTACCAAACATCAATTGGTAAAATCGAGTGGTAATGGCTTCGCCATGTTTTTCTAATACGGGTACAGTAGATTTAATTATTTCAATTGTTTTTTGATCTAGCATGAATAACACTCCCTATGTAATTACTATTTCCATAGTGATTATATGAAATTTCATACGCATACTAAGTGATTTAAATCACAGTTTCCTATATTTGAATAATTTGAACTATATATTTTTGTCACAAAGTGTTAACTTTTTAACATGACAAATATAACTTGTCGTCTATTATTCCTTCTTGTAATGTTGAACCTAGTTATCAAAATACTTAATAATTCCATTAAAATTTACCCAAAACGATTGAGGTAAAGGATACTTAAATAAGAGATTTACACTGGAGGAAGAGGATTAAGATGAACAAACTAAAAATTGCGTGGATCACTGACACCACGGCTTCTCTCAGCCAAGAATTCATTGAGGAAAATAATATTCACGTTGTTCCACTAAATATTATCATTAACCAAGAGTCCTACAAGGAAACTATAGATATTACTCAAAAAGAGTTTTACGAGCGAATGAAACAGGAAGATTCAAAATTTCAAACCTCCCAGCCGGGACTTGGTGATTTTGTGGAACTTTATACAAAATTAAAAGAAAACTATGACTTTGGAATCGCTATTCATGCCTCCAGCTCACTATCCGGAACATATCAAACCTCTGTGATGGCAGCGGAAATGGCTGGTTTTAAATTGGTACCTATTGATTCCATGACTGGCTCCTACCCTCTCTCATTTTTAATAAAAAACGGTCCAATTGTGCCTCGGGAAGCGGATAGGTCCCTTCGTATTCAATCGGATTTTGCGTCGCCATAACAAAGAACGGCTTGTTCAGTTGATGAGTTACTCCATCAATGGTAACACTTGCTTCCTCCATCCCTTCTAATAATGCAGACTGCGTTTTCGGGGATGTCCGATTAATCTCATCGGCGAGAATAATATTCCCCATTAACGGACCGGGACGAAATTGAAACTCCATCTCTTTTGGATTATATATGGAGACTCCGGTTACATCGGACGGCAAAAGGTCCGGAGTGAATTGAATTCTACGGAAATTGGCATTCACTGACTTGGCCAACGCACGGACCATCATCGTCTTCCCAACACCTGGAACGTCTTCTAAGAGTACGTGGCCACCTGCTAAAAGGGCAACCAGGCTTAGTTCAGCAACGTCCCTTTTTCCAAACATGACCTTTTCAATGTTTACTAGTATCTTTTCTATTGTGGGATTCTTTTGATCAACAGACAAGGTGACTCCTCCTCAGGCGGATTATACCTATTTTTGGGCATTCCATTTAAGTATTCTATATATTCCTAAAATATTCCTTTATATGTAGACACACAATATTCAAAACCAGGTAAAAATTAGACGTAGATACGATGAAAAAGGTTTCTCTAAACAACAAAGCCTCCTTCAGCAAATGAAGGAGACTAAACAATTTTAGGATTGGGTAGGTGCTATTCACGAATTTCACTACTGCTTTACATCATAATTCTCCTGGATAAATTCCATTTCTTCCTCAGGTGACGCCTGGCTGTAGGCTTTTCCAACCGTCCCGCCCTGCAGCTCCCAAATGGCATTGTGGTTCATAACCACGTAATTGAAATCGCCCTTTTCCCAAGATTTTAATATATTTAAATAAATATCAGCATTCTCATATTCTTTTTTATTGGTCTCTACCACTTGTAGTAATCTTTTCACCCGCTCAGGCGTTAAAGGCAGTGCGCCCCACTTTTTGTCTGCTAAAACTTTTTGGTGTGACATATTATGTATGGCTTGCTGAATATCGTTTTCACTCATACTAAACGAAAATTCACGATTAACCTTTTTAGTTTGCTCATGAACTTGAACTACTTTTTCACCCTTTGGTGCAGTTCCTACGCTAACAGAGACATTTTCCTTATCAAAATATAAATAACCCCCAATCAAAACAATCGCAAGCACAACTGGTATCCATATTTTTTTAGGTATTTTTTTCATCGTTTCTCCTGCTCCTCAAAGTGAGAAGGTTTGGAGTATCACTCCGTCCCTCCAAGATAGGCTTAAATTTAATAATTCCACATTTCCCCTTTACTTTCCTTTATTACCATTTAAAAAGTAAAATTCTAACCTAAAAAAGCCTACTCTATATAAAGAGTAGACTCACCATTACATTCCTTCACCTATATAGCTCAGATTCTATTAACTTTTTGGACTTATATAAAAAAGGTATTCTAAGCCCCTTTGGCCTCGAATCCTTGAATGCTGGTTTAGAAATAGGTTAAATGAATCTCTGCTTTACTGCTCTTCATGTCCACCCATGGGTTAATTACGCCCCAATTAAATTCTATTTGATTTTTAATTCCCAATGATTCACCCAATAATGTAATTAACCATTTTCTATGTCTTTTAGCGATAGTCATACCGTCTTCTTCAATTTCCGAATAAGCTCTAAGGATGACCTTACTTACTTTTTCATTAGTAAAAACTAATTGGATGAGAAATGATTCTGAATATATAGGTTGTGGAGATAAAAAATACACAAAGCTAGTGGGATTTCCTTCTCGAATCTTAATATTTGGATTTTTATCTCTAAAACTATTCAAAGTAGTCAGATGATTGATAGAAATACCACCAATCTCTAGCATTCCTTTCATTAATTTAGCCATTTGCTAACCCCTCCCCATTTTCAAAACAAAACATACTTATTAGGGATAATACTGAAATAATATTTTTTCAGTTCTCGATCTTTTAATAAAATTGTCAAGGGCATCACTCTCATTATCAATTGCAGTTATGGAACCTTCTACAACACTAGCTCTCTCATCAGTTACCACCACTTCCAAATGATAAAAAACCCTTAGCGGCTTCTTTACTGTTAGGACTTTTTAATACGCTAAATTACCTTTTTTAAGCTCTGCAGTTTTTAAATTAATAAAAAAATTCAAATACCAGCTAATTTCATTCTGATCCCAATTTTATCTAGCTATTTGTTTGTTTCTTCATATTCTTTCATTCTCGTTATTAATTCTAAATCCTGTACGTTAATATCT
>NZ_JBALSN010000459.1:0-5504 GCF_036966985.1 Neobacillus drentensis | reverse complement strand
ATGTATATAAGGCTCATAAGTAAAATGAAAATGGGTAACCGATAAGTTTTCAATATATTCACCTCTTTGTAACAGTTTTATTTCTCCTTGTTTTATAGCCAACAGCTTCATCTCTTAGGATTTTATTAATCTACTATTTTCTTTATAACTAAAACACATTTCTATGTATCGCAGGTTTAAACCCGTACAATCTTCCTTTCTGTTCAATAAGGATTTAAACTGAGTTATTATCATGGGAAAATTCGTTACTAAGTCTTCAATGGATAGTTTCTCAATCTTTTCCTTAAGTTGAAATGAAGATTGCAGCGCTTCATTCATACTCTGACCTCCGAGTATATTAAGCCGTAAATAATCCACCAAATAGATAGCTGGGATTCTAAAAAATAGTTGCGTAGCACTCCAATAATATTGGATCTTTATGAATCAATTGGTTTCCTGTTCATTATTTCCAAATAAAGAAAGCTACCAATGTTTGATCGGCAGCTTCAAGTTGTTATGTGGTAAAACCCTTTTGTGTTTTGATGTAAGACATCTGAAACTTCCTCAGCGGAAAGCTTCTTGAGCAGTGCGATTTTCCTTATGGATTCCTCCATCATATTCGGATGAGTCATTTTCCCTGTGAATGGACCTTCAAATGGCCAAGGACCATCTGTTTCAACCATCATAAGCTCGAGAGGATAGACGCTGACAAGCTGCTGGATTTCTTGTTCATACACCACATCCGGGGTAATAGAAATATGGTAGCCATTTCTTATCATTCGGTCCATTGTTTTCTGATCCCCTTTAAACCAGTGAAAATGCGCTTTGGAAACAGAAGATTTTTCGAGAAGGTCACAAACAAGAGGTGCATCATCGTAAACAGCATGAAGAACTATCGGTTTGTCCCATCTTTTCGCCTTACTGATAAAAACTTCTAATACTTCAAGATAAGAAGCAATCGAAATCCCCTGCTCTTGCCTTAAGTAGAATGGCAGCCCCACCTCTCCTACCGCAATCATTTCATCACGGTGGTCGTCCATCCAATTTAGCAGCACGTTCAGCTCGTTTTCAGAAGGCAATGTTTGTTCTGGATGGTAGCCAAATGCAGGTTTTACCTTTGGATATTTTTGTGCAAGCAAAAGGTTTCTTTTACTGGAATCCAAATGAAAGGATACAGAAATCAAGGCTTCGATATGGGCAGAATCCAATACCATCCGTTTGATTTCCTCATCCTGATAGCGATCCAAATGGATATGAGCGTCGATCATGATCATTTGACTTCACCTACTAATTGGTAATATACATCCCTTTTGCATTGAATAAAGCGTTCATCTAACAGTATACTTTCGTGCCGTGGCCTTTCAAATGGGACCTCTATGGTTGAAACGACCTTTGCCTTTTTAGCAGACAGCATCATCACTCGATCGGATAGAAACAGTGCTTCCTCAATATTGTGAGTAATAAAAAGAATCGTCCGTCGATGTGATTCCCACATGTCCACTAACCATTTCTGCATTTCAAACCGGGTTAGCTCATCTAAAGCGGAAAAAGGCTCATCAAGACAAATCACCTCTTGCGGGCTCAATAAGGCACGGATAAAAGCAGCGCGCTGCTTCATTCCTCCAGATAGCATGTGAGGATAGGCGTTTTCATAATCAGAGAGCCCTGCAATCGCCAGCATCTCTCGTGCTGCTTTTACGTCTTTTTTTCCCTGAAGTTCTTGGCCAAGAAGGACATTTTCAAGGATCGTCCTCCACGGGAAAAGAGAAGAAGTTTGAGGCATATAGCTAATAAAACCACGCTTGCCATTAATGCACTGACCGTCTAATAGGATCTCCCCTTCATCTGGTGAAAGAATTCCTCCAATTAAATTAAAAATGGTGCTTTTCCCACTTCCTGAAGGGCCAATAATAGAAACAAATTCATTTTTATTAATGGAAAAATCAAGGTCTTTCAGTACTTCATTTTGCCTGAAACGCTTCGAAACGTTTTGAAAACGAAGATAGCTCATTTTTTCTCATCCCCTTTCGGCTGCCAGCGAACCACTCTTCGTTCCATAAAAACGATGAAAAAGAAAAAGAAGAGGCTTAAGAACATGATGGTAAAAATGGCAACGAACACCCGGTCCGTTCGAAAAGACGACGATGCGAATGTCATAAAGACACCAATCCCCTGCTTAGCACCAAGCCATTCAGAAATAACGGCACCCATTACACTATACGTGGCAGAAACCTTAAAGCCTGAAAAAATCGAGGGCAACGAAAACGGCAGCTCCAATTTCCAAAAAAGCTGTGTTTTGGATGCACCTGCCATCCTCATATAATGCTTCAATTCTGAAGGGGTTTGGCTAAATCCATCCAAGGCAGCCACTGTAATGGGAAAGAAACAAACAAGAGTGATGACAATCATTTTGGGCAATAAGCCAAACCCAAACCAAATCACCAACAGTGGAGCCAGAACGATAATGGGAACATTTTGCGATAAAATCAACAATGGATAAAAAGAATCCCTTAAAACAGGTACCAGATGGAATAAAATGGCGACTGCCAGTCCAATGAATGCCCCAACTACAAATCCAAATAGTGAAATTTTAACCGTTGAAAACACATCTGGATAAAAATCACGCCAACCGGCAATGGCCTCTGTGAAAATCTTTGATGGCGGCGGAAGAAGCCATTCCGGCACTTCTGCTAATTTAACGACAATCTCCCAAATGACAAACAAAAGGAGGAGAACCAAAATCGGTCTCCACCCTTTTACAAGATTCTTCCTCATCATCGATATTTTCCCGTTAAGTCATCCATTGAAATGCCTGTTGGCTGATAAAGGATTTTCACTTGAGAAATGACATTTTTGCTTCCCATTTCAATCATTCGTTCATTCATTTTTGAGATCACCATAAATAATTCGTGGAGTTCGCCTTCCATGGTTGTTTCTAACGGGTGTACCTCATATTTCACACCAGATTCAGCAATGACTTTAATCGCTTCATCGACGTATGGAATGACGTCTTCTCCATCCTTTGTTTTCGGGATGATTTGAATGCTGATTAATGAATTCGCCATATTTTTCTACCCCCTATTGTTTTGGTAAAAATTTATTTGTAAATGCCTTTTTCGCATCTAATCTCTTGTCAAGAAGCTTATTCTCATACATCCATTGGGCATAATTTTCCCAAATCTCTTGCTTTTGAATTCCCCATTCCTTTGCATCATCCTGATATTTCGGAGACAACCATTCTTGACTCTTCTTGACAAGCTTTGGATCTAAATCCGGTGCTGCTTTAATCAGAATATCTGCCGCTTGATCAGGGTTTTTAATGGCAAATTCATACCCCTCGGCAGCAGCTTTTACGAATGCCTTAACCGTTTCAGGGTTTTCTTTGATCATTTTTTCATTTGTTTCTAAAACAGGTGTATAGTAGTCCAGTTTATCTGAGTAATCGGTTAAGTAAACCATATTAATTTTTTCATTACGAAGCTCTGCTTCTACACCAGTCCACCCATAGTAAATCCAAGCGAAATCGATGTCTCGTTTCACAGCCGTAAAAAAGTCCGTATCCCCCATGTTCACGATTTTAACCTTATTGGCATCGGCGTTTTCCTTTTTCATTAGAGAAGTGATGACAGATTTTTCGACTGGCGATCCCCATCCACCGTATGTTTTTCCTTCAAAATCCTTCGGAGATTGAATCTTTTTGCCAACAGGTGAAGCGAATCCTGATGTATTGTGCTGAATCACTGCAGCGATCGATACGAGCGGCACCCCTTGTATCCGTGCCTGGGTAATCGCTTCTTGGTAACCTACACCAAACTGCGCCTTGTTAGAAGCGACTAGTTGGTCAGCACCGGTCTCACCTGGCATGATGATATCCACATCCAAGCCTTCTTTTTTAAAGAATCCTTTTTCTTCTGCAACATATAATCCAGTATGATTGGTATTTGGCGTCCAATCCAGTACAACCGAGACCTTTTTAAGCGGCTGTTTTTTTCCTGTTGCGTTTTCTGTTTCTTTTTTGCTGCTGCATCCAGTCACTAGAAGGACTGAAAGGAGTAGTACTAGCCATTTCTTCATGTTGAATCCCCCATATGTAAAAATAAAATCGAAAGTGAAACAAATAATATAGGCTGAAACCCCTGTGATGGTTAGAAGAAAAAACTTGCTTAAACAAAATAAAGCACCCAGGCAAAGAAACCTGAGTGCATATCAGCAAACAATTAATTGTTTAAGAATATGTTCCCTCCGCCGGTATCAACCAGATCAGGTTCCAAGGGTCATCGTCTCACGGACTAAATCTCAACCGGCATCACCGGTTCCCCCACATTACATCGTATTCCACTTCATATCATACTATTATATCAGTCAAGGCAGACAATGCCAACTGCTATTATCTATTTATGCTTGTTAACTAATACTTCCTATCATGAAACATCCAGTTAGGAGGATTACTTGATATTTTTTTCACCTGTTTTCGGGGTACCCAATCATTTCATCTAATACAAAAAAGATGCCCCACCCCAATGGAACATCTTTTTCTATTGAACGTTATCCTATTTTCTCATCTGTCCCTGTTTCTCCAGAAGTCACATCCTCAATGGAAACAAACTCCTCTGACATTGGACGAAGTTTCTTGGATCCTACTAAGAAATAGTAGACAATGGCTACACCAAAAATCGTCAGAATCACACCCGCCAAAGGCAGCTCCACTCCAAACAATGGAAGAGTTGTCGTTAGCACACTGTATTTTACCACGCAGAAGAATGAGAAAACACCCAATACTAAAGCAATTGCCGGTACCACAGGATAACTCACTTTAAATGGTCTTTCCAAATTTGGCTCCTTTTTACGCAGAACAAACAACGAAACCATACTTAAGCAGTACATCGTAATCGCACCAAAAACGGAAAGGATAATCAACGCATTTGCAAAGTTTGCTGAGCCTGCTGCGATCACGCCAATCGCTCCAGGAACAATCAAGCCCCAATGCGGCACCCCGCGTTTCGAAAGTTTAGACAAAAACTTAGGCAGGTATCCTGCACGAGCCAAGGCAAACGTTTGACGGGAATAACCAATAATAATACCATGCAAGCTGGCAATTAAACCAAACAAACCGATAATAGCAACTGATTTTGGAATAAAGCTGCCTTCTCCATAAATACTTGCCAATGCCTGAGGAAGTGGATAATCCGCCGGTTTACCAGTACCGCCGCCAAGTCCTGCCGTTACGACTAAGGTTAAAATCGTTGCCACACCAAGCGTTAAAATACCGGAAATAAATCCTTTTGGAATATCCTTTTTCGGGTCGCGCACCTCTTCTGCTGCCATCGCTCCCCCCTCAATCGCAAGGAAGAACCAAATGGCATATGGAATCGCTGCCAAAACACCGGACCAGCCATGACTAAAAGCCATATCATTAAATATATTGGATGATTGAACATGAGGTAAACCGGCCACATAATAAATCGCGAGACCGATTAGTGCCAATACCGTTGCCACTAACTCAATGATAGCCGCACCTTTTACAC
>NZ_JBALSN010000458.1:0-6420 GCF_036966985.1 Neobacillus drentensis | reverse complement strand
TTATAAATATTCATTGACTTCATGTCGTATGTAGTAGTTATATTAATGGATGTAGTATTTAGATAAACGCCTGAAATTAAACCAGAAAAAGGGGATGGTCACTTGCCAATTAACATTCCAAAACTTCTTCCAGCAAGGGAAATTCTTGAAACAGAAAATATCTTCATCATGGACAATGAACGTGCAATTGCTCAGGACATCAGACCGTTAAATATACTCATTCTGAATTTAATGCCTGAAAAAGAAAGAGCAGAAACACAGCTTTTACGATTATTAGGAAACTCGCCCTTACAAGTAAATGTTAATTTTTTAAAAACGAATTCATATGAATCTACCCATACGAGTAAACAGCATCTCGAACAGTTTTACACGACATTTTCACAAGTGAAGAACCTGAAATTTGACGGTATGATTATTACTGGTGCCCCGGTGGAGCTGTTAGAATTTGATCAAGTGAAATATTGGTCAGAGTTAACAGAAATAATGGATTGGGCCAATGATAATGTCACTTCGACACTACATATTTGTTGGGGAGCCCAAGCTGCACTACATTATCATTACGGAATTGGTAAATTTGAATTACAGAGAAAATGCTCCGGCATTTATGCCCACCGGATTTTTGAACAAAATGATATTTTGCTGCGTGGTTTTGATGATCAGTTTTACGCTCCGCATTCCCGTTATACAGATGTTTCGATCGAAGCGATTAAAAAGAATACAGAATTAAAATTATTAGCTGCCTCAGAAGATGCAGGTGCCTTATTAATTGCATCTCGCGATAGAAAGCATGTGATGATTACCGGACATTTAGAATATGAATCAGATTCGCTTGCACAGGAATACGAAAGGGATGTGAATAAGGGTCTTGAAATCCATATTCCCGAAAACTACTTCCCAAATAATGATCCAACCCAACCGCCAATAAATCGCTGGCGGTCCCATGGCCACTTATTCTTTTCAAACTGGCTCAATTATTATGTCTACCAAGAAACCCCTTTTTTTTGGGGCTAACAGCAAGCATCGGAAAATAACTTCCGATGCTTTTTTTAGTTTATTTTTTGTAAAAATAGAAAGAATATAGAAAAAGTAAGAGGCTTCATAAAAAATCTAAATGGGGGAGTTTTGTATGGAATCAATCGTCGCACTTCATCGCAATTACTTTGGTGAAATTATTAACTTCGTTACTTCAGAGGGACGAATTATCTCGTATCGAAAGGCGTTACAAGAAGCTGAAGAGGGTCTAATCCAAGGGGTTCAGGCAATAGAGGAAGAACATGGGAAAATGTCTTTAATCCCAGAAAGCAGCCAATCTTTTGACCAGTTCCCAGATTTATATTAAAAGCACCTAGCTTCATTTGCTAGGTGCTTTCTTATTATTCATTTTCATTCTGTTTTTGAATTTCATTTAATGCATCAATTCGCTTTTGATCCTCTTCAAAAAACTGAACAA
Source organism: Neobacillus drentensis (assembly GCF_036966985.1). Classification (GTDB taxonomy): domain Bacteria; phylum Bacillota; class Bacilli; order Bacillales; family Cytobacillaceae; genus Neobacillus; species Neobacillus drentensis_E. The sequence continues at coordinate 4,970 of NZ_JBALSN010000458.1, read as the reverse complement.
GGTCACCAATTCGATCGATGGAATCCCAACTTAAATGGTGCTCAATCCCTTCGACATCGTTATAAATATTTTCATCTTTTACACCGATGATTTTTAGGAATTGTTCTAGCAAATCATGTCTAAAGACAAGGCGTTTACCAATCTTTTTACCTTTTGTTGTTAACACAAGACCTCTATATTTTTCATAAACTAAGTACTCATCTTTATCAAGCTTTTGCACCATTTTCGTTACTGAGGAGGGATGTACAGACAGCGCTTCGGCAATATCCGAGACCCGAGCGTATCCTTTTTCTTCAATCAATATATATATTTGTTCAATATAATCTTCCATACTTGGTGTTGGCATCCCATACCCTCCAAAAAAATTACTCAACTAAAAGTGTACTATAAGAAAAAAAGAGTGACAAGGAACTTTATCATTTATCTATAAATACTTCCTTTTTTTGTGGCTTTTGTTCAAATAAAAATTTGACCCTTTTTTCAGATTCGTCTAAATAAAGCCGGGCATTAAAAGTTTTTTCTTTATTAACAAACCCTTCAATCAACTCTGTTTTCCCTTCCAATAAAAGAAGCTTAATATTCTTTTGCGTTATGTTTTTACCTAAAATCTTCTTGGATATAGTAAAATCACAATGATTTTTTTGGTAATTGGAACAGCCGTAAAAACTGCCCTTGTCCACTACCGACCCCTCACATTTTTTACAAGGCCCTAGTTTGGCAGCTGATTGCTTTCTTCCCTTTTGCTTCCCTGGTGCAAAATTTTCACGCATTTCATCTGAAAACGACCAATTTGCCGCTTGGTCTATACTAGACGTAATTAAATGAAATACCATCTTTTTCGTTTGCTCCATGAAGTGCTTGGGTGCTGCAGACCCTTCTGAAATTTCCTTCAATTTCTGTTCCCACTTGGCGGTCATTTCTGGTGAAGCTAAAATTTCTTTACCGATGGCTTCAATCAGGATTTTGGCCTTTGCTGTGGCATAAACTAAATTTTTGTTTACCTCAATATATAAGCGGTCCTTTAGCATCGTAATAATGCCAGCTCTCGTCGCTTCCGTACCAAGCCCCTCAGTTTTAGTGAGGATCTTTTCAAGCTCTTTATCATCTATATGCTTTCCGGCCGTTTTCATTAATGTAATCAATTGACCTTCGGTATAACGTTTTGGAGGCTGAGTTTTACTTTCTTTCACTTCCACTTTATCTGTCTTACCTTGCTCACCCTCTGTTAACTTTGGCAGTGCAGGCTCATCATCATCATCTTTTGGTTTCAGTACCTTTCGCCAGCCTTCTTCAATTTGTACCTTACCTTTTGAGATAAATGCCGCCCTGCCATCTACCATTGTAGTTACAGTAGTATATTCCGCAATCGCCTTACTGTAGTGTGCAGCTATTAAACTTGTTACGACTAAATCATATATTTTCTTTTCATCTGGGGTAAGCCGCTCTACATTTGGGATTTGTTCCGTTGGAATAATTGCGTAGTGGTCCGTGACCTTCTTTTCATTCACATAGCGTTTGTTTTCAGAAATAGATGTTATTGGCAAGGGGAAGAAACTCTCGTAATCCTTAATATGACTTAATTTGTTTAATATATCTGGGAAAGTATTGGCTTCTTCTTTCGTTACATACCGTGAATCGGAACGAGGGTATGAGACATTTCCTTTTTGATAGAGCTTTTGCATTACATCTAGTGTTTTCTTCGGAGAAAATTTAAACCGCTTATTCGCCTCAGCTTGGAGAGCCGATAGATTGTATAAGAGTGGTGGGAGAAATTCTTTTCTTTCTGATTGAACCTCACTAACCTCAGCGAGTTTACCCTTGCAAAAAGCCGCAACTTTATCTGCTAACTCTTTTTTATTTACTCGAGTTTCGCCATCATTCTGCCATTTTCCCGTGTACTTTTTTCCATCCATATTAAAATGTGCTAGAACCTCCCAAAAGGGTTCCGACTTAAAGTTCTCTATTTCTAGTTCTCTTTTAACAATCAGGGCTAATGTTGGGGTTTGTACTCTTCCAACCGAAAAAACATCGGAAAATCCTTGTTTTTGCAGTAAGAGGCTATAGAGCCGTGAAGCATTCATACCAACCACCCAGTCAGCACAAGCCCTGGTATAGGCTTCAAAATATAAACTCCGCGTTTGTTGTTCATCCAAAAGCTTCTGGAAACCCTCTCGAATACTGTTAGCTGTCAACGAAGAAATCCAAAGCCTTTTCATAGGTTTGTGACATTTTGTCAGCCTGAGGATATTGCGAATGATTAGCTCACCTTCACGCCCAGCATCACCCGCGTGAATAATTTCAGTAACTCTAGGGTCAGAGACCAATTTCTTAATGACGGCAAATTGTTTTGCCTTATCCTTTGTTACCTCGTATTCAAACTGTTCAGGGATCATTGGTAAATGATCTAATGACCATTTTTTCCAGCCTTGCTGATATTTTTCAGGTGAGACTAATTGGCATATATGTCCAATGGCCCAAGTTACATAGGCTCCCTCTGGAAAAACATCATTTGAAAAAATTTCAATAAAACCATTTTGTTTTTTATGTTTAAAGATTGATGCTAAGGTCGAACCTTGATCCGGCTTTTCGGCAATAATTAATTTCATATGATTGCTCCCTTTTTTACAAGCATCCCGATGTCCATTTTACCCATTAAAGCAATAGTTAGTAAAGAGATAAAATACTGGGTATCCAGCATTTCCCTTGACGAATTTATGACAAATGGGTCAGCTGGAGAATAAATAAAAGGATGGCCATTTTATGGCCATCCAGGATAAACTTATCATTACTTTATTTGTTTTAAAGTGGTAAGCTCTGGGTCATCATACCAATTGTCATCAGGGATAATATTTGAAACTGTTAATATTAAAGACGGAATTCTCTCAACTTCGAAAACTATTGCACCAATTTTCTTCGTAAAAATGATAAAGGCACTTCCGTGAGAATATTTACTTAAATCAGCACCGACATGAAGCAGAGCCATTAATATCGCCTGTTTTTCGACTGAATCAATATAAACTTGCGGTGAAAATCTTAATATCCAATCCGCACCTTCAATGGAAAATCGGTACATGGTATCTGCCTCCTGCATGTATATGGTTATTTAAACATATGATGCTAAAGTAGTTTTATGTTAATACCTGAGTACGATATCCAAATATTTTCATAGAATCTATGATAAATTAACTAAAAAACCTAAGTCCTTCCTTGACTGTAAATTTTCAATATTGTATATTTAAAGCATCATGTATCTACTATATGCATTCTTATACTAGTGCAGATCGTCTACATGATAATATTTATCTTTGGCACCATAAGGGTGGCTTGAAAGGCTTAGGAGGAAGAAGTAAATGCAAAACGGTAAAGTTAAATGGTTTAACAATGAAAAAGGTTTTGGTTTTATTGAAGTAGAAGGCGGCGACGATGTATTCGTACACTTCAGCGCTATCACTGGCGAAGGCTTCAAATCTTTAGAAGAAGGCCAAGAAGTTTCTTTTGAAATCGTTGAAGGAAACCGTGGACCACAAGCAGCTAACGTTGTAAAACTATAATCTAAACTAACCAATTAGGGCTGACGAATAATCGTCAGCCTTTTTATTTTTGCAGGTACAATGTGACATCCATTAACTTAATTTTTTCCCAAACTCCTGAAGTTGTTCTCCTACTGTACACTGGGAAATGCAAAACCGGTGTGCTGCTCTTCGCCCGCCTTCTTTTTTCATATGTTGATGTAAAAAGCAGCCTTCACAGTATTGAGCCATTAAAGATTCGACATGACTCAATAATTCTCTTCTGTTGATTTCCTTCACAAGAGTTTCACACCCATTTCCTAAAGAATTAATGTTTTTGCAAATATTTCTTTTCCTTCTAATGCTTGTGTCGCCAGTTTATCTGCCTCTTTATTATCTTTTCTATTAATGGATGTATATTTAGGTGTTAAACCTAATTCTTTAATTTTCCCCTCAATTCGGTCAAGCCAGTTGTTAAGGGTATCTTCATAACATGGCCATTCTCCTTCTAACTGTTTTAACACAACTTGGGAGTCACCTTTGAATTCACAGGATAAATGATGGACACCTAAATCCTCTAAAATATTCAATGCATAATAAAAAGCAGCGTATTCTGCTTCATTGTTTGTCTCAAGTTCATCAATCCGTTCATTCGCTCGAATACGGTATTTCTTCTTACCCTGTTTAAAAAAAATAACCGCTCCTAGACCTGCTTGATTGGTTTCCTTTTGAAAGCCTCCATCAAAGTAAACAGTTATTTCATGAGGGTCTTCTTCAATTTCAGTCATTAACTTTTTCATTTCCTTTAAAATCCAAGATGTTCCTTTCTCATCATAAAAAAACAAATCCGATACCTTCCCAGTATTTTCAAGCTCTTCTCCGATTTGTATTGCAGTTTCACCTGATACCAATTCAGAGGAAAACTGAACCTTTTCATTACTTTTCGTTTTATATATCCACTCTAACCGATATTTCAATGTCTTCAACCTTTCTTTAAAGAATTCAATGGCATTTAAAATATTCGATCCCTATTCGGCAATTTTACCACTTCATCCTAACCTATTCTAATATATTCTTATCATACCCACTTCTTCATAGTTGTTATAAGAATAAATATTTTCTGCCTTAAAAGAAATATGATAAACTTTCATTAGTACACTTATGGAGGAAACAGAATTGATTGAAGTTTATATTGACGGGGCAAGTGCTGGAAATCCTGGACCAAGCGGGGCCGGGATTTTTATTAAAGGAAATGGCATTACTGAAAAATATTCCATTCCCCTTGGAAACATGTCAAATCATGAAGCAGAATATCATGCATTTATTAAAGCATTAGAAATATGTTTAGAAAAAGGGATTCAGGATTCCGTTTTGTCTTTTCGAACGGATTCTCAATTAGTTAATCAGGCAGTTGAAAAAGAGTTTGTTAAAAATAAGCTTTACACACCATTACTTGAACAC
>NZ_JBALSN010000457.1:0-6742 GCF_036966985.1 Neobacillus drentensis | reverse complement strand
ATAAAAGGCAGGGTCTGGATGCCAATGTTCATGTCCGCGGCAAATCATGAAGGCCGAAGCACCAACAGGGACACCAATTTCACCTTGTTCAATTAAATGGATCGCTGTTTGAATTCCTGCTCCTAAGAAGGTGTCGGGTGCACTTCCAACGAGGAGGTTTTTCCTCTTGGCTGTTTCTAAAATTTGTTTTCCTTCTTCGCGAGTAATAGCAAGTGGTTTTTCTGTATAAACATGCTTTCCTGCCTCAAGGGCTTGGATGCAAACAGAAGCATGCGCTTTTGGAATCGTTAAATTAATGACGAGTTCAATCTCTGGGTCAGAAAGCAAGTTTTCGACGGAACAAGCTTTTGGAATACTGAATTTTTCAGCTTGTGCTTGGGCACGTTTTATATCTAGGTCAGCACAGGCAACTAGTGCAAGGTGGGGGAACTTCGGACAATTTTCCATATAAATAGAACTAATATTTCCGCATCCAATGATACCGATTTTAAGCTTTTTCACGATAAGGTCCTCCATATTAATAATCTTGGTCTCCAAATGGTCTAGCCGCTAATTACTGGCTGTCTCCCATTCCTGTGTAAGTCCCCGCATTTCCATAGAAAGAAGCTGCACCTAATTCTTCAGATCGTTTCTTTCCTTCAGCAGCCCACAAAAACCCTCGGCGCATAATAAGGGAAACCACTGGCATGGCGATAATGTTTGCTTGATGGCCTAATGAACTATAAAATACATTTCCCTGACCCCAGTGTTTTGTCCAGACCACAGGCATTTCCACAGGTTTATTGGCAGCGTGCGGGCCGTTTACAATAGGGAAGCGAGTACTAGCTAACACTTCCACAGCAGGATCATAATGAAGGTAATATTGCTCGCTGACAACTTTAAAGTCAGAGAGACCCTTTAAGATCGGACTGTTCGAATGCTTGATGTTCACCATGTATTCCACACCATCATTTCCAGGATGGGCGACCCAATTTCCGCCCGTCATAAATTGCCAGTCCACATTATTACGGAAAGAGTCACACATACCTCCGTGGCATCCCGCTAACCCCACACCTTGAATGACCGCTTCGGATATATTTTGGACGTACTTTTGTTCGATTGTCCCCATGGTCCAGTGGGGGATAATTAAATCCAGGTTTTTTAACTTTTCTGGATCTGCATAAGACTCAAGTGTATTGGAAACCTCTACTTCGAAGTTTTCTTCCTCAAGGATGCCTTTAAATATTTCTGCCACTTGCTCTGGTTGATGGCCGTCCCATCCGCCCCATACAATCAATGCCTTTTTCCTCATTATGGAAGCACTCCTTTTTAATTTTTTATACGTCTGAGATTCGGATCCATTGGCGTTTTTCGATCGATAAGTCAACCGCTTCCAGAACTTCTTGACACTTGACGCCATCTCGGAAATTGGGAACGGGCTGCCGATCTTCACAGATAGCCTCCATTAACTCAACCATTTCATGAATAAACGTATGTTCATAACCAATCGTATGTCCTGGCGGCCACCAGTTTTCTGCATAAGCGTGGGAAGGATCAGTTGCTAATACTCGGCGGAAACCTTGGACATCCTCTCTGTCATCAGTGAAATAAACTTGCAGTTCATTCATTCGTTCAAAGTCGAAGATAACGCTTCCATTACTGCCGTTGATTTCAAAGGAATTCTTACAGCGATGCCCCGTCGCAAAACGTGTCGCTTCAAAGCTTCCTAAAGCACCGTTAGCGAAACGTGCTAAAAAGAGGGTAGCATCATCAACCGTAACCTCGCCTTTTTCAGCACTATCGCTGCCTTTCGCCGATAAGCCTGTCATCTGTGAAGGGAGTGGTCTTTCCTTAATAAATGTATCATTCATCCCAATAACTTCAGTGATATCACCAATGAGATAGTGTGCTAGATCGATCAGATGTGCACCAAGGTCGCCATGAGACCCGGAACCAGCAATCTCTTTTTGCAGTCTCCATGCAAGCGGGAAATTTGGATCAACAAGCCAATCCTGTAAAAACCAGGCGCGGAAATGGTAGATTTCTCCTAACTTCCCTTCATCGAGCAGCTTTTTAGCCAGCATCACAGCTGGGGCAAATCGATAATTAAAACCAACCATATGCTTAACGCCAGCCGCCTCCACTACTTCTAGCATTTCTCTAGAATCCTTCAATGTCAGGGCTAAAGGCTTTTCACAAAAAACATGCTTACCTGCTTTTGCAGCTGCAATCGTTATTTCTTTATGTACATCACTTGGTGCATTGATATCGATTAAATCTACATCGTCTCTTTGTAAAAGACTTTTCCAGTCAGTTGTGTATTCCTCCCACCCGAATTGCTTTGCTGCCACAGCAACAGCAGTTTGGTCACGACCACAAATTACCTTCATTTCAGGATGAGTCGTTTTTGGAAAGAAAAGGGGAAGATCCCGGTAAGCATGACTGTGAGCTTTCCCCATAAATTTGTAGCCGACCATTCCGATTTTAATTGTTTCCATAGCTAAACTCCCTTTCTTATATAAGCAGTTGTGAAGAGGCACGTTCAATAAAGGTAACTGGCAATCTTTCATTAATTTCTTCCATAATATCTTGTGAAATCAATTGAAGAACCTTTTCAGCCGCTAATTGCCCCATATCAAAAAGCGGGACATGAACGGTACTTAGTGGTGGAGAAGTCATTCTAGAAATTTCAGAGTCATCATACCCAATGAGAGCGTAATCACGACCTGCTTGGTAGCCTTGTTCAGCCAAACCCTGCATAAGACCAATAGCCATTCGATCATTGCCAGCAAAAATAGCATTAACCCCTCGCAGCATGGGGGCTATTTCTGCAGCCACTTGAAAACCACTTTTACGGCTGTAATTCCCTTGAAAAACTAATTTAGGATTGTAAGGGATACCTCCATTCATAAGGGCAGTTTGATAACCTTTTAACCGTTCGAGACTATTTGAAAATTCCGTCGGTCCATTTAAAAAGATAATTTGTTCATACCCATTTAGTAGCAGGGAGGAAACGGCTTGTAAACTACCATCTAGATGATCTGCACCAATGGAATGGAAAGGAAAGCCTGAAAAAGCTTGATTCACAAGACAATAGGGTAGTTGCAATTGATGTAGTTTTTCAAGTGCTTCCACTTCACCAAAAACATCCTTAGAACCAAGGATGATGCATCCATCTACCTTTTGAGTTCGAAAAAGCTTCACATAATTTTTGGGTTCATCAGGGGATTGAAATAAAAGAAGCAAACCATATCCAAACTCACCAAGCTTTGTACCTATCCCGCTTAGAAGTTCGGAGAAATAATGGGTAGTCATTAGATTTACCTTTTGAAAATAAGGAACAATCACGCCAATGTTGTTACTTTTCCCACGAGCAAAGCTCTGTGCAATTGCATTAGGGTGGTAATTAAGATCATGAGCCGCTTGCAAAACCTTTTGTTTTGTTTCATTCCGCAATGGACCGATATTATTAAATACTCGTGAAACGGTCGCTTCAGATACGCCAGCTAATTTGGCAACATCTTTCCGGTTAGCCAAGAATTTCACCTCAAATCCTAAAATGTACACGCGTTCATTTTCTCTATTTTTCAAACAATTGTCAATATTTATATTAATTAATTTTTTCTTTGAGTTAATTTGTTATGGTCGATCTTTTGTTCACTCACAATTAAACAGGATTCTAGTCATAAAGAATAATATGAATTGGTTGTAAATATAATTGATTGGATAGAATGCTGCAAACTTAAATGATGCTTCTAATGAATAATAAGATTCATGAATCCTTTTAATGACGCTTTTACATATTCTTATGAGCGCTTAAAAAATGCCTTAATTGGATGGGGGATGTTTATGACTGTCATTGGTATAGAACCATATTTGCATATTCGTTTTGCCAACAATCCGGTATACGCTCCAACTGGTCACAAGATAAGCTTTATCGCTGATTATACTGGTTTGCCACAAGTTTGGGAATTGAATCTAGGGGAAGGGAGTGATGGTTGGCCTGTCCAAACTTCCTTTACAAAAGAAAGAATCACCTTTATTAGCTATCTAAATGGCAAATCTAATTTGATTATTGGTATGGATGATGGCGGAAATGAAAATCAGCAATTGTACTTACTTAAGGAAGAAGGAAAACTAATCGAGTTGACAAACTCCCCAGATCATATTCACCGTTTTGGCGGAAGCTCTCCAGATGGAAAATGGATTGCCTGGTCGAGTAATCGCAGAAATTCAGCTTTTTTTGATATCTATCTTCAAAATCTGGAATCGTTGGATATTCGTCTTTTGAATGCTGGGGATGGGGTATTTTCAGCGGTTAAATGGTCTCCTGACGGTACATCCATTTTGATCCAGAGGATAAATTCCCCTTTAGATAATGATTTGGGCATAATAGACCTTTCAACAGGCTCTATAAATTGGTTAACAGAACATACAGGGGAAGCGAGTTTTAGAGACGCCCATTTTAATAAGGATGGGGACCATCTTTATGTATTATCGAATAAAGACAGAGAATTCTACGGGCTTGCTCTTATAAATTTAAAAACCAAACATCTCGAATGGCTAGAGCAGGGAAAGTGGGATTTTGAGGATTTGACAATGAATAATGATAAAAATTTGTTAGCTTATTCCATAAATGAGGGAGGAACTTCCAAGGGGGTACTTTTAGACATAAACCGGAGTTACCTTTATACCTGGAAAACTCCAATCGGGGTCATTTCAAATCTAAAATTTTCCCCTGATAGCCAAAAACTAGCTTATGTATTTAAGGGGGCGGCAAATCCCTCGGATATATGGGAACTTGACCTAAAGACCATTCAGGCGGAAAGGCTTACATATGTTTCCCGGTCCCCAGTACTTGAACATAAATTAGTGGAGCCGGAACTTATATCCTTTCGCTCTTTTGATAACCTCGAAATTCCTGCCTTTTATTCGAAACCGAAAGATACCACTGAAAAACATCCAGTTGTTATTTATATCCATGGAGGTCCGGAGAGTCAGGCTCGTGCGGTATACAACCCAGTTCAGCAGTATTTACTGAACCAGGGTTATGCCGTGTGTTCACCAAATATTCGGGGAAGTACGGGTTATGGAAAAAGGTATACACATTTGGATGATGTTCGAAAAAGAATGGACGCTGTTAAGGATCTCATTTTTTTAGTGGAATGGCTAAAGGCGAACAGAAATATTGATTCTGAAAAGATAGCGATCATGGGGGGGAGTTATGGCGGGTTTATGGTGCTTGCTGCCATTAGTCATTATCCGCATCTTTGGTCTGCTGCTATTGATATTGTGGGAATGTCCAGCCTTAGAACCTTCCTTCAAACAACAAGTCCATGGCGCAAGAAGCATAGGGAGAGTGAATATGGAACAATCGAACGAGACGGAGAATTTTTTGATAGTATTGATCCATTGAATTTTTCAGACCGAATTACCACCCCATTATTAGTTATTCATGGGAAAAGCGATCCGCGTGTTCACATCAAAGAATCTGAGCAAATAGTCGATAAACTAAAGAAACGAAATCACGCTGTTGACTTTATTCGCTTCTATGATGAAGGGCATTCCATCGTAAAACAAAAAAATAAGATGACTGCCTATAAGGAAATGGTTAGGTTCCTTGATCAATATATTGGTAATGGATCCTAACTCAATTAAAAAAATAGTCCTACAGTAGCGGGACAGTGCTGGAGAATTCAGCAAGCAGCAAGTTAAACGGGCAGATTAATAAGTAATACAAAACAGCTCTCGGAATTCGGGGGCTGTTTTGTATTCGCACGTGTTTGGTTAATAACTTCCAAAATCTTTCCATTTTAATCTGCTCAATTGTGGGTATAACAAGATAGAATTGGTTAATTGGTATATTAAAGGAGGTAAAAAAATGAAATGGAAAGGAAGACGACAAAGCGCCAACGTTGAAGACCGGAGAGGAATGGGAATGGGTGGCAAAACCGTTATAGGCGGCGGGATAGGCAGTATTATAATCGTTCTTCTCTTTACACTGCTTGGAGGGAACCCAGGAGATCTTTTAGGTCCAAATCAGGCCTCTGATACGGGTACACAAGCTCCTCCTCCTTATCAAGAGTCTGCCGGGGAGAAGGAATTAGCCGACTTTGTTTCAGTTGTCCTTGCCGATACAGAGGATGTGTGGTCTGATGAATTCAAGAAAAAGGGACTGCAATACAAGAATCCTAAGCTTGTTTTGTACACTGGCAGTGTCCAGTCTGCCTGTGGATCTGCTAGTTCGGCTGTAGGACCATTTTATTGTCCTGGCGACCACAAGCTTTATATTGACTTAAGTTTTTATGAGGATCTAAAACAAAGATTCCAGGCACCAGGGGACTTTGCGATGGCGTACGTTATTGCCCATGAAGTAGGCCACCACGTCCAGACCCTTTTGCATACTGGAGACAATGCTTCGCAGGCACAGAAGCGTTCCAAGGAGTACTCGGTCCGATTTGAATTGCAAGCTGACTACTTGGCGGGTGTTTGGGCCCACTACGCGCAAGGGAAGGGCTACCTAGAAAAAGGCGACCTGGAAGAGGCACTAAATGCAGCAAATGCTGTGGGTGATGATAATATCCAGAAAAAATTGCAGGGCTATGTGGTGCCGGAAAGCTTTACACACGGAACTTCTGAGCAAAGAAAACGCTGGTTCAATAAAGGTTTCAAAAACGGAACCATCGAGGGAGGCGATACCTTTAAATCAGCAAACCTTTAAATGGATTCAACTGTAAGTATACGTATTTTACATGAAAAAACC
>NZ_JBALSN010000456.1:0-7530 GCF_036966985.1 Neobacillus drentensis | reverse complement strand
TTTACAATTGTTCTTTTATCTTATACTTTTTCACAATGCTTTCTATTTTCAAACCGGTGCTTATATCACCTTTTACTTTTACCTTTCCTGTCAATAAGGCCATGGTTCCGCTCAGCTTACCTAATAAGGATTTTTTGAAATTATCATATGACATTTGCATCGTACAAATCGGAACCGCTTCTGTTCCTTCTTTTATGGTTAATTTTCCATCATGAAAGAAATGCTGATACGTTCCTTCTGCATCACCGTGAATGTCATACTGAACAATAGCTTCAAATCCTTTAATAGGACCAGGATTTTCATTAAACATCTCTTCTATTCGTTGCATTAAGTCATTTAATGAATATTCATCGATTGCCTTCGCCATTGGATAATCCCCCTTAAGATTCCAAAAACCCCTCATAGTTTCATGATACTAAAGGCGAGACAGCTTCGTAAAATGAAAACTTTGCGAACTTTTGATTATTCCGTTTCACATCAAATTCAGCACAAAAATAGCAGCCGATATGGGCTGGCTATTAAACCATTATTTTATGTTTGCAGCATCCGGGATTAGCTGTTTCCATTCCTCATAGGATATGATTGTATCCCAGTGACCGGTTATTTTTGCAATCGTAATAACTAAGAAGAATAACACGAAGAAGGTAACTGGAACAAACCATTTATTAACTTTCTTCCGGGCAACTGTCATGTTAAGGGTATCTTTCACAGGACATGCCTCTACACAGGACATACAGGCTGAACAATTAAGGGAATTTACGGTCTCAACCTTGTGTACTTTTAATCTTTGCGGGCAAACCTTTGTACACATTTCGCAGTTTGTACACGTATCTTCATTTCTCTCAATCTTCGTAATTCTAAAGATACTGCTTAGTCCAATCAGTGCTCCGTAAGGACACAAGAAGCGGCACCAAAAGTTTCTAAAAAATAAGGACAGGATGAAGATGACAATGATAAACTTCAAGGCAAAGCCGCCAAGATTGATAAATAAAAGGAGCATTTTTACATCGGATACCTTATTATAGGGTTCCTCGAGAAAACTTTTCGCCGAAAACACGGGCATTTGTACAACCATAAGAACAAAAAATAACATCAATAAGTATTTTATTGGTGTTAGTATCCAGGTCAGCCATCGCGGAATTTCAAAATTCCTTTTAAATATTTTCCTGCCCAGCCACCCAATCAACTCACCAACTGTTCCTACTGGACAAATCCAACTGCAGAACGATTTACGCAAAATGACTCCCGCACCTACAAAAAATGTAAGTAAAACGAGACCGGCTGGATGAATGACATCAAATTCGCCACTCGTAAGCCATACTTTTAAAGCAACTAAACCACTGATTGGCAAGAATCCTTCAATCGCAGAAGGCCGGTCAACAAAAGGGGTTTTTCCGAGTGTTTCAAAATGCAAATAAAATTGGTAAAACTGCAGACCGACATATAGTAAAAACAACAAAAACAAGCCCTGAACGGTATATCTTGTAATTTGGACAGGTTTACGTTTCAACTGTTTCTGATACCAAGCTTTTGATTTCATAAGGTTTCCTCCCATCTTACTACCTCAACTATAATGAACTTACAAAACATGGCATGTGATAAAAGTCATTGAGAATATTGAGTTCATAAAGAATTCACATAACGATTCATAAAATGTTAAATAAGCTTTTTGGGGGAAGATAACCTCATGAAATAAAGCCAGGAGAACGTATCCTCCTGGCCTTGTATTATCTTTCTGATGCAAATACGATATTATTTTGTTTCCTAGCTTCTTCGGTAATTTGGAGTACGATTTCGCTCCAGACCTTCAATTGCTTATATTCTTGGTCATTTTTCGTCTCAATAATTTTAGCAATGTTAACACATTCATACACCATGTTTTGTTCTTCTAGAGTGACACTTATGGTTTCTCTCTCTTTTCCACGGTTTTCAACGAAGGTAATTGTTGAAATCGGGGCCGCATCTTCAAGGATAAAGGTTCCCTTTTCCCCGTGAATCTCACACGGTAATTCGGAATGAGAAATTTTTGAACAAAGGATCGTACAAATAAAATCATCATACGTTAACACCAAGGTTCCACTTCCATCCACACCGCTGCGAAGAACAACAGGATGATAGTTGACCTGCTTAGGTGCACCAAACAATCCGACTGCTAAATAGAGCGGATAAACACCTAAATCAACAAGCGCACCGCCAGAATATTGAGCTGAGAAAATATTGGGCTCCTCCCCCTGTAAAAATAAATCATAGCGGGAGGAATATTGGATATAAGGCAATATGGTACTACGAAGCTTCCCAGCCCGTTGGAGGTTGTCTTTCAGTATTTTAAAATTTGGGGTATGAATATTACGAATCGCTTCAAATAGATATACGCCATTTTCCTCCGCTGTCTGATAGGCTGTATGTAACTCTGCACTCGTTGAAAAAATCGGCTTTTCACAGATAACATGTTTCTTATTTTTCAAAAATGTAAGTGTTTGTTCAAAATGGACAGAATTCGGTGATGCAATATATACGGCTTGTATTTCTGAACTCTTTGCCATCTCCTCTAAATCTGTAAAAAAATAAGGAGCGTTATATGTATCGGCTAATTGTTTCGCTTTATCCTCAGTTCTGGAATAGACACTTGTTAATTGCAATTGACCGCTGAGCTCCGCTGCTTTGATAAAGGATTCTGTAATCCATCCTGTTCCAACTGTTCCAAAGGTTATCATGGTAATTCCCCTTCCTATATTTCTTTTAGAAACCATTGTAGTCTTTTTTGACGCCACTTGCCAATTCTAGAACCTATAAAAAAGAAACAAATATTCCAGTTCACGTGTGTTTTATACATGAATTGTTGGGAACAATGGAAAAATATCCGTATTTATGTTATTTATAATGTAGAGTTAAGAATGAAAGAGGTTGAAAAGGGTGGACAATAACACATCTAATTTTATTAAAGATATTATGATTAAAGATCTTGAATCTGGAAAGCACACTAAAATTGTTACTCGGTTTCCGCCAGAGCCTAACGGTTATTTACATATTGGACACGCTAAATCAATTGTTATCAACTTTGGCTTAGCCGACGAGTTTAACGGGTTAACTAATTTACGCTTTGACGATACCAATCCGTTAAAAGAAGATATCGAATATGTAAACTCAATCAAGGAAGATGTAAAGTGGTTAGGCTTTGAATGGGATAACTTATTATTTGCTTCTAATTACTTTGAAGAAATGTATAAACGTGCGGTGCTATTGATTAATAAAGGATTAGCCTATGTTGATGACTTATCAGCTGACGAAATCCGCCAGTACCGTGGGACACTAACGGAACCTGGAAAGGATAGCCCTTACCGGACCCGTTCGATTGAGGAGAACCTTGAGTTATTTGGAAAGATGCGGGACGGTGTCTATGAAAATGGCCAAAAGGTCCTTCGAGCGAAAATTGATATGTCATCACCGAATATAAACTTACGTGACCCTGTTATCTACCGGATTGCCCATGCAACCCATCATAATACTGGTGACAAATGGTGCATTTATCCGATGTATGCTTTTGCTCATCCACTTGAGGATGCCATTGAAGGAGTCACCCATTCCATTTGTACGATTGAGTTTGAAGACCAACGTCCTCTTTATAATTGGGTTGTCGAACAATGTGAAATGGAGAGCACGCCACAGCAAATAGAATTTGGCCGCTTAAATGTAACGAATACCGTCATGAGTAAACGGAAGTTGAAACAATTAGTAGACGAAGGATTTGTGGATGGCTGGGATGATCCGCGTATGCCCACCATTTCTGGGATGAGAAGAAAAGGATTCACGCCAGAATCGATTGTTTCATTTGTCCGAGAAACTGGCATTCACAAAGGTTCTGGAGCAGTTGATTCACAAATGCTCGAACACTTCGTCCGTGAGGATTTAAAATTAAAAGCACCGCGAACAATGGGTGTCATTGATCCATTAAAGGTTGTTATTACGAATTATCCAGAAGGACAAATTGAATTGTTAGATGCTGAAATCAATTCAGAGAATCCAGAAATGGGCACGAGAAAAATTCCATTCTCACGGGAAATTTATATTGAACAAGACGACTTTATGGAAGAGCCGCCTAAAAAGTATTTCCGTCTGTTCCCTGGTAATGAGGTCCGTCTAAAAAATGCCTATTTCATTAAATGTGAAGAAGTGGTTAAGGATTCAAATGGTAAAGTTGTCGAACTGCGATGCACTTACGACCCAGAGACAAAAAGCGGCACAGGGTTTACGGGTAGAAAAGTGAAGGGAACGATTCATTGGGTGGAAGCGGCCCATGCCGTTCCTGCTGAATTCCGTCTTTACGAACCACTGATTTTGGACGAAACAGACGATAACAGCAGTCCAGAAAAGACATTCTTAGACAATGTTAATCCAAATTCTATTCAGGTGTTACAAGGCTTTGTCGAGCCTAACATGAAGGAAAGCAGACCGCAAGAGAAATTCCAATTCTTTAGACATGGCTACTTTAACGTCGACCCTAAACATACAACAGTAGATAAATTAGTATTTAATCGAGTCGTATCTTTAAAAAGTTCATTTAAAATTTAAAAGGAAAGAACCAGGCATAAACACCGCCTGGTTCTTTGCTATTCCACAATAGAACTTGGTACTTCTAAGATCAGTTTAGTCCCCTTCCCAGGTGAAGAGCTGATTAATAACTCCCCACCCACCGAACGCGCACGCTCATCCATACTAAACAAACCGACACCAAAGGTTTGATTCTTCACATCAAACCCCTTTCCTTTATCCTCAATCATAACACGAACGACATCCTCTATTTCTCTTACAGTGACCGTCGCTTCATTAACTTCGGCATATTTCCGAATATTTGTGAGTGCCTCCTGAATAATCCGGTAAATCGTTAGTTCAATGCTGATGTCTAAGCGCCGATTTAACACACATTCAAAATACACATCAATATTGTAATGGTCTGAGTAACGGGATAAAAACGAACGAATAGCTGGCACTAATCCTAAATCATCAAGTACGGAGGGCCGAAGTTCCCATGAGATCTCGCGGATTTCTTCAATCAATTCAGTTGCTTCGGTTTGCATCTGTTGCAAAAGAGGATGTTCCATTTCAGCTAAGAGACGATTAATAGTAATCAAATGACTATACAGGTTTTGTCCAATCCCATCGTGTAAATTACGTGACAAGCGTTTTCGTTCCTCTTCTTGAACATTAATAATAGTAGTCATCATTTTTTGAAGCTCTCGTTCGACTCGTTTTCGCTCGGTAATTTCATAACGAATTGCTAAGTATTGATACGGTTTTCCCTTTTCATTTAAAAAAGGAACAATCGTTGTATCCATCCAATAAAAGGTACCATCTTTTGCCCTATTGCAGATTTCACCTTTCCAAACCTCACCGGAACCGATTGTTTTCCACATTTTCCGAAAAAATTCTTTTGAATGGTACCGGGAATTGATAATTCGATGATCTTGCCCAAGGAGTTCCTCTCTGGAGTATTTCGAGATATGGCAAAATTGATCATTTACATATGTAATCGTGCCCCGAGAATCGGTGATGGCTACAATTGAAGATTCATCAAGCGCAAACTTTATATCTACTAATTCCTGCATTGACTTTTTTAATTCTATCTCAAGATTCGCGAACTTTGCAGGCTGGTCCATTTCCTTGTCCATTAGCTCCTCCCTGCATCCATCAAAGTATCTGTTCCGTCAATATTTTTTCTAAGTCTTGAGCGGCTTCCTTTACATACTGCTGATCAGTTTCTGTATATGCTTTGATTTTCCGATTACCAATAAGTAATACTCCTTTAGGTGCACTATGAAAAAATAAAGGGACTGCATAAGTCGAAACAAGTTTTTCAGCAAGCATAATTGGATGGTCCGTAACTTTTCCAATAATTCCGTTTGGAAAATCTGTAAGCATCATTGGACTTCCGCTTGAGATTATTTTTCCTGCGATGCCTTTTCCGAAACGGACAGTTATTCTTTTGTATTTATCATTTAAATTGCCAGCAGCATAATGCCACTTAACATCTGGGCCCACTTCATTTTGCAGCGCCAGGGCAACAAATTCGCAATCAACCAAAGTCAACAGACTGTCGCAAACCTCCATTACTGCAGGACATCCCTTAATCTCTTTCATTCAAGAATTTCTCCTTAAATATCATAACCCAATAACCCTTTTCTTACGGCATATTCCACCAACTCAGGTCTGGTTTTCATCTGTAGTTTTTCCATCAACTTACCTTTATGGGTTTCGACGGTTTTAACACTAAGGACTAATTGTTCAGCGATTTCCTTATTGGAATACCCTTTAGCAATAAGTGTTAGCACTTCTTTCTCCCGATCAGATAAAAGATTGTACGTATCATTCCCATCTTGTTTTACGCTGCTCAAATATTCTTCCATCAATCGCTTCTGTGCAGAGGGATGTAAATAGGCATCTCCGACAGCAACTGATTCGATCGCTGACATTAATTCAGCATGTGGAGCACTTTTTAAGATACAGCCAGATGCTCCCCCTTGAATGGCACGAAAAAGGTACTCCTCATCATCATGCATCGTTAGGATTAGAATATTCACTTGAGGCATTATCTTTTTCAATTCCATTGTAGCTGATAATCCGTCTTTTCCATGCGGCATGCTTAGATCCATGACCACAACATCAGGTTTTAACTTTAACGCTTGTTTAATACCTTCATTTCCTTCCGATGCTTCACCAATTACCTCCATTTCTGGATTTGTGTTTAAAAGCATCTTAAGCCCCATTCTAACCACAGCATGGTCATCAACCAAAAGGATTTTTATCACTCTTAACGCTCCTTTAATCCCGGTTTAACGGAAGAGATATTTCAATGGATGTTCCTTCCCCTATTTTAGAGGAAATCTTGCACTGTCCGCCAGTCAGAAGCATTCGTTCTTTCATTGCGGCAAGCCCTGATAATGGATTAAGGTCATTGTATTCCTCTGGTTGAAATCCTTTGCCAAAATCATAAATGGTAATGGTCAATTCTTCCTCCGTCCAAATAAAATGAATGGTTATGTTGGAAGTATCCGCATACTTTGCAATATTGGCAAGTGCCTCCTGGCAAACACGAAATACGGTAATACTATTTTTTTCAGGTACCCATTTTTCTTCACCCGTTGTTTCTAAATCTACTAGGATCCCAAACGTTGATGTATATAAGTTAATATAACTCCTCATGGCTGGAAGTAAACCAAGGGTTGTCAGTGTAGGCGGATGTAATTCAACAGATAGGTGCCTAATTTCTTGAATGGTCTTTTCAATCAACTCCGACATTTCGCGGACATAAAGTTTCATGTGTGGTTCTTTGGCGCCTGATTCAATAAACTGTAAGCCTGTTAAGATACTATAAAGATTTTGTCCGACACCTTCATGAAGTTCTAGGGCAATCCGTTTGATTTCTTCTTCTTGGGAATGAATTATATAAGAGCTAATCTGCTGTTTTGAGTTTAATTCATCCATATTGCCCCTCCAATATTTTATTAATTTATATAAAGGCTCTGTTAAACTTGC
>NZ_JBALSN010000455.1:4869-7169 GCF_036966985.1 Neobacillus drentensis | reverse complement strand
GAAAAAATCAAAGAATTATTAAAAAAGTAATAAGCAACAGTTAAAAAACTAATTCTAGCGGAATTAGTTTTTTTCATTTTTTCTTATTGGGAACAGATTGTAAATAATTTCAGTTGTTAAAATGGCTTAATAAAGGGAACATTTAAGAATGATAATCAATGAGGAGGTTTAAAATGAAAAGAAAAAATTTAATGATGACTACCGTTGCACTTGGCGCAGCATATTTACTCCGAAATCCAAAATCCAGGAAAAAATTAATGAATCAAGTTCAATCGTTCACAAAAAAATAATATCCAAAAAACATCCCCATCAAGTGATTGAAGGGGATGTTTTCTGGAGTTAGAATTACTTCTTTAAATTAATTGTACCTTGATGTGTTTCTTTAATATCTTCTTTTATTTCTTCCCTTATATCATCCGCAATTCCATCAGTGGCTTTTTTAAATTCACGAATCGAACGGCCAAAGGCACGGCCAATTTCAGGGAGTTTGTTTGGACCAAAGATGACTAAAGCTACGATTAAAATCAAAATTAATCCTGGTACACCAATATTTGAAAACATATTTTCATCTCCTACTGGATTAAATCCGCCTGCACGTAATGATACAGTAGTTTTGCAGTATTTTCAATGGAAGTTTCATGTGTTCTCTCGAAAGCATGTGAAGAATCGATGCCAGGACCGATTAAGCCATGGACAATATCATGACCAGAGCGGATTGCAGCTGACGCATCTGAACCATAGAAAGGATAAATATCTAATTTATAATCGATATTGTTCTCCTCGGCAAGTCGGACTAATTTCTTTCTCAATTCAAAATGATATGGTCCACTTGCATCCTTCACACAGATGGAAACAGTATATTCATCAGTTGATTGTCCGTCGCCCATTGCTCCCATATCGACTGCTAAATATTCCACAGTTTCGGGAGTAATATTGGAGTTACCACCGTATCCGATTTCTTCATTGTTAGAAATTAAAAAATGCGTTGTATGGGGCAAGGTGATATTTTCCATCTTAATTTGTTTCATTAATTGTAGAAGAATAGCCACACTTGCTTTATCATCCAGATGACGCGATTTAATATAACCACTTGGTGTGATTTCTACACGGGGGTCAAACGATACAAAATCACCCACTTCAATTCCAAGTGCACGAACTTCTTCAGCATTATGTACCTTTTCATCAATTCTTATCTCAATATTGGCCTGATTGCGCTCAGCTTTCCCTGCATCTTTATAGACATGGACAGAAGTTTGGTGCATTAAAATGGTTCCCGTAATTTTTTTTCCGCTGCTTGTTTCAATTTGACAGTATTCGCCTTCAATAGAGTTAAACTTAAATCCGCCAATTAGATCGATCTTTAAGCGTCCATTAGATTTTACTTCTTTTACCATTGCACCAAGTGTATCCACATGTGCTGTCAGCATCCGATGTTTACTTGAATCCTTTCCTGCAATTGTCGCGATTAGCCCTCCTTTACGGTTTCTATATGTTTTAATTTGTAATTCAGCTAGGAATTTTTCAACATAGGTAATAACTTCATTTGTATTCCCAGAGGGGCTTGGAATGGAAACTAAATCGGCTATTAATTTCATTGTTTCTTTTGTATTTGTAATTACCACAGCAACTGCTCCTTTCTAAATAACCTCTGCATACTATTATACATAATTATGACTTTCATGTGTTTATTCGCAATGATGGTTAACTATTACAAAGACAATGCATAACTTAACAAGTGTTAATTTTTTTCAAATGGATTAAAAAAATTAGGTTTGGGCATTAATGAAGTATTCGAACTATTTGGAAAAATTTATGCTGTGTCAGCAACAATTGGAGGAGAAAAAATTGACCAGAACTGAACTATACCATCCAAAGCCGAAACATTCCTTTATAAAAGGTTTATTTATATTAATAATCATGTGCCTTGTAGTAACTGTGGGTTTCTTTGTATTTCGATACTATTATCAAAACACAATTAAAATCGAAGCTCCGTTAGAAAACCCTTGGCCGAAGGTGGTCATTCAACTGCCAAATGGACAAAAGGTATATACTTATGAAAAATTCATTTTCAAAAAAGATGGAAAAACCTATTATAAAGGCGAGAGGAACACGATTGATTTAACAGGTGGTACCGTTGACTATGAAGAGTGGAAATGAACATCGACTTGGGAAAAGAAAGGACTAGCGGCCGGAGCTAGTCCTTATTTCATGCCTGAACGGCTTATGCCTGTCGCACCTAATCAGATTTTTCCGCTTTTGTTATTTAAACCAACCTTTCTTCTTAAACCAAAGAGACATGC
>NZ_JBALSN010000455.1:0-4862 GCF_036966985.1 Neobacillus drentensis | reverse complement strand
TAGAATCAGCGTGGAAAAAAAACCATATTTCGATGATAGTCCAGGCATATAGCGAAAATTCATCCCATACAATCCAGCGATAAAAGAGAGCGGCATGAAAATCGTGGTGATCACGGTTAAAACCTTCATGACATGATTGGTTTGATGGGAGTTAAGTGAAATATAGCTGTCGCGGATGTCCGTGGTTAGTTCACGGTTTGCCTCAATCATTTCTGTTAATTTTAGTAAATGGTCATGAATATCAGAATAGTATTCCCTTTTCTCCTGAATGGAAGTTAGTCGCTGTGAATTTAGGACTCTGTATATAAGATCGCGCATCGGTGAAATGGTGTGCCTCAATGATAGTAGATGGTGCCTTGTATCAAATAAATCCTCCAGCAATGCCTCCATGGATCTTCCTCTAGAATTCTCGTCAATTTCAGTTAATCGTTCTTCGATTTTAAAGACTTGCGGGAAATAACTATCAACCATTTTATCAAGTACAAGGTATAAAACATGTGTTGGCTCCCACTTTTCAATGTTTGTCGACTCTATAAATCGTTTCCATACCGCCTCGATTTCAGTTGAAGGGTTAAGGTGAAAGGAAACGATATAGTTTTCACCTAGGAAAAAATCAATTTCGTCTCTTTTGAGCGTTTGGTGATTTAGGGACTGTGTAATAAAAAAAGTGTGGTCCTCATAATAATCCAACTTAGGTCTTTGTAAATGATTAATACAATCCTCAATCGCCAATGGATGAAAATGAAAAGGATCTCGTAGATATTCGATTTCCTCTTCCGTTGGTAGATGAAAATCAATCCAATACCATTTATATTCCCCTTTAAGCAAATCAACGATTGCTACATCTTTAACCAATTCATAATTATTCTTTACAGCAATTGTCTTAATCATAATAACTCCTTATCTTGAATGACCATCTTCTTTTATAGGATGGTATAGTTTAGGAATAAAATACCATCTAATGAGGAATTTATAAAGAAAGAAGTTGAGTTGAGAGGTAAAAAAAATACACATAGAGGATAAGGGTCAAATGAATAAAAAAGAGGTATCCTAAAAGTAGAATGCCTCTTCATAAATCTAAAAATATTACAGTCTAGGTGATGTTTCTCTATTCCGCATCGCGTGTGGAATGTAAACACAGAACGGTTCACTTTCCATATAGTCTCCTGTCACTGCATAGGTACGCGAACGAGAGCCGCCGCACATTTTGTTATATTCACAGACGCCGCATTTTCCTTTGTAGTGGTCAGGCTGACGTAGTTCTTTAAACACTTTGGACTCATGGTAAATTTCAGCGAGTGGGGTATCACGGATGTTTCCACAGACGATTGGAAGTAAGCCACTTGGCATGACATCACCAATATGGGAGACAAATGCAAAGCCGTTGCCATCATTTACACCTTTAGGTGCCCGCTTTAACCCGTCATGCATGGAAGCAAAATCAGTAGTAATTGAGTCTTCGTAATGAATTTCGCCTTTTTCAATCAATTGTTCGCGTGTTTTTTGCTGTAAAACAACTCTGCGGTAATGCTGGGCTGCCGTTGTTTTGATATCATAAGGAGCAGTTTTGCTCAACTCATATAACCAAAGGAACACTTTTTCATGCTCAGCGGGAGATATACAAGCGTCCATTTGACCTCTGCCTGTTGGAACAAGCAAGAAGATATACCACATGACTGCGCCAAGTTCGCCGACAAGCTTTGCCATTTGTTCAAGCGAATCATAATTATAACGAGAAATGACGGTATTGATTTGAAGCGGCATATCTAATTCGTTTAAGTACTTAATTTTTTCAACAGTGAGATCAAAGGATCCAGGAGTCCCACGGAAGTGGTCATGTATCTCAGGGGTTGGACCATCTAAACTAAAGCCCCAGCGAGAAAGTCCGACGTCCTTGAACATTTTCATTTTTTCTTTGGTAACATTCGCAGTAGCACTTGGTGTAATCGAAACACGCATACCTTTTTTGATCGCATAATCAGCAAGTTCATAAAGGTCTTCTCTCATCATACAATCCCCGCCAGTAAACACGAGCATCGGATTATCCATTTCATAGATTTGATCAATTAAATTAATTCCTTCCGCATGCGTTAGTTCGCGTGGATCTGGAGTAAGCTGCGCATCAGCGCGGCAGTGAACACATTTAAGTTGGCAGGCTCTTGTTACTTCCCAAATGACAATAAATGGATTCTTGTCATAATCGATTACATTTCGCATTCCATGTGGATGCCCCATAGCATGAGGATGTCCTTTTCCTATTCCTTGCATCATCATCACCCAAATCATTATGATTTATAAAACTATAAAGATTGTTTCTATAGGTTTATTATAGGTTTAACAGACTAGAGTGCATGGTAGGATTGTTACAATATTTCTACATTACTTGTGTGAATTAGCTGATTTCTATTAATCCCTTAATCATCTTTTTATTACATTTATGTTACAAAAATATTAATGAAAATTAAATTACAATGTGAAATGTTACATATTATAGGATTGAGTAATAGTCTGTTTGTAATATTAAAGGTCTTCTTTACTAATATTGTTGCTTTTTACCAAGTAAGCCATATCTTTGGGGATTCAAACAACCCTTAAAGGTCGTTTATGATGTTATTACACAAACGAAATGAAAGGGTGCTACGATGAAGAAACATCTACTATCTATCGCAGCAACGGCGGGGATCCTGATTTCTACATTTGCTGGGACGGCAAGTGCACACGAAAACATCTATACTGTCCAGTCAGGGGATACTCTTTGGAAAATTTCACAAGCTAATAAAGTCACTATAGCAGACTTGAAAACTTGGAATCACCTAACATCTGATTCTCTTTATGTAACTCAGAAGCTGACATTGTTAGCTCCACACAGTCATGAAACAGCGATTGAAACGTACACAGTTCAAAAAGGGGATACATTATACCTAATCGCTGTTCGTAACAAACTATCAGTTGCTCAGCTTAAATCACTGAATAATCTTACAACTGATACGATTTATGTTGGACAAGTGTTGAAATTAACGACAAGTGGTACATCTACACCAGTGCCTGCTCCGACAGTATCAAAGGCTCAAATGGTAATGGATGAAGCTAAAAAGTACATAGGGACACCATATTTATGGGGCGGAAATACACCTGCTGGTTTTGATTGCAGTGGCTTAACGAGCTACGTGTTTAATAAGGTTGGAGTATCAATTCCACGAACGGCGGCCACACAATGGTCAGGAATGAAGGCTGTCAGCACCCCAAAACCCGGAGACTTAGTATTCTTTGAAACATACGCTCCAGGTCCTACACATGTAGGGATTTATTTGGGCAACAACCAATTCATTCAAGCAGGTTCAAAAGGCGTCTCAATCGCTGATATGACAAATTCCTATTGGAAACCAAGATATCTTGGTGCAAGAACAGCATTTTAATAGGTAAGCAGAAGGGCCTTTTCAACAGAAAGGCTCTTTTATTTTTCCAAAATTAAAAATATAGTATGATAGGATTAATAAAAAATGAAGTGAATGGAGTTGTCGGATGTTTAAAAGAATATTAAGTATAGGGATTCTGTTGTTAATCATAGCAATTGGTTTATTTCAAAAGGATGAATTACTTCACCTTGTTAAACAAGGGGGAGGCCTATCCATTTTGATTAGTATGTTACTAGTAGCGATTTGTGTCTTTTTTCCCGTGATTCCATTTCCCGTTCTAGCAGGAACGATTGGTGCGGTATTTGGAACATCTCAAGGCATGATTGTATCCTTAACAGGCGCCATGCTAGGAACAATGGCTTTCTTTTTCCTATCTAGATATGGCTTTCGTGATTTTGCTCAGCAAAAACTAATGAATTATCCAAAGGTTCAAGAATATGATGAGTTTCTAAACAAGAATTCCTTTGTTGCGATCTTAACCTGTCGATTAATTCCAATCATACCAGCACCGGTTGTTAATATCGTGTGTGGTTTAAGTCATGTCAAATGGCTAACTTTTTTTACGGCTTCACTCATCGGAAAAATACCAAATATTCTACTGTTGTCGTATGCTGGTGCATTATTTAGTAACAACAAGCTATACTCATTTGGAATATATGGAGTATATTTAATTATTATTTTTATCATAAACTTTATTATTATTTACCGCAAACAAGCAAATAAATCACTGGATTAAACGACTTCTCGAATGTTTAAATCATTTTGTTTTTCAACAGAGATGACTTCCTTA
Source organism: Neobacillus drentensis (assembly GCF_036966985.1). Classification (GTDB taxonomy): domain Bacteria; phylum Bacillota; class Bacilli; order Bacillales; family Cytobacillaceae; genus Neobacillus; species Neobacillus drentensis_E. The sequence continues at coordinate 656 of NZ_JBALSN010000455.1, read as the reverse complement.
AAGAAGCTTTTTAAGATGAGCCATTTAGCTGGATAACTGTAAATGAAATCTTCTATCACCTGTGAGGAATAATATATAAAACAATCGATGCTTACTTTTTCCTTTTTTAAGTCATAAAGAAGCGCATGTGGTATGGTGTAATAGTCATTCAATTGATAAGGATTGAACTTTATGACTTGAATTTTATGCTCATCGATAAATTTTTTTAAAGATTGTTCTTGAAAGGCTAAACTTTCTTCCTTACTAAGTCCATCTAAAGAAATACGATCATTAATAAAATAAATTCCCTGCAAATTAAACACCCCAATTTTTTCATTGATTGGTATTGTTATTGACAGGGTTTAGAAGAAGTATACTTCTTTTTGAAAATACATATGGAGAGATAAAATATGATAAGTGCTGCAATACATGGATTTATTCTAGCTTTTGGGCTCATTCTGCCTCTTGGAGTCCAAAATGTGTTTATCTTTAATCAAGGGGCGATGCAGTCACGTTGGATTTATGTGCTACCAGTCGTTTTGACAGCTTCCATTTGTGATACACTACTCATTTCATTAGCTGTTTTTGGTGTCTCAGCGGTTGTTTTAGGTATCACTTGGATTAAGATGGCGTTATTGCTTGGAGGAATTCTTTTCTTACTATACATGGGGTATTCT
>NZ_JBALSN010000454.1:0-2393 GCF_036966985.1 Neobacillus drentensis | reverse complement strand
TAAATATACTCTTCAAAAACATAATCAGATAAGGCTAAATTTAACCTTTCCATCTCTGAAAAAAGTCGCTTATATGTTTTATGTAATGTTTTCTCATCCCCAAGATGATATCCAATGAGAAAATCACCTTTCACAGCCTGAAAATAGGGATATCCCACCTTTGGATGTGGTTGTTCAATATATAAAAAGCTATAATTAGAGAATTCTCCCTTCAATACCTGCTCCCGTTTCGTAATACCACCGATTGGATATCCTGAATCCAGATGAGATATGTTCAATTCATTAATAAAATCCGAAATAACCTCTACAAATTCTTCATCCGTTATATTTTCAATGTTTCTACTAAGATAAAGTGTTGCTTCCGGTAATGGTTTAAGTGTAATTTGTTGAAAATCAAGGTGTGATGCTTCCTTCATTAAGGCTATTTTTGCATCAATCATTCTTTCCTTCATTTCAATCTCCTTACGCTTTTTCATAATCTCTTCTTTTTTTTGATGCATTAATGATAAAAATCTTTCAGGCGATTTATTTTGTGTATATTGTTGAATATCGTTCAGCGACATACCAAGATCCTTTAATAAATCAATAACAAAGAATAGCTCTATTTGGTGAATAGAATAATAACGATACCCTTTTTCATTTTTCCATAGGGGAGACAAAAGTCCAATTTGATCATAATAAAAGAGTGTCTGTTTATTTACCTTACAAAGCTTTGCAAATTCTCCAGTTGTTAAATACTTGCCATTTATTTTTCCCATTTTTTACAGCACCACCCTTGACTATATAGTTACTATATACACTACGATGGAAATTGTAAACAAATGAAAAAAATTCAAATTTGTTTAAGTAATTTGTATTGTTAAGGAGAATGTATAAAATGAAGAAACATAAAGTCACCTTAGGATTATTATTATTGAATTTATTCATAGCCTTTTTGGGAATTGGTCTTGTCATTCCAGTCTTACCTACGTTGATGAATGAATTGGGGATAACTGGGAAAACAGTGGGGTATTTAACGGCAGCTTTTGCTATCGCTCAATTGATTGTTTCACCATTTGCAGGGAAAGCAGCAGATCGATTCGGCAGGAAAATTATGATTGTCATTGGCTTATTTATTTTCGGCCTTTCAGAATTTTTATTTGGGATCGGAAAGGGAATCGACATGCTATTTATTTCCCGCGTTTTAGGTGGAATTAGTGCTGCGTTCATTATGCCAGCAGTTACAGCTTTTATTGCTGATATTACAAATTTGGATACTCGCCCGAAAGCACTCGGGTTTATGTCAGCTGCCATTAGCACAGGGTTTATTATTGGTCCTGGGATTGGTGGATTCTTAGCGGAATTTGGCACACGGATACCATTCTTCTTTGCAGGAGCACTTGGTACCATTGCGGCTATACTTTCTATTATTTTATTATCTGAGCCGAATCGTAGAGAAGATAATCATGAACAAGTCTCCGATGGTAAGGTTGGTTTCAAACGAATTATTTCCCCAAAATATTTCCTTGCGTTTATATTAATTTTTATTGCCTCATTTGGTTTAGCAGCTTTTGAATCGTTCTTTAGTCTATTTGTAGACCATAAATTTCAATTTAAACCATCCGATATTGCCATTGTTATCACAGGTGGTGCAATTTTTGGTGCAGTTTCACAAGTCATACTATTTGATCGGCTTACAAAAATTTGGGGTGAAATTAAACTGATTCAATATAGCTTAATTTTATCAGCGGTAGTTGTCTTTTTAATGACTGTTGTTCATTCATATTTCTCTATTTTACTTGTTACATTTATTGTTTTTGTAGGATTTGATTTATTCCGACCAGCAGTTACTTCATACCTTTCAAATATTGCTGGGAACGAACAAGGTTTCGTTGGTGGAATGAACTCTATGTTTACAAGTTTAGCGAACATTAGTGGACCCATTCTAGGGGGGATATTATTTGATATAGATATTAACTTCCCTTACTACTTTGCGACTGTGATCCTATCTTTGGGAATCGTTCTTACATTGTTCTGGAAGAAGCAAGCAAGTGATTATTCAAACAAAGTGAAGGCTAGTGTAGCTAATTAAATGGAAATAAAGACGAAAATTGTGAATATTGTCCTTAAGCAAAAGGGTGCTTGAGTTGAACAAAGGGCTGCTTTGGCAGCCCTTTGTTTTTGTTCCACTAACCGGGCAGGGTAATTAATTATTCCATTAGAAAAACAGTAAATCGGAAGGTGTTGTTAGAAATTATGATTTAATGGATCGGTTTTTCTTATGATTTTTATTGTGAACATGGAACTTATTCAGTATATTTAAACTAATATCAAAGGAGTGATGAAGGTAAAATGAATCAATCCTATTTTTATCTAAAACTAGAAACACATCAATTACATATGTCTTATAAGAA
>NZ_JBALSN010000453.1:5136-6012 GCF_036966985.1 Neobacillus drentensis | reverse complement strand
AAATTCAAAGATAAAATACCCAATAATTAATAACAAAAATCCATAAATTCCCCAGCCAATCATGGAAAGCAGCGAATTGTTCTGCTCGATTGTACAGCGGAAGATATTGGCCACCCCCAATATTTTCCCTCCAGTCGCCATCGCCACAGCCACATTTCCTTTTTTGATTTCTTCCCAATTTTTATATTTCGTCACCATTTCAAAAATAGCTAAAAAGACGACCAAACATAAAATGACAACACTATAATTAGCGGCTATTTGAATATATTCGTTCTCCCAAAACTGGTCCATTGCCAAAACTCCCCGGACTTTATTTAAACTCTACGATGGTTACGCCTGATCCGCCTTCCCCAGCTTCTCCAAAGCGAATTTTTTGAACAGATCGATGGTTTCTTAAGTATTCCTGTACACCCTGTCGCAGCGCACCCGTTCCTTTACCGTGGATGATCGATACACGTGGATAACTAGAAAGCAGCGCATCATCAATATATTTTTCCACCTTAAGAAGAGCATCTTCATACCTCTCCCCGCGAAGGTCTAATTCCAGTTTAACATATGAATCCCGGCCTTTTACAATCGCCATCGGCTTGGTTTCAACCTGTTTTGGGGTGCTCATATATTCCATATCTTTTTCTTTTACTTTCATTTTGAGAATTCCGATTTGTACCAGCCATTCATTCGAAGAAACTCTTTCAACCAGTGTGCCTTTTTGATCAAAGGTAAGTACCTTTACCTCATCTCCAGGCATATACGTTTGTTTCTTCGTTTTTTTATTCGTGAGTTTAGCAGCTGATTTTTGTATTTCTGGTGCGGCCTGTTCTAAGCGCCGTTTTGCTTCAATTAATTCATGTTCCTTTATATCGGCATGCTTTTCCG
>NZ_JBALSN010000453.1:0-5103 GCF_036966985.1 Neobacillus drentensis | reverse complement strand
CGTAGATCTCGGATGACGCGTTCGGCCTCACTCTTTGCCTCGTCAACGATTTCTCCTGCTTTTTCTGCTGCCTTTTCAAGCATAGAGTCTTTTTTCTCGTAAAATTCCATTAGTTGTTTTTGCAAGTCTTGATGGAGTTTCTCAGCAGACTTTAAATAATCGCGAGCTTCCTCTTGCTCTTTTTCTGCCAGTCGTTTACTGTCTTCCAGTGATGAAATCATCTTATCAATTTGGTTCGTATCTTCACTAACATGTGAGCGTGCCGCCTCGATGACCCGTTCATTTAATCCAAGTCGTTTGGAGATTTCAAAAGCGTTACTCCGCCCTGGAACTCCTAATAACAATTTATAGGTAGGGCTTAATGTTTCCACATCAAACTCGACACTCGCATTCAATACACCTTCACGGTTATACCCATATGCTTTTAACTCTGGATAATGTGTCGTTGCAATGACTCTTGCGCCCCGCTTGTGGACCTCATCCAAAATGGAAATCGCCAAAGCCGCACCTTCCTGCGGATCGGTGCCTGCCCCGAGTTCATCAAATAGTACAAGACTATTAAAATCGACTCGGTTTAAGATATCCACGATATTAACCATATGGGATGAAAAGGTACTTAAGCTTTGTTCAATGGATTGTTCATCGCCAATATCCGCATAGACAGCATCAAAGACGGCCAACTCTGAACCGTCGTACGCCGGAACCTGCAAACCAGCCTGGGCCATTAATGTACACAAGCCAAGTGTTTTTAGGGTGACCGTTTTTCCGCCTGTATTCGGACCTGTGATAACAATTGTTGTAAACTCTTTTCCTAACAAGATATCGTTGGCCACAACTTCTTCAATTGGAATAAGTGGATGTCTTGCCTTATATAAAGCAATTCTTCCTTCATTATTCATGATCGGCATGGATGCCTTTATCCGTTTTCCATACCTTGCTTTTGCAAAAATAAAGTCTAGATTGGCAAGGACCTCGACGATGACTTTAAGTTCACTCTCGTGTTCAGCCGCTGCTGCTGATAACTCTGTTAGAATCCTATCGATCTCAAGTTGTTCCTTCACACGAATATCCTGGAGTTGATTATTTAATTGGACAATCACTTGCGGTTCTATAAAAAGGGTTTGTCCTGATGCGCTTTGGTCATGAATAATCCCGCCATAATGGCCGCGATACTCCTGCTTAACAGGAATGACAAACCTGTCATTTCGAATCGTGACTATAGCGTCGGAAAGCATTTTGCTGGCATTTGATGACCGAATCATGCTTTCTAGTTTTTCCCGAACGCGCGATTCATTTGACCTCAGTTGGTGCCTCAATGACCGTAGCAGGTCGCTTGCGCTGTCTAATACTTCTCCGTTATCATCGATGGCATGTTTAATCGAATGCTCAAGGTTTGTGAGCGGAATAATTCGTTCTGCCTGTTCAGACAAAATCGGAATTTCTGTTCGTTCATCAGCAAACTCCTCAATAAATCGTTTCATTTGTCTGCTTGCATGGATGGTACTAGCTATTTGAATAAGTTCATGCGGGCTTAACACACCGCCAATGACAGAACGTTTGATGTGTGCAGTTATATCATGAACACCTGAAAGTGGTACATTCCCTTTTACCCGGAACACTGTCGCTGCCTCATCTGTTTCTGCTTGAAGTTTAACCACCTCATCAAAATCAGTAGAAGGCACCAAGTCCTGTATTTTTCTTCTCCCAAGAGAAGAAGCCGCATGTTCTAACAGCTGTTCTTTAACTTTAGTAAATTCTAGTACTTTAAAAGCTTTTTCTTGCATGGAGATAACCTCCTATTTTCGATTATGTAAAAATTCTAGCAGGTCATTTTTATCCAAGGCATTTACCACTGATGATTTTTTAATCCAGCCTTTTTTGGCTGCGGAAACACCAATTTCCATATGCTTTAATGTATCCATTTTATGTGCATCTGTGTTGATAAGGATTTTTACTCCTGCATCCTGTGCTCTGCGTAAATACTCCGCTGCTAGATCAAGCCTGTTTGGATTTGCGTTTAGTTCTAAGGCCGTATTGGTTTCTTTGGCCAGTTGGATCAATAAATCAATGTCTACATCATATCCCTCGCGGCGGCCAATTTTCCTGCCCGTTGGATGAGCAATTAAATCCACATGGGAATTTGTTAACGCTGTCTTTAGACGCTCCATAATTTTTTCCCGTGGTTGAGAAAAGGCAGAATGAATGGAGGCAATCACGAAATCCATGTCAGCTAGCAACTCATCATCATAATCCAAGCTGCCATCTGGAAGAATATCCATCTCGACACCCGCTAGAATAAGAAAATCATCATACTTCTGATTTAGTCTGTTAATTTCTTCTCTTTGCATTAGTAGTCTTTCGCGTGTAAGGCCATTAGCCACTTTTAAATACTGTGAATGGTCAGTGATGGCCATGTATTGATAACCTCTTGCCCGGCATGCCTCAGCCATTTGTTCAATGGAATGGGCACCGTCGCTCCAGGTGGAATGCATGTGAAGATCCCCTTTAATATCAGCTAACTCAATTAATTCCTCAGTTGCACTGAATGTTTCGACTTCCTTCCCGTCCTCTCTTACTTCTGGAGGAATGAAGGGAAGATCAAAATGCTTGAAAAATTCTTCTTCTGATGAAAAGGTGAGAATTTCCCCCGTATCGATGATTTCCACGCCATACTCACTGATCTTTTCACCGCGTTCTTTCGCAAGTTGTCTCATTCGCACATTATGGTCTTTTGATCCAGTGAAATGATGCAGAGTTGTGATAAATTCTTCGGGTTTTACCAGGCGGAAATCGACTGAAATATCGTAATCATAGGCAAAAACGAGGGAAACCTTCGTTTCTCCAGCTCCAATCACTTCTTTGATGTTTGCTAATTGTAATAGCTGTTCGCGCACATGTTCAGGCTGATTAGTTGCGATGATAAAATCAAGATCCTTAATCGTCTCTCTCATTCTGCGCAGGCTTCCCGCACGCGAAAACTGATGAATATCTGTAAAATCCGCTAGTGTGGCTTCAATCTGCTCCGCAATGGGCAGCATGTAGGCTAAGGGAAGCCGTTCAGGCCTTGTACCCACATTGGCAATGGCACTGAGGATTTTTTCCTCTGTTTTTTTACCAAAACCAGCGAGTGCTTGAACCTTTCCTTCCTCACATGCTTCTTTTAAGCTGGAAACATCTACAACTTTCAACTCTTTGTATAGTTTGGCAATTTTCTTACCGCCCAAACCTGGGAGCTGAAGCAATGGGATTAGTCCTCTTGGAACTTCCGCCTTTAATTCCGTTAAAACGGAAGATGTACCCTCTTTTATGTATTCATCTATGACAGCAGCCGTCCCTTTACCTATTCCAGAAATCGTTGTAAAATCTTCAATTTCTGTTAAGTCTCGTTCATCTGTTTCCAAGGCATTGCCCGCTTTTCGAAAAGCAGATACTTTAAAAGGGTTTTCTCCCTTTAACTCCATATAAGTGGCAATTGTTTCTAATAATCGTAATAAATCTTTTTTAGTTACTTCCATTAATAAGTCACCCACCTACTGATTAGCATTTTCATTTTAGCCTACTTTATGGCATGAATAGAAAAACTTCTCTGCTACAGAGAAGTTAATGCAGCTGTATATTCAATCCACAAGCTTTTTATTTGTTGTGAAAGGATCGGCGTGTTATTCACAATTGCTTTTGACATGATCGATTGGTCCAAAGCATTTTGCATAAATTCAATTGGTACAAGGGCTGAAATATATAATAAAATAAAGATAACCAAATACACTTCAACGAAACCTAGAATTCCTCCTGCCCAAACATTCAATTGCCGTAAGATAGGCAGATGAGCAACGAAGTCCAGCATGGAACCAATAATTTGCAATAGCACTTTTACCGCAAAAAAGATGATGACAAAGGCAATCGCACGATAGAAGGCGGCTTCCATATTACTGTTGTCGCCAAGGACTTTTAGGGTAGACATATTACCGAAGTTCGGATAAGGAATCCATAATGTTAACTTCGGTGCTAATTGTTCGTAGTATGAATATGCTGCTACATATGCAATAATAAAACCTATTAGATGAAAAAGCTGCAGAATAAAGCCTCTTTTCAGGCCTACAAAGAATCCAATAATTAAAAAAATGATAATTGCTAAATCCAACATGATATTTTAGTCCTTTTCCTTTTGTCGTTCTGTTTGTAGCCGATTTAATTCGTCTTTCATTTGAAGAAAATCATTGACTGCATTTACAGCTGTTAAAACGGCGAGTTTGGTTGCATCTAAAGTGGGATTCTTATAACTGATTTCGCGCATTTTATTGTCAACCAATGAGGCCACATGCCGGATGTGACTTGGACTTTCGGAACCCATAATAACATATTGTTGTCCGTATATATCTACGGTTGTTTTATTTTTTTGATTATTCGACAACGTCATGCCTCCATTCAGAGAATCCTATTCTCTATCATAACATGAACCGTTATCTGTGGAAAAGTTAAAGCGTATTTTATCTTTATTTAGAAATGTGGTGTGTATAGTATGGGTAATGTTGTATTGAATCTAGATATGAATAAGATCATGGAAATGAGAAACTATTACGGTAAAAGTTTATTAGATAAGAACATTCCCGGCGGTGTGTTTGCCGCAAAAACGTCTGCCTGTATGATTACAGCTTATAAATCTGGCAAAGTATTATTCCAAGGGAACGATAGTGAAAAAGAGGCCAGTAAATGGGGCAGTGCCGCCTCAAACAAGCCTTCCTCGCCTTCTAAATCGAAATCACCAGCGAAGGGCGACCTGCCTGTTGGGATTAGTCAAATGTCAGTGATTGGTTCAGATGAAGTTGGGACGGGAGACTTTTTCGGTCCAATTACAGTCGTGGCAGCTTATGTGAAAAAGGAAAATATTCCATTGTTGAAAGAATTAGGCGTGCGGGATTCGAAGGATTTAAATGATGAAAAAATCATTGCGATTGCGAAGGTTATTAAAGATATTATACCCTTTAGTTTAATGACGTTAAAAAACGAAAAATATAATCAGGTTCAAAAAGCAGGAATGTCTCAGGGAAAAATGAAGGCGATCTTACATAATCAATCGATATTAAATGTATTAGACAAAATCTC
>NZ_JBALSN010000452.1:0-10987 GCF_036966985.1 Neobacillus drentensis | reverse complement strand
TTAATAGTTTAGCCGCCATTTGTTGGGCGGTTTTCTAATGCCAATAAAAAGTTTTAAAAAATAAATATATTTCTTGTAACGAAATTGGCTTGAATCGGATATATAGACGAAAGGAGGAAAAGGCTTGGGAGAATTAGATGAAATTTATAGCAATTATGCTGAAGAAGTATTCAAATTTCTAATGTGTCTTTGTCACAACGCAGATTTGTCAGAAGAACTAACGCAAGAAACTTTTTATCAAGCTGTAAAATCTATTGATAGATATAATGGTGAATGTAAAATGTCAGTTTGGCTTTGTCAAATAGCGAAGCACTCCTATTATAAGCATCTTGAACGTAACAAGAAACAACAAAGACATATGTTTCGAGACGAGACATTACATACTTCTCCTGAAGCTGAATTCATTCATTCGGAAGACAAAATTGCCCTATACCGAATAATACACTTACTTGAAGAACCATACAAAGAAGTGCTACTTTTGAGAATTTTGGGTGGTCTTAGTTTCAAAGAAATAGGTGAAATTCAGCTAAAAAATGAAAACTGGGCGAGGGTTACTTTTTATAGGGCTAAAATGAAATTAAGGGAAAGGGGTAAGGATAAAAATGGACAATAAATGCAATATAGTGAAAGATTTACTGCCATCTTATATCGATAACTTGTGTAGCAAAGATAGTATTGTTTTTATTGAGGATCATATGAGTTCGTGTACCGAATGTAGAGAAGTATTAGAAAGTATGAAAAATGATGTTGACCTTAATGATGAAATAGATGAAGTGTATAAAGTGGAAGTAAAGAGACCATTCCAAAAAATATCTAGGTTTTTCAATGGTCAAAAGAGACTTGCGAATTATTTACTTTTAGCTACACTTCTCTCATTGGTAATGGGGGGCATTTTTCTATCCCATTCTATAAAAAAGTATAGTGAACAAAAAGACGAAGCAACAAAGCTAGAAATAGTAGACCGAGAAAAAGAGGACATTATGGATGATGCTTTTCATATTTTAGGTTCTTCAACAAAAGTGAATGCAAATGAACAAAAACAACTCCTTACCATTTATAAAAAATATAGTGATAAACTTAATTTGTTAGCTGTTTTTCCAGCAGAAGATGTAAAGGATTGGTTTAAGGAAAATGGTTCTGTAAAACAGAAACCAACAACTATCTATCCTATTGAGTACAATAAAGCTGCAATAGTCATTGGGAGTGAAGGGATACTCAGGGAAAATAACCATATTACTCCTAGTGGGTATGATTTAGGAACTGTGGTAATGGCAAATAATCGATGGGTTATTCAATATGAATATAAAAGTTCGTATAAACAGACTATTGAGAGACATCACCAATTAACTTATTACGGACCAAGCACTTGGAGTATTTTTCAAACCCCAATATTACTATTTACTTTGTTTATTATCCTTTTGACATTTTGGCTATTCATTAAGAGACAAAATAATCGGCTTAAAGATGTAATGGGATAAATATATCAGCATTATAGACTAACATTGTGAACAAATATACTTAAACTAATGGGTGCAAGAGTTAAAGATGGGATTGCTGCGGCGATCCCTTTTGTTATTCCAGAAAATGTCATTGAACAAAACGATCTGAAGCAACTAAGTTTTTTTGACCAAACAAGCGAGAATGACAACATCGCTAGAATGCAAGCCCAATTGGATGAATATCTATTAAAGATAGCTGATTTAGAGGTTGAACAAGATATGGATTCAGAAATGATAATCGAGCGATTCAAGAAGATATTAATGTCCCATAAAAATTATACTGTCTAATTGATGTAAAAACATATTTGATAAAGGCTATGACCCCTCAGATAAAGGGGTTTTTTTAGTTGGATTAATGTTAGGAAATAAAATTGAAGCTCCTAAGAATCATGCTTATGTAAAATTAAATGATAAGGAAGGTAAATTAAATTTAGAAACAGGTATACTTAGTTCATATATTAATTATACAGAGGTAAGTCTTCCTTTACGAAATTTGGGCATTTAAGATATACAACAAGAATAGCAAAATTGTAATGTAATACGTTTAATAGATATAAAAAGATGTGAACTTCTTACATCATAGGATAATTAGGAAAAAGAGAAAAGCTAACAAAAATGTTAGCTTTTCTTTATTAAAAAGTTACCTTCTCTTTCATGAAGGTTTTAGTTAAAGATTTTAGAAGTTCAGCATCAAGTTCTATATTATTTTCATATGCATATTTGATAGCGTATCCTAAACCTAGAGTCAAACTTCCTGCTATGCCTGCCCCCGCAATTGAACCAGCTCCAGGAATAAACTTAATTGCTTGTCTAAATAGACTCTTTCCTATATTGCCAGTTAAAGACGCAATTGCTAGCTCTTTTGCCCTGTCTTTTGTCAAGGGCTTATCATATAAGGCTGCTAATCTTACCATTAGCCCAACTTGTACACCAGTAATTGGAAGGATATCGGATCCAGGAATGGGTGAAGCACCTATTGCAGTTGCGGTAGTTGATGCTGCTAAGATCCACTTGTTGGCAGTTGAGGATTTTTCCTTAATGTTCTTAGCAAATAGAATGTCCTTTTTTTGTTCTTTAAGAATATCTAAAATTGCATTTCTTAGCATTTCAATATTTTGTCCAGTCTTTGACGATATTGGTGTCACTTTATAATTATAATTAGTGTTATCCTGTACATATTTAACAAGGCTTGGTATATCTTCAGCGGCATCAATTTTGTTCATTACAAATATTATATTCTTATTTATTTTACTTATGTTTTGAAAGTGTTTTCTTTCACCTTCAGAGAAGACAGTACCAGCAGCATTTAAGAAAAATAAAATAACATCTGCTTCTTTGTAGAATTTTAGTGTCTCATCAGAATTTTTACTTTTTATATCATCTAATCCAGGTGTATCAGCAAAAATGATCTTATCCCTGTATTTATATTTATCAACAACTATTGTTTCACCTGGGCTTGGACCAACGGATGCTACTTCATCTCCAATTAATCGGTTGATAGTAGAGGATTTCCCTGAATTAACATCACCAATCATCGCGAATAGAATTTCCTTTTCAAGTTGCTCATTTACACTGTTTATTTCNNTTTAAATATTACCAAAATACTAGATTTTTTTCACTAGTATTTGGAATGATTTTCTAAAAAATTCTGTTTTCATTAGTAAAAACTGTTAAGGTTTAAGAGTTGAATTGATTATTTTAAGGCTTTAGTTCCTTTTTATAAAACAGTTTTAAAGGTGATATCCAAAATTCATCAATTGCATTTTTTTTAAAATGAAAAGTAGGGGATTACCCTCCAACTGGAAGTGTTTCTGTTCAGAAAACCTAAGGAAATGTGGTACTATTAGACTAGTAATAAAGGAAAAGGAAAATTAAAAATTCTTAATCTATTAAGCTAATTATTCTTTGGATTGCTACTTTGTTTTCGAATGATTTTGTCTTAAATGAAATAATTATATATCGACCATACTGTCATCATTACTGTCCCTTCCACACATTAATGTATTGCCTGTTTTTGAGTCTATAAACTAGGAAGAGAGCACTTTTTTTACTGAAAATTGGAGGAGATGATGAAATGGACAAAGCTTTAAAGACAACAAAATACTGTACATTATTAGCACAAGGTATAACCCAAGAAGGTGAAGATATATCAGCCGTTGAAAAAATCTTCATCAAAAGCCTTAACCGTGAAGAAATTAGGTTCGCTTGGTATAAGGAGAAGAGCGGAACAAGATACTTTCAACCGCGACCACTAGATCTAACAGAGGATGAACTTTTTGACTTGCTAAAAGATGGTATCGATAATGGGGTTTTCAGTGAAAAGTTTAGGGGAAATCTGAAAAAATATCTTTAAAAAACATAATCGTATTGTAGATGGCTTACTAAAATGGATAATTGAAAATAGAGGGAAATAGCATGAAAAATAAGAAGAAAGAATCTTATCTTCCAGAAGATATAGCTAAGAATGTACAAAATTATATGATTGAATCTGGATATGCAAATGGAACGATAAATATGAAGCTAGGAAATTTAAACTTTCTGTTCAGCCACTAAGGAAAAGAACAATTTATCAATATGCTTAATACTGCTCCTGCTAAAGTATGGGAGACAGTGGAGTACATTGAAAAAACACTTCCAAATGGTTGTATAGTATCATCTGATGTACATGCTTTTAAGATAGCCTGGGAAAGTATAAATGGTGTTGAAATAATAAAGAAAAGAGTAAAGAAAGTCTAATTAATTAATCCCTATTTATGGAGGTGCCTGAACTGAAGGGAACGATTTCTAAAAGTGGTGTATATGAATTTCATAATTTTAGGGACAATCTTATAATTGACAGATATCACCCTATTTTCTATAAGATGAAAGGTTCTAAAATTAATCAAATGAGAAGTGAAAATAGCGAAGATGCAGTTACTTGGAATGTTTTTAAATCCCTTCAACAAATTGACCCTAAGACGTGGTTTCCATACTTTGTTTCTCAAGGGTTAAACATTAAGTCTGAACCATTTTATTTTAATGAACTTCCAAATTATATTCATATGCCTGAGATGTTACAAATCAAATTATGGAAGAAAATAGAACCACCACCTTCATTGAGATTATACCAAAAAGATGAAGGACCAACAGAAGTAGATATAATTATTGAAAGTGAAGATTTTGTATGGTTTATTGAAGCAAAATATAAATCAGACATTTCCATGAAGACCACTAACAATGACAATAGAAACCAAATATTGAGGAATGTTGATGTTGGGTCTTGGTATGCAGGAGTAAGAGATTTTTATTTTTCATTATTAATTTTAGATGAGAAAACGTCCTCAAAAGGATTTAAAAGGGTTAACCAATATAAACAAGAGCTAAAAAGTGATATGAATAAATTACTTTCAAACTTTGACCATCGCTCCGATGGTTTTCTTAATCTTAGAGATATAAGTGTTTTTTACTGGAAGGATCTAGCTGCTATATTTAAGTATTGTTCAAATTATGCTGAAGATCAATTAGAAAGAGATATATCAAATCGTGCTTTTAATTGGCTGCATTCCAAGAATATTATTCAAAATCGGAATTGGTGGGAAGAGGATCTCAGCAAGAAGTATGATAATTATCCAAAAGAACTTGAATATATATTGAAAGTTCAAGAGTTTGCTAAAAATGGCTGGAATAGAAGGTTAAAAAAATATTTCTTGCCTAAAGGATATGATGAAGATGGTTATCCTTCAAGCTCCATGATGAAATACTATGATGTAAATATTAACTCTTTTTATGAGGATTTTAATCATATATATAATCAATTTAATAATATGGGTTTCCCTTGGTGGTGGGGAAATAAGGATATAAAAGAATTTAGGATTAGATTCTTTGAAGCATTAGAGGAATGTGAAGAACTTGGATGTGTAACCGAGGATGAATACTGGGAGTTATTCAATAATAATCCTGAGGAAACACTTCGAATATCATATTTATTATTGGTTTACTGGTATTTTCAATAAGATTCAATGACTATCCCTTTACGGTATTATTTCAGGACTGAATAATAATTGACGGGTGATTTGATTAAAATTGATGGATTGCTAATGCGGTCTATTTTTTTTGCCTTCTTTTTTAAAGTAGTACAGATCCGAAGAGTCAGACCATGTTCAAAAGCAAAAAGACGAAAACAAACATTCTGTAAATGAAGGTATAAACAGTTATAGAGGTGATTTGGGTGTACTTAAATCTTGAAGTCCATCTTTGTATCGAAGGAAAAGAAATGGTATCTAAGGGAGGGTTTCAGCTAGGAATAGAAGTGAAATCCCATTGGTTGCATGTCAGTTGATATGAGAATTAAGCGAGAGACCTGTTATCGTACAACATTAATCTATTATTAACGGAACAGAAAACATAACAGAGGAGGTTAAGAAAATTGAACGTAAACCCATTCCTCCTTTAGATATTTCTATTTATAGAAAAGGATGATCATCATATATTCCTTGAAAAAGAATTTCATGACCTTTCACTCATATTTGAAATGCTAAAACAGAAGGCAGTAAATGAAAACTTATTTTACAAATTCTTTAGTTTAGTTATCCGTTTTATAATGTTTACTAAATGGTATTTTTTGAGAAGTGATTTGGAAGGCTAAATTATGGTGATGAAATGGAAATAAGGGAAAGATTCAATTACTAAATTGGATAATATTAGCATTGTGAGTTTTTAAAGTTATCTTAAAAATAGGAGGGAAACTGATGCCAGAGACAATAGTTTCAGTGGACGACCTTGAGAATAAACTCAAAGATGCAATCACAAACAGAAAAGTATCATTAACTGATTTGTCTCTTCTATCTAATGAAATTCGTCAAATGTTACTTAATATCAACCGACTTGAAGAAATTATTGTGGATTCAAGTAAAGTTACCAGACAGGAAGAAGTAGTTATATTAAAAGGAACGGTAACACTGCTTGGACTTTCTCAGTTGGATGCAACGATAAACTTCAAGTTAGTAGAAGGAAAAGTGGAAATAATTGCTGATATCCATGAGGCTGAAGTCCATCATTCAATATCAGTTTCTCTGGGCATTACTGAAGTAGATTTAACCGATATTGGAATTAAGATTTATGAACTTACTGAAGGAACAAGAAAAGCTGTTTTAAGTGGTAAAATTAGTATCGAAGAGCAAACAATCCAATTAACTCTAGATTTATTAGGAGACGGATTATTCCAGGGACAAATAATTTCCCTCTCTTTACAAAAGTTGATCTCAACATTATGTGGAAGACGAATAAATTTTCCTGGAATACCTGATTTAACTATCCAGGATGCCCATTTTACTATCGGTTCTCCCTCAGAAGGTTCTCCAGTCACACTTACGTCAAATGTACAAGAATTTGGCATACTTCAGTTAATTGTAAGTAAATACGATGACTCATGGGAATTCATTGCAGTACTTTCTTTGGGGAATGAGTGGAAGCTATCCAGGATATCAGAAATCTTTTCTGTATTTGATTTTCTAAAATTCGTTGAACCTAGAATTACACTTTCATCAGTGTCCGATTCTAATGTAACGTTGATAAGAGATAACTCCCAAACAGAAGTTATTTCGGTTATCGAGGGTGTTTACTTTAGTGGTAAATTGCAAATGGAAGGATTGGGGTTAGATATATTTCGATATTTATTTCAAATACCAGAACTCCCGATTGGTGGTGTAATTGCACCAAATCTTTCCTCAACAAGATTTAGAGCTAGTCTTGATGACGAATTAAGTTTATTCGGTATTACTTTTGAGGATGTCGGATTAGATTTGCAGCCCCAGCCATTCTTAATTAGCTTCCATTTGTCCACGATCGTTTATATTCAGAATGAGGAACTTCCATTCAGCGGTAGTATCCAGTTACAACAAAATGGTGTTGCATTTCAACTTGCTATGCGTGGAATTTGGGAAAAACCATTTGGGCTCCCTATGTTCGACATAGAAAACGTAGTACTAGAATTTCAAACAAGCCCTGATCCGAGGTTAGCAGTTAAAGGTTGTATTCGTATTGAGGATAACCAACAGTTAGAAGTTATTTGTCGATTTACCAGCAGTGGAGTTCCAGATGTGCTAATCGGAAATCTTCAGGGAGAAATTAATACTTCAACATTAATACAACAATTTACTGGTATAGATATGCCTGAAGGTTTTTTAGATGTGTCCATTATGGATGTAAGGGTTTATATCGTAGCTAGTCCACAGGGAGCGCCGATTGACGAAATTCAATATCCGTTCGGTTTCAGGTTTCACGGCAAAATTCATGCTTATGGTGTTGAATCATCTGCGAAGGTATCCATTAATGAAAATGGAATATATCTTGATGGTCAAAGTGATCCAATTAATGTAGGAGATGTACTAAAAATTTATGGTGAAACTTCTGAACAAGGTCCCAAAGTTGTGTTACGAGCAATTGCAGGGGAACCATTCCTTTTCCAGCTTGACGCAGGTGTACAATTATTGGGGGCTACCTTGGAAACTCATATCTTAATAAAACAAGACGGACTTGAGTTTGCGTTTTCATCAAGAATTTTCAATATCTTCGAGGCAAATGTTGAAGCCAAAACTACTGGCGAATTAAAGCAAGGGGACTTCTACATAAGAGCATCCATGCAAAATGACATGCTCGAATATATGAATAATGCAGTCCGACAGAATTTACAAGAACGAGTTGCTTCCATCGAGGGTGGCGTATCTGAAGCTCAAGCAAATCTAGAGAACTTAGAGCGATTTTTACAAACCTTGAATGAAAGAATCGCCAATAGGGAAAGTCAATACGATAATGAGCGCACCTCAGCCAAAAGATTATTAGAGGAAGCCAAGAATGAAGAAAGAACAATCGCAAATGAATTAGATGACGCAAGACGGGACTTAGAAGATATCGTAAGATTGATTGAGAGAACTCTTGATCCGCGAGAACTCGTTAGATATAAAGTAATAAGGGATGAACTCAAAAATCTTATTAGTAGAAAAAAGGATGAGTTAGAAGCGAAAAAAAATTTAGTCAGAGAGAGGCGCAACTTATTAGAATCTATTGTTCCTCCACAGGCAGATCCGACCTATATAGCAATGGTGGCTGAAAAAGAACCATTAGAGGCAGCTATTCAAGATGCACGAACAATCCTAGAGACAGTAAAAAGAACAGCTGGAAAGTTAGCTCAAGTTAATCAATATATACAATCGAATAATATAACTGCCGTGTTTGATGTGAGTAGAATATCTTTTGAAGGTGGTATTCAATCGGTAGGAGGCGGGCATGTTACGTTATCAATGACTGTTCGCTTCATGGGAGCAGAAAAGAATATTAATCATGGCTTTATATTCCCAGACCCAATGTCGGGAGTACATACTTTGGCAGACAGCTTGATTGAATCACTGACATGACATTCTAAATACCAGTCGATAATATTATGATAATAGAAACTTTAAGATTTTTTAGAGGATACATCGGAATCCTGTAAAAATCGATAAGATCAATAAAAAAGGTAAATAGTTTTCTTATATAAAAAAACGAAGGGGTTATGCAACCCCTTTTTATTTGAATATGAATATGTAAATTCGAAAGTTTATTTTCTTTTATTATGCTTGATTCTTAACCTGTAATTGGCTTTTATTAATCGATGTAATTCATCCTTTGGGTACCCAGCAATAATATTTGTTACAAATTCATGGTCTAATTCTACGCCGTTATTTGTGATTCCTCTTTTGTTCCCTCGACTAATGACTTCTCGAATACTACTGGTGTATGCGTATTCTTTTATAATCCATTTTTCTAGACTATTCGCTTCGTAGGATTCGACAAGGTGAACAAAGTGTTAAGCCGCCTAATTTCTTCTTTTGCACTTGGAACTGTCAATATTTTCATGTAAAGCATCCCTCCTAAATGAATCAATTCACCAAGGACAGTGATTACACCTTTCGACAATTTTGTGAATTATTACATACCCAAAATGGAACAACATACAAAAGTGTTCTTCATGTTTAATTGCCATTAAAGAAGGGATTTAGACGTTGGTTTAATGTGAATTTTATGGCACTTTTCCAATAACGGAAGTTTCCTTCCTTGTATCCCCCGTTCTTTACATAGAAATTGTATTGAACAAATAAGCCATCGCTAATTGGAGGATGAATCTTAACATTTTGTTTTCTTAATTTTTCGTTTACTGTCTTTAACTTCTTAATTTTCTGCTCAACTAATTTTTCGATCTGTGATACCATCTGGTTAGTTTTTTGAATTCCCTCGATTTTTTTCCCTAAGAGATGAACTTCCAGATCTAAATAAATCTTTTCATTTATTAATTCCTCCAATTCTTTTGCAATGCGTGCCTTCATTCAAAACACCTCTAACAAGAACGTACGTTTTGTTTTATTGTATTCTTCTTAGATAAAAGAAGCAACCAGTTGGAAGACTTTATATAAAAGACCACCATTTTGATAAGTAAATTTTTCTGCTATTTTGCTACAATTAAAATGAGGTGAAATAGATGTTTGTTAGTCCGATGTTATTAGAAAGAATAGAAGAGCCATTTAATTCGGACGATTACATCGCTGAACTTAAATTAGATGGTATAAGACTATTGCTTTCCAAGTTTAATAATAAAATACGCTTATATACTCGTCACAACAACGAGGTTACAGCTTTATTTAGAGAGATATACGAAAATCTTGATTTACCAGATGAAACAATCCTTGATGGAGAACTGATTGTGCTTGGCGATGATGGTTCACCAAACTTTGAATATGTTATGGAACGGTTTAGATCAAAGAAGAGCCGTCATTTTATCCAGTTTTGCGTGTTTGATATTATTTATTACAACGGTAATAAAGTTGCGGATTTACCACTAATGAAAAGAAAAGAACTGTTAATGGGTTTGAGGTTTGATCAAAAACGGATTGTACCCGTGCAGTGGGTAGAAGGAAATGGTATTCCTTATTTCAACGCAGTATTAGAACGAGATTTAGAGGGGATTGTGCTTAAGAAAAAGGACTCAAAATATGAGATAAACCGCCGTTCAGACAATTGGTTAAAGGTTATAAACTATAAATATCAGGACGTTTTGATTACGGGAATGCTTAAGAAAGAACGCTCTTTCCTTTTAAGCAACTTAGATAATAGCGAACATATAGGGGTAATGGAATTCATGCCAATTGTAGAAAGAAAGAAAATTTTTTCCGTAATAAATAACATGCAAACGAATGAAACGGATAATTTTGTTCGATTTAAAAAAGGTATCCCATGCAATGTAAAGTTTAGAAATTGGACCAGTAATGGAAAATTAAGAATACCTTCATTTCATAAATGGATTTCCTAATATTTGCGACCGAAAAAGAAATAGAAACTCCAACAGGGGTCTTTTATATCGATATTATTATATATTTATAGGTTGTTCAAAAAAAATAAAACGGTGAACAAATACTTGGTAGATGTTCACCGTTTTAAATATTAATAGTTTATAGAAACATGGAAACTTCCAGCTTTTC
>NZ_JBALSN010000451.1:569-6678 GCF_036966985.1 Neobacillus drentensis | reverse complement strand
TGGACAGCATCACAACCATGGCGGCCATTCAGGATTTAATCTTGGGTCATTAGGTTCTAGCCTGCTTGGGCTTGGATTAGGGTATTTAGGTGGGGTTGGGCTGGCAAATGCATCTAATCCAGGAGGTTATGGATTGGGCGGAGGTTATGGAGGCTTCCCTGGATATGGTGGATTCGGGGGCTTCCCTGGAGCACCTATTCAAGGTTATAATCCATATGGTCCCGGGCTTGGCGGAGGATATGGATTAGGCTATCCGACTGCCGGCACCCCGGGTTACCCAGGAGTTGGACCCACTATGAACATGTTCGGGCAGCCGTTCCAACCAGCTCCCAGTGTAAGCGGCTATGGAACATGGTCTCCAAGCGAATATGGCCTGCCTAGTCCAAGGCAGGGATTGGGCAGTTTTTAGTTTTTGCACTAAGCACTACGCAATTACATCTAAAAAAAGAGCAAGACCACGGGTCCTGCTCTTTTTGGCTTTTAATCGTGTTACTGAATTAGATAAAACTACCGCTCATACAGTTCAATCGGCAGCCCATCTGGGTCTGCGAAGAAGGTGAATTTCTTGTTTGTTACTGGGTCAACACGGACATCTTCAACATTCACTTGATGATTGGTCATATGTTGAACCGCTTCGTCGATATCATCTACTTCAAAAGCAAGATGCCTTAATCCAGTGGCTTCAGGATAGCTTGGCCGTTCAGCTGGGGCCGGGAACGAAAACAATTCAATTTGATATTGACCATTCACTGCTAAATCAAGCTTATAGGAATCTCGTTCCTCCCGATATACCTCATTTATGGGAGTAAGCCCAAGAATTCGCACATAAAAATCCTTTGATTTTTCATAATCCGTACAAATGACCGCCACATGATGAATCTTATTTAATTTCATCTAACCATATCCCCTTAATCAATCATTCTCAACCACTCTATTCTCCTAAGTCCGATGGCCGTTCTTCTTTTTTGAAGTAGTGGAGGATGGCTTTAACGATGCGTTCAGAAGCGTAGCCATCTCCATAAGGATTGGAAGCGTGAGCCATTTTGTCATGGGCGGCACGGTCTGAAAGCAGCTCATCTGCAAGATCAAAAATCGTTTCCTCATCTGTTCCAGCAAGTTTAAGTGTGCCCGCTTCAATTCCTTCAGGGCGCTCGGTGGTATCACGCAACACTAGCACCGGTACACCTAAGGATGGCGCCTCTTCCTGGACACCGCCAGAGTCCGTTAAAATCAAATAGGCTCTTGAAGCAAAGTTGTGGAAATCGATCACATCTAGGGGTTCGATGAGATGAATCCTTTCATGTTCGCCCAACACACGATTGGCAATCTCGCGAACGACAGGATTCATATGAACTGGATACACCACCTGAACATCCTCATGCTTTTCAACCAATCGTCGAATCGCACGGAACATGTTTTCCATTGGCTCCCCTGTGTTTTCCCTGCGATGGGCCGTCATGAGAATTAATCGATCACTCCCAAGGCGGTCTAAAACAGGATGTGAATAATTTCCCCTTACTGTTGTTTTTAGCGCATCGATGGCCGTATTTCCAGTGATATAAATCGATTCTTCCCGCTTATTTTCTAACAAAAGGTTTTGCTTCGATTGGGAGGTTGGCGAAAAGTGAAGATCCGCCAACACTCCCGTCAACTGACGGTTCATTTCCTCCGGGTAAGGGGAATATTTATTATGAGTCCGGAGTCCAGCTTCGACGTGTCCGATCGGAATCGAATGATAAAAAGCAGCTAAGCTCGCGACAAAGGTGGTCGTCGTATCACCATGGACCAGGACAATATCTGGCTTGACGTCGGCAAGAACTTGATTGAGCCCTTCTAAACTCCGGGTTGTTACTTCTAGCAACGTTTGTCGTTCCTTCATTATATTTAAATCATAATCAGGAGTAATTTCAAAAATTTGCA
The DNA here is from genome assembly GCF_036966985.1 of Neobacillus drentensis. GTDB lineage: Bacteria > Bacillota > Bacilli > Bacillales > Cytobacillaceae > Neobacillus > Neobacillus drentensis_E. The sequence goes on along the minus strand of NZ_JBALSN010000451.1, from coordinate 4,758 downwards.
ACACCTGATCAAGCATCTCGCGGTGCTGCGCGGTTACCGTAACAATCGGTTTAATGTGATCAGGGTATTTCCCTAATTCTTTTACCAAGGGAGCCATTTTTATTGCTTCCGGTCTCGTTCCAAATACAGTCATAACCTTCAATTGATTCTCCATAGCGGCCTCCAAGTATCCTTCGTTCCATAAAATTTCATTCACTAACATGATACCAAAGATTGCTCATTTATGAAAAAATCATACTCCTCAACTTCAAATGTCACCTTGGTATTTTCTAAAAATTTCTTTGTACAATATTACTTTTCTCGTCAGGGCGAATATATTGCAGAGTAAATTTTGAAAAATATCCAACCTAGGAGTGAATGATGTTTTGAAAAAAAGGGCCCTTTTTACCATACCTATCAGTTTGCTGCTTATCGCAGTCATGGTAGCTTCCATATTCCTAATCAATCTTAAACCAGCGGCTGGGAAAATAGCTCAAGCCCAAAAACTTGCCGAGTACTCGAAGCCAGCAGTGGTACGTATTCTCGACTATGCTGTTGTGCAATGGCAGTTTAATAACCCCTATGATCCAGAAGTCATTGCCATATTAGAACAGCTAAATAACCAATCAATCGTGGGCGGCTCAGGTTCAGGGGCCATTATTACCTCAAACGGCTATATCGTTACAAATGCTCATGTGGTGGAAGCGACTCAACAGGAAGATGCGGAAATTGCCAATGCTGCATTTGAACAACTAGTAACGATCATCGCAGACTATTTTAAGGTAGACTATGAAACTGCCTATAAATATATGGTCCAATACACACAATACTCGGAAATTCAAAAGGTTATCAAAGTAATTTTACCTGGTGGAGATGTCCTTGATGGCGAAGTGAAAAGCTACGGGGCTCCCATTAATGAAGGAAAAGATGTCGCCGTTCTAAAAATCGAAGGCAAAAACTTACCGACTTTACCACTTGGAGATTCTGATAATATCCAGAACCAAGATAACATTTGGGTCAGCGGATATCCAGCCGCTGCCGATTCGGATCTATTATCCCCTGATTCATCGTTAGTTTCTTCCATGAATGCAGGTCAAATTTCTGCTACTTCCAAAAAGACAGAACAAGGAAGTCCGGTCATCCAAATTAACGCCGCCGCCACGCACGGGAATAGCGGTGGACCTGTCATCAATGAAAAAGGTGAAATCATTGGGCTGCTCACCTTTAGGGGAGACACAGTCAATGGCCAAGAAGTTCAAGGCTTTAACTTTGCTGTTCCTGTTAATACGGTCAAAGAATTTGTAAACCAAGCTGGGGCGAAAAATGCAAAGAGCGAAACGGATAAGCTTTACCAAGAAGGACTTAATCTATACTGGGGCGGCTACTATAAGCATGCGTTAGAAAAATTTGAGGCGGTTCAGCGGATTTACCCAAATCATTCTGAAATCAAACAATATATCGCGAACGCTGAGAAAAAGATGGGCAGCAGTAAAACACTCTGGTCGGATTACGCCACAATCTTCTATATCGTGGATGGTGTTTCTGGCGTTCTCATCATAATCCTCCTGTTGTTTACATTTGCTTTTAGACCGAAGCAGACAGCTGTTGCTCAGGCACCGACTGCTTCAACTCCAACACCGGCAGCACCGCCGAAAGAAGGTCCGGAAAATACACTTACCGACCTAAACAACGATGGAAAAATCGACGTTCAAGACATCCTCCTCGCTCTCCAAGAGGCTCAGAAAAAGCAGAAAAAAGACGAGGAATAATGTGGTGCCTGACACCAATATAATATATTGAGATAAAACCTATAGAACAAGGGGATGTAGTGGAAACTACGTCCCATTTCTATATACGGATTCAGTTCATGAAGGAGTGATCACAGTGACTGAAAATCTGTTATTAGCCTTTGGATTAACATTGTTTGCAGGGCTGGCCACAGGAATTGGCAGCATCCTTGCGTTTTTCACCTCACATACCAATACTAAATTTTTATCCGTAACTCTCGGATTCTCTGCAGGTGTCATGATCTATGTATCGATGGTTGAAATTTTTGTAAAGGCCAAGGTAGCTCTTGTTGATTCCTTGGGCATTGGATTAGGAAACTGGTTAACTGTCGGCGGATTTTTTGCTGGGATGCTGTTAATCGCTAGCATTGATAAATTTATTCCTAAGCAGAGTAACCCCCATGAACTAAAGAAAGTCGAGGACATGACAAGGGGAGGAAGTACGAGTACTGGGGAAAAGCCAGATTTGTTAAAAATGGGCACGTTTACAGCTCTTGCGATCGGAATTCATAACTTTCCGGAAGGGATTGCCACCTTTACTTCGGCGCTGCAAGACCCTGCACTTGGGATTGCCATTGCCGTCGCGATTGCGATTCACAATATACCCGAGGGCATCGCCGTCTCCGTACCTGTCTACTTTGCGACTGGTGATAAGAAGCGGGCTTTTAAACTATCGTTCTTGTCTGGTTTGTCTGAACCAGTTGGAGCGTTAGCCGCCTACCTCTTCTTAATGCCGTTTCTCAACGAAATCATGTTTGGAATTATTTTTGCAGCGGTTGCCGGGATCATGGTCTTCATCTCCCTCGATGAATTACTGCCTGCTGCAAAAAGATATGACGAAGCACATCTATCAATCTATGGATTAATTGGAGGGATGGCAGTAATGGCCCTCAGCTTGTTGTTATTTATATGAATGTTGGTATTGGTGTCAGGCACCATGTGAATTTTTTTCACATGGTGCCTGACACCGTGAATGATGCATTTACTGCTCTTTATTTTACATTTTAGCTAGTAATGCTTCTACTTCATACTTATAGGGCATGGCAGGTGCTGTGCCTATTTTTGTGACGGATAAGGCAGCAACAGCGTTGGCAAATTTCATGGCATTTTTCACCGAATAACCATTGCTAATCGCATGGGCAAATCCACCGTTAAAGGCATCTCCTGCTCCCGTTGTATCGACCGCTTCAACCGTAAAACTCGGAATCAGTTCCCCGTTGCCTCCTCCTGTGTATAGGAATGCTCCTTTGCTGCCCAAAGTGATGATAACTGAATTAACACCCAGTTCATGAATTATTTGTGCAGCTGTAAGTGCTGAACTTTCATCTCTTACTTCAATCCCGGTCAACTCGAAGGCCTCAGTTTCATTTGGAGTGATGTAAGCGACGTCCCGCAGAATTTCCCTAGGAAATTCCTGATATGGGGCTGGATTCAAAATGATTGGTACACCATGATTCCTAGCTAATTTCACTGTGGTCACAATTGCTTCAATGCTTGTTTCTAATTGGATCAACACAATATCTGCTTCCTTTATTTTTTCTTCTGCTTCTATTACCTCTTCTTCCGTTATTGTTCCACATGCCCCTAGAGCAACCACGATACTATTTTCGCCTTTTTCATCTACTTCAATTAAAGCAGCTCCTGTGGCCTGCTCCGGATCGACTTTAATATATTCAGTATTCACATTTTCTTTCTTAAAGTGGTTCAATGCTTCTCTTCCAAAAACATCATCACCCAATTTGGTTAAAAACGTCACTTCAGAACCGCTCCGAGCAGCAGCAGTTGCCTGGTTTCCACCTTTCCCACCAGGCCCCATTTGAAATGGCCCGCCAAGAACTGTTTCTCCCGGTTTCGGGAGATGAGGAGTGCGACTCATTAAATCAACAACATAACTTCCGACAACAATAACTTTTGACATATACTTACCCGCCTCTACTATATTTTCGAGATAATAAAAGTAAAAACGCAATGCGATTGCGTTTTTACCTTATAAACTATGATTATTTCGTTTTTACTTCATTCACGTTTTCTTTAGTAACAAGTGTAGAATCAAGAATGACTTCTTTTTCAACATTTTCTTTCTTAGAAATTTTTTGAGCAGTAATCACTGCTTCTTTTCCAAGGAAGAACGGCGGCTCAGCAATTGTTGCTTCTAATTTACCAGCTTTAATGGCTTCAATCGATGGGTCAATGGCATCACAGCCAATTAACGTGATTTCATCTAAACGGCCTGCTGCTTCAATAGCAGCTAATGCGCCAAGTGCCATTTCATCATTTGCTGCATATACTCCATCAATCTTAGGATTTGCTTGAAGAATATCTTCCATTACTTTCATCGCTTCACCGCGGTCAAAGTTTGCTGCTTGTCTAGCTACAACTTTAAAGCCAGAATTTGCATCCATAATTTCATTAAAGCCTTTGCT
>NZ_JBALSN010000451.1:0-539 GCF_036966985.1 Neobacillus drentensis | reverse complement strand
GTACCTGCAATATTACCAGACTTAAGTGCATCAAAACCGATATGAGTAATTACTTCTCCACCATTAGAAGAACGGTCGATTGTAAAAACAGGGATATCTGCATCGTTTGCTTTTTTAACAGCTTGGACAATCGCGTCACTATCCGTTGGGTCAATGACTAACACATTGATATTTTGCTGTAAAAGATTTTCTACGTCAGATATTTGTTTACCAGGGTCGTTTTGTGCATCTGTTATAACCAGCTCAACCTTATCTTCTTTGGCTTGTGCTTCTGCTCCTTCTTTCACAGCAACAAAGAAAGGATTGTTTAACGTATTCATGGATAAACCAACTTTTAACTTACCGTTATCTTTTGTCTTTGAATCTGGTTTCGTGCTAGACGCTTCATCCATACTACATCCAACAAGACCAATAATGACCATAAACATTGCCAGCAAGGAAATAATCTTTTTCATCGTGAAACCCCCAATTTCTTATTTTTTAATTTTTGAAAACTTACTATCAACTAATACAGCAACTAATATAACGAGACCTTTAGC
>NZ_JBALSN010000450.1:727-1597 GCF_036966985.1 Neobacillus drentensis | reverse complement strand
ATCCATGGTAAGTTATTATCAATTAATTCATTCGAATGAATCGACTAGTCTACTAGAGATTCGGTGAAAAGACATATTTGTCTTTTCACTGAATCTCTTTTTTTATTTTAAGAAAGGATGATGAACATTATGGTATCAACAGTGACAATTAATCATGTAAGAAAAACTTTTAACAGTGACAATGAAAGTATTAAAGTTTTAGAGGATTTTAATCTTTCCGTAAAATATGGTGAGTTTATGACCATTATTGGTCCCAGCGGTTGCGGAAAAAGTACATTATTAAAATTAATTGCCGGACTTGATTTAGATTTTGAAGGCGAGATTATGATAGCTGATAAGGAAGTGAATGGACCCTCTAAGGATCGCGGCTTTATTTTTCAAGAGCATCGTTTATTTCCCTGGTTAAACGTAGAAAAAAATATTTCTGGTAACCTGTCATTAAAAGATCCAGAAATCCGTTCAAAAGTCGACCATTTAATTTCACTTGTAAAACTTAAAGGATTTGAAAAAGCCTATCCGCGTCAATTATCCGGGGGGATGTCACAACGTGTGGCAATTGCTAGGGCCTTGCTGCGGAATCCTGAAGTATTATTGTTGGATGAACCGTTTGGCGCATTAGATGCATTCACTCGCAACCATCTCCAAGAAGCTTTACTTGAAATATGGGAGGAAAATCAGACGACAATGATGCTTGTAACCCACGATATTGATGAGGCGATCTTTTTGTCCTCTAAAGTCGTCGTCATGGATGCAAAGCCAGGGCGAATAAAGGGTATTGTCCCTATTGATTTACCTTATCCAAGAACAAGGATCAGTAAAGCTTTCCAAGAATACAGAACTGTTATCTTGAAACTACTTGATCACCAAGTT
>NZ_JBALSN010000450.1:0-672 GCF_036966985.1 Neobacillus drentensis | reverse complement strand
GTTAACGACATAGAAGATTGGAGCATTTAACTTAAAAAAGAAAGGATGATAAAAATGTCTACACAAACAATTGCACAGAACAAAGCCATTTCAATTAAAAAAATGAAAGCACAATTAACAAATAGTTACTCTATTTGGCGAGGATTAACTCTGCCTGTTGTCGTATTGTTTTTATGGCAATTGTTAAGTTCACTCGGTATCTTGTCCGAACAATTATTTTCTTCACCATTGCTAATTGTCACCCGCTTCATAGAACTAGTCCAGTCAGGGGAGATGGCTAAACATTTGCAAATTAGTTTATTTCGAGCATTTCTCGGCTTTGCTATCGGCGGTTTTCTCGGATTATTAATAGGTGTCATTGTTGGCATGAACAAAAGGGCAGAGGAATATTTAAACCCAAGTATCCAAATGCTTCGAACTGTCCCACTGCTTGTGATTACACCACTATTTATCATGTGGTTAGGGTTTGGTGAATTATCTAAAATATTACTAATTGCTTTAGGTGCCTTTTTCCCTTTATATTTACAAACCTTTTTAGGCATTCGTAATGTCGATAAAAAACTATACGATGTTGCTCAAATATTAGAGTACAGCCGAATAGAGCAAATAACTAAGCTGATGATTCCAGCTTCTTTACCTAATATATTACTAGGTATCCGCTTAGCTCTAAGC
>NZ_JBALSN010000449.1:0-5761 GCF_036966985.1 Neobacillus drentensis | reverse complement strand
ATATAAAGTAGGAGGCTGCAGAGAAGTAATAGGATTCCCGATGTAAAAAAAGGTGCGCGCCACCCGGATATCGTAATCCATGCCGAAAGTGGGACGGTCGCTAACAAAAAGCCAAAGCTTCCTGCCATTCCCGCGATACCCAGTAATCCTACAAATTCTCTTACTTTAAACCATTGACTAAGGATTAAAACTAAATTAACCCATATCGCCGCATCGCCCGTGCCTACCAATAATCTAGCAAAAAGAAAAACCGCTTCATGCGAGGCTGTACTATAAATTAATGTACCTATACCTGCAAGCAGCGTCCCTATCACTAGAAAGAAATTAGGTCCAAACCGATCAGATAAGATTCCTACCGGTATTTGTAAACCTGCATAAGCAAAAAATTGAATACTTGCCAATAATCCAATCGTAGAGGCGGTAATGTTAAAATCTTTCATTAATTGGTCGGAAATCAATCCGGGGGCTGTTCGTTGACTCACAATTAATAAATATGTTAATAAAACTGACACAAAAACGACCCATCGATACTTGCTATTTTGTTTTTCCAATGATCTCTACTCCTGTTAGTAATAATTTTCTTATTATACTACATAAATTTGGATTTTTGTCTTTTAAGGCACTGACTTTGTTTAGTGCTACTGTTATATTGAAATCGTTAATTCAACGAATAAAAAGTCCTCTAATGCTAATGAACTAACTTTAAATGGGAAAGGCTTATTTTATCATGAAAATGATGTTAACCCATATATTTAGTTTATACCATTATTAAAGGGGGAATTGGTTCATGAATCAACAAACCTTAATATTGGATTTAGATGACACCTTAATTCATTGCAATAAATACTTTGTAGAATCTCGAAACAGATTTGCAAATGTAATGAAGAAATGGTTTAAATCGGTTTCTAAGCAAGAAATTCTCGACAAGCAATCTGAAATTGACATAAAAGGTGTGGAAAAAAACGGCTTTCATTCTTCCTTATATACGCAATCCTTAGTGGCAACCTATAGGTATTTTTGCCTAAGGTTCGGAAGGAAACTGAAGGGATCTGAGATAAATCAAATTGAAAAAATTGGTCAAAGTGTTTTTCAACGAAAGGTAAAACCATTTCCATATATGTATGAAATCCTGGATACCTTACAGGCAGACGGACATCAATTGTTATTATTTACGGGAGGGGATGAAGCAAACCAAAGGAGAAAAATTACTCAATTGGGGTTAACGGATTACTTTGAGAACAGAATCTTTATTTTTGAACATAAAAACACAGATGCACTGCAACAGATTTTAAATAAAATCAACACAGATAAAAAGAGTACTTGGATGATTGGGAATTCACTCAAGACGGACATCAAACCGGCGCTAGAGCTGGGAATCAATGCCATCCATATTCCTGCAGAAATCGAGTGGAGTTATAATATTGTCGATATTGAAATCGAACCAAGCGGTACTTATGCTCAATTAAAATCACTTGTTCATTTGCCAGAGTTTATCAAGGAACAAGCATATAATACTGCGATAAATAGGGGAAGGAATTCTGTCAAAGAAATTCTGTCAATATACTTAAATAAAGAAGTTAAAGCGTAAACGAAAGAAGTAGAGTGGTTGCCATATGGGGACCACTCTTTATTTATTTAAAAAGTTAATTTGTTAGAATAGTAGTTATGGCTTATATAGAGTATAATAAAGTTAACTATCGTAGTAAGGAGATACCTATATGAGCATTAAACCAAAAAAGTATAATTTTTTTAAACGATTTGGACGTGCTTTTAAGTTAAATATAATTAAACTGCTCAGGTCTCCTGGTGGAGCTAAAAAAGTATCCTTAGGATTCGCCCTGGGCCTAGGCTTAGAAATGTTGGTTCTATCAACAGGATCACTTATCTATATATTTTTTGTTCCGATTGTCCGTATAGCGAAAGGTTCATTACCTGCATCAATTATTGGGAATGTGATCGGAAAATTAACACTGCTCCCAGTCATATTGTTACCTTTTGCAAAAACATTAGGGAAATTTCTTTTTCCAATGAAGGTTCATATCGGGCACCATTCCTCTTTTTCATTTAAAAAATTAATCCATGGCGATTTTCATACGCTCGTAAGTATCCTTCATGGAGGAATTCATACGTTAATAGGAATGTCGATTTTCGGGTTAATCCTTGGCATTTGTTCTTATTTCATTGTGTATCATTTTTATGAAAAAGAAAAAGCAAAAAGGCAAAAAAGAAGACGAGAAAAACGCGAAGTTCCTCTTAATTCAATCAACCAAACATATATATAAGAGCCCAGAAAAGAAAACGTCTTCAGAGGAAGGTGTTTTCTTTTTTTAGCTTGGATTAATCTTTTCTGGATAATGTACATATTAATAGTTGAGGTGAAAATTGTGGAAACATTACATTCGAAATTTGATTTACATACCCACCATGATCGGTGCGGTCATGCTCGTGGCAAAATACGTGATTATATTGAAGCAGCCATTGAAAGGGGATTAAGTGTAATCGGGATCGCTGATCATTCTCCCTATTTCAGCAGCGAGGAGGATCAACTCCATCCTAACATCGCCATGGCAAAAAGTGCATTTCCCGAATATATTAACGAAGTCCTTCAATTAAAACAAACGTATAAAGAAAAAATTGACGTGCTGCTCGGAGTAGAGTCAGATTTCTTCCCTGAGTCAGTTGAGATTTACCGCTCCTGTTTTGAACCGTATCCTTTTGATTACATTATTGGATCGGTTCACTATGTGGACGGAGTAAGTATTTTTAATAAAAAGCGATGGAACGGCTTAACAGAAAAAGAAAAGATCAAGTCGAAAGAAAATTACTATTCTCTGATTGAGCAATCCGCACGAAGTGGTATGTTTCAAATCCTCGGCCATATTGACGCCATGAAAGGATTTTATCCTGCTTTTTCATCCATTCAGACAGCTGCGGTTGAACATACCCTTAAAGTGATTGGAGAACATGATATTGCAATTGAAATCAACACCTCTGGAAAAACCAAGGACGTTGGCGGCTGGTATCCGTCGGATGATATTCTTGAAATGGCACTACACTATGGTGTGAAGGTAACCTTTGGATCCGATGCTCATGATCCGCATCGTGTAGGGGACGATTTTGATCTAGTTCAGCAGCGTCTCAAGGAGATTGGATTCAAGGAATGGGTTTATTTTAAGAACAAAGAGAGAATGATAGTAAGGATTTAGCATAATTCCGTATGGTCTTACAAACACTACCTGTAAAAAGGGGTGTAAACATGGACAAAGAAAAAAAGAATGTACCACAGGAATTTCAAAATAATATGAAAGATAATAAAAATAGCAAAACCAATCTTACAGCAAACTTAGAGGATAATGATATTCAGCCAGAGAGTGCGATTATCATTGGTGGCGGAGATCCAAATCTATCTCCAGATGCCGGACGACCGCTTATATAATTGAAAGGACACCTTTCCACATTCATTTGAATAGTGGAAGGGTGTTTTTTCTTCGTAAAATTGTCTGCAATCTTGCTTTCCATTATGATTGAATAAGGGGAACCCTAATGATCTCAATGGAGGAAAAAAATGAAATTCAATAAAGGAATAAAAAGACTCGGATTATTTCTGATTTTATTAATTGTATTTATGTTCTTTAATAATAGTTCTTTATTAACGAAGGATCGTAAGGGAGAACCGTTCTTATTGGCACACCGCGGGCTTGGCCAAACTTTTACAATGAAAGGGATCGAGTGGGATACCTGTACAGCGGAGCGTATTTATAAACCTGAGCATCCCTACTTAGAAAACACACTGTCGTCTATGAAAGCTGCCTTTGATGCCGGTGCTGACCTTGTCGAATTAGACATTAAAGCAACAAAAGATGGTCAATTTGCCGTGTTCCATGACGGAACCCTTGAGTGCCGCACAAATGTGAAAGGCTCTACCAAAGACTACACGATGGTAGAATTAAAAAAAGTCGATATTGGTTACGGATATACTGCTGATAATGGTAAGACTTTTCCGTTTCGGGGAAAAGGAGTGGGATTAATGCCGTCACTAGACGAAGTGATGACGCATTTTGCCGATAAACCATTCCTGATACATATTAAAAACGCTGACCCAAAAGAGGGGACGATGCTTGCTGGATTTCTATCGAAACTACCGGAAAAACGCCTTGATCAGCTAACTGTATACGGGGATGATCAACCGATTGCCGTATTAAAAGAACAACTTCCAGATCTTCGTGTGATGTCAATGGCTACGCTGAAAAGCTGTTTGATCCCCTATTTAGGAGTGGGATGGACAGGTTATATCCCATCGACCTGTGAGAATACGCAATTGCATGTTCCTGAAAAATACGCCCCATTGTTGTGGGGATGGCCGAACAAGTTTTTAAATCGCATGGATGATGTAAATACTAGAGTCATTGTGGTCGCAGGGGATGGAGAATGGTCTGAAGGCTTTGATTCAGCGGATGATCTAAAACGGCTTCCAGATCACTTTACAGGAGGAATATGGACCAATCGAATTGATAGGATTGCCCCGTTAGTTAAGGGGGAAGGGCAATAGTGATGAGCAGGTCATAAGGACCGAACCGAAGGGGATCGGTCCCGAATGGTCCTTATGAATTTATATTTATCTCCTAAATGCGAATCACACGACCCTTAAACATGTTTTTCCAATATCCTTTTGTCATATCGGCGACCGCAACCCCTGTTGAATTTTGGGAACCGATAAATTTCCCATCGCCAAGATAAATTCCAACATGCCCGTCTTTTTTGTAGGTGTCAAAGAAAACAAGGTCACCTGGCCGCATATCTTCGGGAGAAACCTGTCTGCCATCATCTTTAATTGTCGACGTCGAGGTGCCGATTTCAATGCCAGCCTGCGCAAACGCCCAGTGGACAAATCCGGAGCAATCAAATCTTCCACGGGCAATATCATCTTTATTTCTTCCGCCGCCAAACACATAAACAGAGTTACCAACATACTTATTTCCAGCATTAATGACAGTCCCTATGTAGTCACGTACATTATCCGAAGCTACATTTTTGTATGTTTCACCTTTATCATTACCCTTACCATTAATCTTATCTTTGTTTCTTAATTTCTTTTTATGTTGCTCTCTAAGCATTGCGTATTCATTTTCTTGTTTTATTAGATTAGTTCTTATCGTTTCTATTTTTTTCTTCATAATTTTGAGGTCGGCTATTTTTTTTTCTAAAGAGATCTTTTTGTTATCGTATTTCTGTTGCTGTGTTTCTTGTTGCTGGAGAAGACTTTGATCTGCCTCCGCAATGGCAGCCACGGCGCCGACACGTTCTACAAAATCACTTAGACTTGTTGCCCCTAGGAGTACATCGAGATAGGCAATATGCTTGTCAGTTTGTTGATAGGATCGAGCACGTTCTCGTAAAATACTTTTTCGCTTTTCCATATCCTTTTTTAAGCTCTGAAGCTCTTTTTCGAGCTGTTTGACCTCTGTTTTGGCTTGTTTGCGTTCGGACTTAATCTTGCTTATTTCTTGATTATTCAACTGAATGGCTTTGGAAACCCGATTCAACTGGGTATTTATGCTTGAAAAATTTCCTTGAAGTGTAAGATTGTCATGTNNTGTTGAGCTTTTGGAGGGCTTTGTATGTCAGTTACCGATTCCGCCTGAACCTTATGTATCGAATTCCCAGCTAAAGTAAGCATAATGGCAAAACACACCATAGTAAGTATCTTTTTGATCACCTAACACCACTACTTTCCACACTATTATTTTCTAAATGTTCACAC
>NZ_JBALSN010000448.1:5022-5586 GCF_036966985.1 Neobacillus drentensis | reverse complement strand
ATAAATGGATAAATTATCCCGAGTAGTTAGATATTCAATAATTGAAAACTCTTCGAAAGCCAAGTCTACAAGGTAAAGGAAACTATCGATCAACCCATCGTGGTGAAACTCGAGATTTTTCGTCCGAAATGGTCGTCGATCAAACCCTATGCTATATGGATATTCACACTTACGATCCACAATATATTGAAAAATTGTCCCGTACCTATTACCAAGCAAGGTGCGGGCAATCTTCACAAGCGGCTGGTAAATGATGGGGTCCTTGTGACTCTCTTGACCGAGGATGATTTTTCTGATTTCTTGATGATTTGTGTCTCTTACCAGATAGGTTGCATTCTCTAATTTTAGGATCAGGAGTGCTAGTTGCTGTTCGGTACCATTAAGTTCTTGGCTTGCTCTTGCCGCTAAACCTTCATAATATAATTCCTTATTTTTTGTTCTCATATCGTTCCCCCATTACCACATACGTCCTGCTAACATAGTAAGCTTAATAAAAGTAAATTGATCTCCTTCTTTTATCTCCAAGGGTCCATCTAAGTCGGGCAGTTCTTGTTCATTCATAAA
>NZ_JBALSN010000448.1:4638-4954 GCF_036966985.1 Neobacillus drentensis | reverse complement strand
CCAGGTGACAATCGATTTGTTGTTCATTATATTTAGTTCCAAAACCTACACTACCGGCATGGACCTGTTGTTGGATCTCCTCATTTGAAAGGAACCTTACCAAAATAGCTTCTGAAATTTCTGCATTGAATGCTTTAACTTTAGTCGTCACTAATCCTGTCAATAACTGTCGAAGGGTTTGTGGAACTTCTGCTAAATCAATCTCTTGTTTGGTTAGATAATCCTTCCTCTTAGCTAAACTTTTCATCGTTACATAGATTTTCATCTTCTTACCTCAAAATAAATTTTATCTATATTCTACCAAACATTAGAGTCG
>NZ_JBALSN010000448.1:3216-4599 GCF_036966985.1 Neobacillus drentensis | reverse complement strand
TGTCTTTTTGTGGTGCCTGACACCAAAGGGTTTTTACACCAAACCTTTTTACACCAAACGTTTTACATCAAATCAGTAGTTAACAAATGCATCTTCGGCTTTGACGGTTTCTTTTATGACTTTGTTGTCTTTTAGCCACTGGGCTGTTTTCTCCCATGTTTGCGGGTCTTGGTAGCCGAATGGTTTTTCTTTGGCGTCCATTAGCGGGAGGAGGATTTCTAAGCTTTTGGTTTCGACATCCTTCTCTAGTGGTGATGTTTTATCTTCATGGTTCATTAATGTCGAAAGGCCCTCTTCAGGATGCGCCTCCACATATTTTTGACCTTCTGTGATTGCCGCCATAAACTTTTTAAACACCTCTGGCTTTTCTTTTAATCCCTTCTCACTAGCAACCAATACTAATTCATAATAATCTGGAACACCATAATCAGCGGGATTCAGTGTACGCATTGGATGGCCTTCTTTTTCTAACAATAATTTCTCGTGGTTAATATAGCCGCCGATCAGGGCATCTGTTTTTTTCGTTGCCATCGCAGGAATAAGATCCCAGCCAACATCCACCATTTTTGCCTTCTTAACATCTCCACCATCGGCTTTAAGCATCGTTCCTACTATCGCTTCATCCAACGGAATAGATGGATAACCAATCGTTTTCCCCGCTAAATCCTTAGGGGATTGAATCGGGCCATCTGCATGTACCATTAATTGATTTAGCGGGTGACGGACAATCGCACCAAATGATTGAACAGGGATATCTTCACTACGTGCCACGAGCACCTGTGGTTGATAACTCATCGCCATGTCGATTTGATTAGCTGCCACAAGTTTAAGCGGATCATTTGTATCTGCTGGCATTTGAATATCAACATCTAAACCCTGTTCCTTAAAATATCCCTTCTCCTCAGCTACAAAAAGAAACGAATGCACCGCATTTGGATACCAATCCAGCATTAAGCTTACTTTCTGAAGCTTCTCGTTCGAAGCAACATTTTTCTCAGCGGTTTCTTTCCCACAAGCACTTAATATTAGTAATATTAAACTTACCAGAATCAAAAAACTCTTTTTCATCTTTACGTTCTTCCTCTCTAGTTGAAGCGATATTTATTTTTCAAAACCTGTTTTTCCAATAAACCAATTAATAGAAATAATACGATTCCCAGCATGGATAAAAGGAATATCGATGCAAATACGGCATCTGCCTGTAAATTACCAGACATTCTCCGACTAAAATATCCTAAACCTTCACTTGCACCCAGCCATTCACCAATCGTTGCTCCGACGACGCAATAAACGACAGACAACTTCAAGCCGGAAAAAATAGCTGGCAATGCCATCGGCAGTTGAATTTTTTTAAAAATTGTCCAGCGGTTCGCACCCATCGTT
>NZ_JBALSN010000448.1:0-3187 GCF_036966985.1 Neobacillus drentensis | reverse complement strand
CATCATACGTACTCACGACGATTGGAAAAAAAGCAGTTAAAATGGTCACGGCAATTTTGCTCCAAATCGAATAACCAAACCACATAATAAAAATCGGTGAAATGGCAATAAGCGGCACCGTTTGTGAGATCACAAGGAACGGATAAAGGACTTTTTCGATTGAACGGGAAAAATGCATTCCAACTCCCAGTATCAATCCGCCGATCACAGAGAGCCCAAAACCAATCAAAACTTCTTTGAGGGTAGCTGGCAGATGCTCTTCAAACAACAGTTGCTTGTTTTCTATCAATGCCCCCCAAATGGCTGAAGGAGCAGGCAAAATAAATGACGGAATCATTGCCTGCCTTACTGCCCATTCCCATCCGCTGACAAGTAGGAGGACCACCAATAAGAACAAACCGTAATCTTCTGTCCATTTCTTCAGGCTAGCTTTCATTGTGAATCAGCATCTCCAGTTCTTTTCTCATCGTTAAAAACTCTGATTGATAGATTAGCTGTGAACTTCTTGGCCTCGGCAAATTGACTTTTAGTTCTTTGATTCCTATATCTTGCAGCACATAAACTCTGTCGCTTAATAGAATCGCTTCCTCAAGATCATGGGTAATGAACAAGACCGTCTTTTGTAATTCCCCCCACAGTCCTAATAACCATTTGTGCATGTTTCGTTTTGTCATCGAATCAAGTGCACCAAAGGGTTCATCTAATAATAGAAGTTCCTTTCCCGTCATCAGCGTTCTTAAAAAAGCGACACGCTGCTTCATTCCTCCGGAGAGTTCATTGGGATAAGCTTTTTCAAATTCAGCCAAGCCAAACCGAGATAACCACTCTCGTATTTCAGGAATTCTCGTTTGCTTATGTTCCTTTGTCACTTCTAAAGGCAGTAACACATTTTCTAAAACAGTCCTCCATGGCAGCAGCAAATCCTTTTGCGGCATATAACCAACACTTCCTAATCTCTTTCCGGTCTTTTGACCATCAATCAGGATGTCCCCTTGATCTGGTTCAAGTAAACCAGTTACCAATTTGAAAAGAGTGCTTTTACCTGACCCGCTGGCACCAATGATGGAAACAAACTCTCCTCGTTTCATCTCGAGAGTTAGTCCGTGAAAAATGGGCTTTTCTTTTTCAAAAGAATAGGCGAGGCCTTGAATGGATAACATCGTCGAGTTAGACAGGCCACTCGCCTCCCTGATAGACCATGTCCCAAAACATGTATTCAAATCGAGATGTTGTCAGGAAATGTTCTTCTAAGATGGCTAACTCCCGCTCCGGTTTTCCCTTTGCCAATCGATCTAATAAATCAATAAGCCAAGTTGCTAATGAACCAAACTCATCAGAAGAGTACATTTTTACCCATTCCCCATAGAGTAGATGTTCGATAGCATCAGGATAGTTAGTTGCTAGCACTTTGCTAATCTCCCAATAGCTCCACATACACGGCAAGAGAGCAGATACTAATTCTGCAAGAGAACCATTCTGGGCAACATTTAACATATACCGTGTATAGGCTAAGTTGATCGGCGTTGGTTTGGTTTCCTCCAGCTGTTGATGTGTAATCCCAAACCTCTCTGCATATTGACGGTGCAAGTCCATCTCTCCATGCAATGTTTCATCCAAAAGCTTCGCAAATGCGGCCATCGTCTCCAAGTCTGTTGCTTTAACGGCCCCCATAGCAAACAACTTGGAATAATCGATTAAAAACACATAATCCTGTTTCATATAGCGAATAAATGATTCAATCGGCAACTCCCCTGTCCCCATCCCGACAACAAATGGATGCTGATGGGTCTGCCCCCAAATATCACTTACTTTTTCAAAAAGTCTTTGGGTAAATCTCATTCCCCTACTGCTCCTTTCTTGTGTTGCACCAATCAGCGATGAAAACGGCTAACACTTTTGTAAAGTCTAATAATTGGATAACTTCGACTTTCTCATTCACGGCATGGGCGTCTTCCAATTTACCAGGTCCAAAAATAGCGGTTGGAATACCTGCACGTCCCAGCCAGCCCGCATCTGTAACAGTGGTGGACATACCAACGGTTGGCTTGGCCGATAATAAGTTTTCAAAGGAGTTCGCTAATAGCTTCGTTCCTGGATGTTCAGAATCTATTTCTAATGAGGGGAAAATTTCTCCTCGGTCGACGATCATTGATTTTCCGCCCCACACAAATTGTGGAGGATTGTCACGCAGCCATGGATCTGCGGCCGCAACTGCGCCAATATGCTCTTCTATTTCTTTGATGACCTCTTCATAATCTTCATCTGGGTAAAAATGAACGGTAACCCACAGCGCACATCGATCTGCCACAAATGCAGCATGTCGTCCTCCTTCAATCACAGCGGGATTAATCGTATTGGTACCAGGAGGAAAGCCTTCATAACTTTTCGTAATTGCCCAGTGACGTTCCAACTCTTGAAGCCCAGCAATGATCTTCATCATTTTCTCAATCGCACTAGCCCCCTGCACGCCACCACCTGCATGGATCATCTTCCTCCTGATTCCATCATGGTAGGTCTCGTTGCTTTGAATGGTAATCCATCCCGTAATAACGCCGCCCTGTCCTTGAATATGTAAATCACTCGTATCCACCACGACCGCATAGTCAGCTGTATAACCTCTCTCCATGCATGCCAGGGTTCCTGCTTCGCCAACCTCTTCGCCAATAACCGATTGAAATTGAAGTTCGCCTTGCAGCGAAATTCCCAGTTCTTTTAAAAGTTTAATTGCAATCAGTGATGCAGCAATTCCGCCCTTCATATCAGCGACACCACGTCCATAAATATGGCCATCTTTACAAAATGCCGAAAATGGAGACTCCTTCCACGCTGAAGTATCCCCCACTTCAGCGACGTCCACGTGACCATTTACAATTAAACTATTAAACTGATCAGGAGATTCTCCTCGTAAAACCCCAACCACATTAGGATCACCCGGATAAACATCCCACTTATCGGTGTTAAATCCCAAATCATCCAAATATCCTTTAATAAAATCTTGCACCTCATTGGTATTCCGTGCAGGTGGACTAACTGTTGGGAACGCAATAAGTTTCGACAATAATTCGATTAATTCCGCTTCTCTTGCTTCTACTTCTTGTGAGATTTTACTAAGTAAATCCTCTTTCATTTGTTCACGCCCTTATCGTTAATTCCTGATGGTTGTATCATTTTCATTAACAATTAATAC
>NZ_JBALSN010000447.1:0-5205 GCF_036966985.1 Neobacillus drentensis | reverse complement strand
GCTGCTTGGTGAGTGGTTATTCGGGCTTTGGGACTAAGAATCATCTTGGGTTCACTTCCTTCGAAGTAGGCTATCCTTTACGAAATTGATCTTTCGTATGCATCATCTTCGGACGACGTTTCATCATCTGAATAGGCATGCGGATCATAAAATCTTTCAAGTCACTTAATCGATAAGGTACAGCAGGACTGGTATAAGGTACGCCAAAACTCTTCAGTTTCACCAAATGACTGCAAAGCAAGAGGAAAAACAGAATAACTCCGTACAATCCAAACAATGCAGCAGCAAACATGGCTACAAAGCGAAGAATACGCAAGGGGATCCCTGCACTATAACTCGGAATGGCAAAGGAAGAAATGGCGGTTATTGCTACTACAATAACCATAATATTACTAACAATCCCTGCTTGGACGGCTGCTTCACCGATGATTAGTCCGCCAACAATCCCCATCGCTGGGCCAATGGGTTTAGGTAAGCGCAGCCCAGCTTCCCGTAAAATTTCGAGGGCTATTTCCATAAGCAGTGCTTCTATTAGTGAGGGGAAAGGAACACCTTCCCTAGTTCCTGTAATTGAAATGGCTAACTTGCTTGGGATCAATCCCTGATGAAAAGAGATAAAAGAAATATAAAGTGAAGGTGCAAACAACGTAACAAGGGCTGCTCCAAAACGTAAAAGACGGATGAGGGAGCCGGGAATCCATCGTTCATAATAATCTTCCGGCGATTGCAATAACATGCTAAACGTAACCGGTGCGATCAAAGCGAAAGGTGTTCCATCTAACAAGATTGCCACTCGTCCTTCCATCAATGCGCTGATTACACGGTCAGGACGCTCTGTACTTTGTACTTGCGGAAAGGGACTAAGGTAATTATCTTCGATCAGTTGCTCTACATAGCCTGATTCCGGTACATGATCCATATCGATCTTCTGAATTCTTTTCTTTACTTCTTCTACTAATTCCGGGTTAGCAATCTCATTCATATAGGCAATGGCCAATTCTTTTTTTGCCCGTTTTCCTATTTGGAATTTTATTAATGTTAAGTTCACGTTTTCACCATGGCGTCGCAAAAGGGCGGTATTATCGGATAAAATTTCAGTAAAACCAACTCGTGGACCTCTGACCAGTGCTGCTGCTACCGGCTCTTCAATATTCCGTTTGTTTGCTTTGGTTGTACCAAGAATGAACGCATCTGATAGTCCATCAATCAAAAGGGCTGTCATACCTGTCAATATTTTTGCTATCAACTCTTTAATATGATTGACTTCTTTTATTTCACTAATAGAAAGAATTTGATTTTTAATAAACTCTTTTGAAATGGTTCCTTTTACATAAGGGGGTTCCAGTTTAAATTCGTTGAAAAAATCAACCATCAATGATTTCATAATATGTTTGTCGATGAGATCTTTATCGGACAGTCCTTCTACAAAAATGATGGCCGACCGAATGCCTGTACGCCCGATACTAAACTCCCGAACGTGCACATCCGAGTTAAGAATGATTTCTTGCCTGATAAGTTCCAAATCCAAGGTAAAATCGCCCGTAAAATGACCTGTTGGATATTTATAATGCTTATAATCTTCCTTTTTTTCACTTTCATTTGTATGGTTTCTTATTTTTCTGATCTTTGATTTCCAGATTCTCATCACTCTTCCTCTAATGTAATGATCCAACTAAAAAATTTCGAGATAGAATAGGGGATGAAAAACGCAATAAAAGCTTGCATAAAAACATACCAGTCTGGAAGATAGGAAGCGATCGTTATCCACATATTTATCACCTAATAAATATCCCATGCCTGCAGCTGACATAAGGAGCATCTTCTGTAGAATGTTGTCATTTATAAAAAATCATTCCTCGACTAGTAATATTACCTTATATAGAGAATTTATGTATCGAGTCTTAATTTTGTTTTGACCATTCTTCATTGAAAGACGATGATCATTGGATTTTGTTAATGACTAATATAACACTAATATGTTTTGAAACTTTTAAGTTGTTTTGTATTCTTCTGTATGATTGTGTAGGTCCTATTATAAATTAAAGCTACAGTATTAGAAATTATCTATCAGTCAATGAGAAAAGAGGAACAGTAATCTTTTATTGGGGGAATTTTTAATGTGGGTAATCACTCTCTATTCAAACGAAAATACGTCGATGTTCGAATTTGATACAGAAAAAGAAGCAAGGGAAGCTTTCAAGAATATTAAAGGATGCAAGATTCTTTCCGAGATTATTTATTTTAATGATCATTGTTTTGCTTCAGCTACTTTTTAAGAACCTTATCATGATAACTAGAAGGAAAATGGGACGAAATTCAAAGTTTTTATACTTTTTGATTCGTCCATTTTCCTTATTTAATTTAGATAGGAATAAGAAAAAGATGTTCTCTGCTTTAGGTGTCATAAAAATAAACCAACAATTAGATAGGCTTACTAAAATAAATGAAATCCACTACTTGAATGTCAAAGTAGTGGATTTGTTTTAGATAGATATGCAGGATTCTACCAGAAAAAATCTATAGATATTCAGACCATAATGTGTTTAAACGTCTTATGATTATATGGCCTTTTCCTCTTCTAAGGTTGAATCAACTTGAGAGAGTTCCCAACATTCAATGTTCTCATGATTCTTAATAGTATCTTTATAAAATACCGGATCTTTACCATCCTTTTTCTGTTTAATGTAATCGTTTAATGCACTAAATGCCACTTTTGATAATAGAAGAATGGCAATTAGGTTTACAATCACCATGAAGCCCATAAATAAATCAGCTAAATCCCATACAAGTTGAATCTTTGCAACTGAACCGAATATAATCATGGCGAATACGCTTATTCGGTAAAGCATCAACCATGCTTTACTTGTATGTAAAAAGCGAATATTTGTTTCCCCATAATAATAGTTACCAATTAACGCACCGAATCCAAATAATAAAATAAAGATGGCAAGACAGCCTGATGCCCATGAACCGATATGTTCACTTAATGCTGCTTGTGTAAGTGCAATACCATTTAGCCCGGGTTGTTTGTAAGCATCAGAAAGTAAAATAATAAATGCTGTGCTTGTACAGATGATCAGTGTATCCGTTAATACGCCAAATGCTTGAATAAGTCCTTGTTTCACCGGATGACTTGTTGTTGCTGTTGCGGCAACGTTTGGCGCACTCCCCATACCAGCTTCATTCGAGAATAAGCCTCGTTTAACTCCATTCATGAGCGCAGCGCCGAGTGAACCGCCTGCCACTTGTTCAAAGCCAAACGCGTTTTTAACAATAAGAGAAAGTATTTCCGGCATTTTTGTTATGTTCGTAGCTATGACAAATAATGCAACACCAATGTATAACATAGCTAAAAGCATAACTTTGTATTCAGCTAGTTTTGCAATACTCTTCAAACCGCCAAAGATAATCGCAGCGAAAGCAATTGCCATGATAATCCCTACAGTTAAACGATCTGTACCAAATGCGTTCTCAAAAGCAATTGTAACGGTATTTGATTGTACAGAATTAAATACAAGACCGAAAGAAAGCGTAATTAAAATGGAGAATAATACTCCCATCCAACGTTTGTGTAATCCTTTTTCCATATAATAGGATGGGCCGCCGCGGAAACCGTCTTTATCTTTTACTTTATATACTTGTGCTAACGTACTTTCAATAAAGCTGGATGCTGAGCTAATAATAGAAATAATCCACATCCAAAATACCGCTCCAGGACCGCCTAATGCAATCGCAATCGCAATTCCTGTAATATTACCTGTTCCAACGCGTGCAGCCATCCCAATACAGAACGCTTGAAATGGCGAAATGCTGTCTTTAGAACCAGTTCTCCCTTCCATTAAAACACGGACCATTTCCTTCAACATTCGAAACTGTACAAATTTCGATTTAAATGTGAAATAAAGACCGAATATAACTAACATAATAATCAATAACTTTGACCATAGAAAATCATTTGAAAAGCTAATAATGGCATGTAGTAATTGTTGCATGTGCATCACTCCAGTAAAAGTTTAGTAGTTTGATATAAAAAATAAAGATCTAGCGACTTAGTGTCTTCCTTTTATTACTTGGCAGAAGCAAAGTTTCTGCATATGCTTATTAGAAAATACTTAGATCCCATTCTTGTACTAAATGTTTTAATAGCATAACCCCTGTTAGGCTATTCCCATATTCATCAATAGCTGGTCCATATATACCAATACCGCATCCATCTTGAAAAGGCAGTTCGCTTCTGACGTTTGGAGGAACTAGTGCCATTATGCCCCCAGATACACCACTTTTTGCTGGCAACCCGACAAATGCCGCAAATTTACCCGAAGCATTGTACATTCCGCAAGTAAGCATTAAGGCTTTGGCTAATTTAGCTACTTTTTTGGGCAGGACCTGTTCTTGACGAATAGGATGATATCCATCATTTGCAAGAATCAGTCCAATCAAGGCTATGTCTTCTGTGGTTACTTCTATTGAACATTGTTTCATGTAAACCTCTAAAGCTGCCTCTACATCCGATTCTAAATAATCCGTTTCCTTTAAATAGTAAGCTAAAGCTCTATTTCGGTAAGATGTTTTCCACTCAGATTGATACACTTCCTCATTAATAGCCGGACGTTTTCCTATCAGTTTTTCGATTAATTGATAAAGAACTTCTAATTTTTTGTTTGAAGTTTCTCCTGGCAGTAGTGAAGCTATGGTAATCGCCCCAGCATTAATCATTGGGTTAAACGGCTTTCCCGTCTTATGCATTTCTAAACGAATAATGGAATTAAAGGCATCCCCAGTTGGTTCTACATCAACTCTCTCTAACACATAAGAAATTCCACAGCTCAAGCATGCGGCTATAAAGCTAAGCACTTTTGATATACTTTGCAATGTGAAAGATACTTCATAATCCCCTGACTTTATTGCTGTTCCATCCGGTCTTATGATGCAAATGCCTAAATGCGATACGTTTTTCGTTCTTAAAGCAGGAATATAATTGGCGGTTTGCCCTTTAGTAGCAAAGGATCTATAATGTGCAACCCATTCATCTAAGAAAGCATTCCTTTGGCTATAAAGCTTATCGTTTTGGTCTTTAATCATCCCTTCAGCCATATCCTTCCACCTCTCTAATTTTTTGAATGAAAACTTCCTGCCTTTAATACCTTCTGCAGAAAAAATAATAATAGACTGGTATAAAGACATGAAAATTGAATACCTTTAAGC